>NZ_MUEY01000002.1:0-322364 GCF_001995695.1 Salinivibrio sp. ML290 | reverse complement strand
CTTCCAAGTTCATCTTTAACTATAAATTTTTTTCCACATAAATACTGAGGGTCGATCAAAATTTTTATTCTTAAATTATGAAGATCATACTTCCTATTCATCTTTGCCCAATCTCCCTGACTAGTTTTCAAAAATGACACATCTCTCATCTGGCTATATATGCCGTACTCCTTCTCATGCAAGCAAAGCAAAATTATCAAATAGTATATATTAAGCGAGTCCCCCTCACTCAAGTTAGCCACGATAGAGATTAATCGTTCAACTACTTGAATAGCCTCTCGTGCAGAAAGACCAAAACCCGTAAGGATATTTGATATATTTTTAATTTCTACATCAAAATCGACTTCTTCAGTTGATGCTCTAGGCCAAACAGTAATTCCATTATCATTTAGAGTTTGCATCGAAATACTCTTCATATCACAATGCACTGATAGCAAATCCTCGTAGTCTGCTACTTTTAGTGTGTATCTAGCATCAAAAAAACGCCCTAGATAAACTCCAGCATCAAAGCCCTGACCATATATTGCTTTTACTGCATGCTGCAATTGTTCTGTGTCTGTCGCCACAACAAAAACAACACCCGGGATATTAAAAATATGTTTTATTGTTTCTAACATCTCAACTGCATAACTTGGTCGGCAACGATCAAGTTCATCAATAAAAATAAAAGCTGGAAATTGCTTCCTGTCAGTACTTTTTTGTGATGAAGACTTTGCACCTTCAACCCATTGAGAAATTGCTTTTTTAAGGCTATCGATAGCTTCTAGTTTCGCTGAATGTTCATCCAGTAGATGTGTAACCATTTTAGAAGCAGCTGTACCCATATCGATTGGGTCACCCTTTTCATTATCTATATGCTCTCCAATTTGCCCATCTTCGCTTGACTCCATTATTTTCACCGGATCAATACCTAGATATCTTTTGGCTAGGCCACCCGCGATAGCTGGCGTCGCCGCCTTGAGCAAACCGAGCAGTTTTCTTGGGGCTTTAAAGGTAATATCCTGCGGACTCTTACCTGCCTGTTCTCGAAGCTGTTCAATCATTGAGGTGATAACAGTCATGAGAGGGTCATCAGAGTAGTCCTGCTCCCATGCATTCACATATACAACCGGGTGTTGATCTTTAATGCTCTCACTCCATCGTCGCAGGAAGTATGTTTTTCCACTCCCCCACTCTGAATTCAGATTAAGAACATAAGTTCGTTTGGCCTCATCACCACGTCTTTGGTCATACCCTTTTCGCTTTAAAAGACCCGTCAAGTAACTTGCATATTTTTCGCGGTTCAGTGTATCAGGAGGAAAAACATTCCCATCAATGCTTATTTCTTTGCTCCAATCAATTGCTTTATCGTCGCTCATAACTCCTCCCTAGCCTTACTATACCATGCTCGTTGGTTTTGGATTATATAGCAATGAGTTATCAGTATAAGAGGGCAAGCATTCATGTGTTTTGTAGCTTGGATCGACTATCTGAAACTTCAAAAAAGTATTTACAAACAAAATGATAATACATAGAAAAACCAGCCAAGTGGCTGGTTTGGGTATAGATTTTTCATCTATTGTCGGAGTGGTTTACATAAGCTAGGTCACGGTGCGGTGGGTGGCGTCGTTGGCTTGTCGCAACAAGCCTTGGCTTTCTTGTAAAAAGCGTGGGGCATAGTCGCCAAACCAGTTTTCCACTTGCGCGAAGGCATCGACAAACGTGGACTTATCATGTTGCTCGAGCAAATCAATCGCTTCCCCAAAACGCTGATAAAAGCGTTTGATCATCGCCAGGTTTTGCGGCGAGGACATAATAATATCCGCATACAGACCCGCATCTTGGGCGAACAAGCGCCCCACCATGGCAAGCTCTAAGCGATAAATCGGTGAGCTTAGCGCGGTGAGCTGATCTAAGTTGGGGTTTTCTTCTGCCAGATGCACGCCGTAAACAAACGACGTAAAGTGGCGCAGCGCTTGGATCAGCGTCATGCCTTCATCATGCTCGATGGCGCTTATCCGATGTAGCCCAGCGCCCCAAATCCTAAACTGTTCCAACAACCATTGGTATGCCTCAGGATGTCGGCCGTCGCAATAAACAATCACCTGCTTGGCAAGGCTGGCCACATCGGGGCCAAACATCGGGTGTAGACCGACCACTGGGCCTGAATGCGCGGCTAACATCGCTTGTAGCGGACCTGATTTGATGGAGGTGAGATCCACTAATAAGCAATCGTCTGGCAGCTGGGTCAGTTTACTAATGACCGCTTCCGTAACGTCAATGGGTACCGACACCACCACCATACCCGCGTCAGCCAGCAAGGTATCCGCATGCTCCCAATCGTCTTTATCCAGCACAGTGACCTGATAGCCAGAAAGCGCAAACAAGCGCGCGAACAACCCACCTAGCTGCCCTTTACCGCCAATGACTACGACCTGGCGTAAATCCGGGTTTAGACACTTAAAGCCAGAGTCGTTTTCGCTGCTGTACGATTCACGCATAGTACGACGCAGCACATCTTCAATTAAGTCTGGTGGCACGCCTTGCGACTGTGCTTCTTGACGACGCGAAGCGAGCATCGCTGCTTCACGGTCCGGCGCATAAATGGGCAAGCCATGTTGGCTTTTTACCTCTCCCACTTCTGCGACCAGTTCTAAACGGCGCGCGAGCAAGCTCACCATTTGCTTGTCGACATCATCGATTTGATCGCGCAATCGGCTCAGTTCTGCCACCATGATTTAGCCCTGTTGAATACGTTGTTGAAGAGAGGTTGCCAGCTCTTGGTGAGCATGACGCAACAATTGTTCGGTAGACGCCCAATCAATGCACGCATCGGTGATCGACACACCGTACGCCATCTCATCTTTCGGCAGATCCGCTGATTGGTTGCCAGCATTGAGGTGACTTTCGATCATCAAGCCAATCACAGAGCGGTTGCCTTGTTTAATTTGATGGATCACATCTTCCGCCACCAGCGGTTGGCGACGATAATCCTTGCGAGAATTCGCGTGGCTACAATCCACCATGAGAGACGGATTTAGTCCCGCCGCTTCCATTTGCTGTTCACATTCAGCGACAGACACTGAGTCGTAGTTGGTTTGCTTGCCGCCGCGCAGGATCACATGGCCGTTTGGGTTTCCTTGAGTATTCAATAACGCTACTTGGCCGGCTTGGTTGATCCCCATAAACCGGTGCCCAGACGCAGCGGCTTTCATCGCATTGGTGGCGGTGGCCAGATTGCCATCCGTGCCATTTTTAAAGCCGATTGGCATCGACAGTCCACTGGCCATTTCACGATGGGTTTGCGACTCGGTGGTGCGCGCACCAATCGCCGCCCAGCTAAACAGATCGCCTATGTATTGCGGGCTGATCGGATCCAGTGCTTCGGTGGCCAGCGGGATCCCCATTTGCGCTAAATCCGTGAGCAAACCACGCGCTTGCTTTAAGCCAGACTCCACGTCAAAGCTGCCATCCAGATGCGGATCGTTGATTAAGCCTTTCCAGCCAGTGGTGGTGCGTGGTTTTTCAAAGTAAACCCGCATTACAATAAACAAATGATCACTCAGCTCATCCGACAAGGCTTTCAGACGACGCGCGTAATCTTTGGCCGCCTCAACATCATGAATGGAGCAAGGGCCACACACCACTAACAAGCGGTGATCGCGTTTGTGAATAATATCCGCCACGGTTTGTCGCGCTTGGCTGATCGCCGCACGAGTACTTTTTTCAATCGGGAACTGGGCACGGAGCTGCTCTGGTGTGAGAAGCACCTGCTCGTCACGAATGTGGATATTGGTTACCGAGTCTTGCTGCATAGCCTTGCCTTGATTTGTTCATTAAGTTTTACACGACAATACCAGGCTCTATTCTAAAAGCAATAGTGAGTGTATCATTTAATTTACTTAGTAAATTAAAGTTTACACTCGAATTTAAGATAGAGTCTTAAACCGTCAATCGTTACTATAACCTATCCGTCATTTTTGTGTGGGTGGTTATGGCCCTGGTTCTTTCCCTCTTGCAGCAAATGAGCGTTTATCTAGTGATCGCCTATTTGCTGAGTAAAACGCCGGCGTTTATGCCACTACTGAGTATCTCAGGACGGCTGTCGCATAAAGTCGTTTGTTATTTCCTCTTCTCAGGCTTTTGTATTCTCGGCACCTACTTTGGTTTAAGTATCCAAGATGCGATTGCCAATACTCGCGCAATTGGCGCGGTGATGGGGGGATTACTGGGCGGGCCGGTCGTGGGGTTTTTGGTTGGGCTGACAGGCGGGCTGCACCGTTACAGTTTAGGCGGCTTTACCGATCTCGCCTGCGCTATATCGACAACCGCCGAAGGGTTAATTGGTGGTTTAATGCACCGCTACTTAGTGTCCCGCAACCAAACCAGCCGTTTATTTTCCCCTACCGTAGTGTTAGGGGTGACGTTTGTCGCCGAGCTGGTGCAAATGGCGATTATTCTCGCGGTGGCTGAGCCCTTTAGCCGTGCATACGAGTTAGTCAGCGCGATTGCTGCGCCCATGGTGATCGCTAACTCAGTCGGTGCCGCGATGTTTATGAGTATTATTGTCGACCGAAAAACCCTGTTCGAACGCTATTCAGCGGCGTTTTCCAGTAAGGCGCTAAAAATTGCTGAACGATCGGTCGGTATTTTAAGTAGCGGCTTTAATCAGCAAAGCAGTGAACAAGTGGCTGCCATTATTCAGCAAGAGACAGGGGTCGGGGCCGTCGCAATTACCGATCGCGAAAAGATCCTCGCCTTTACCGGTATTGGCGATGATCACCACCTGCCCGGTACGCCTATTGCCTCAGATTACACCCGTCGCGCGATTGCCGATGATCAATTAATTTATATCGATGGCGCCGATACGCCCTACTGCTGTTCGTTATCACCTTACTGCAAACTCGGTTCAGTGCTGGTGATCCCATTGCGCGGCGGTGATGGTTATGTGCTAGGCACGGTGAAACTTTATGAGCCTAAACGGAAACTCTTCTCGGCGATCAATGTCACCATGGGTGAGGGGATCGCGCGACTCCTCTCCAACCAGATTTTGACCGGGCGTTATCAGCGCCAACAAAGCTTGCTCACCCAAGCCGAGTTAAACTTGTTGCGCGCCCAAGTGAACCCGCACTTTTTGTTCAATGCCTTAAACACCATTAGTGCGGTGGTCAGGCGTGAGCCGGAACGTGCTCGCCAGTTAATCCAGCACTTATCAACCTTCTTTCGCAGCAACCTCAAGCAAAATCGCGAAACGGTGTCGCTTGAGCAAGAGCTGAGTCATCTTGATGCGTACTTAGAGCTCGAACATGCCCGCTTTGCCGATCGTATGAGTGTTGAAAAGCAGATTGACCCGGCTATCTTACACGCGGTGATCCCAAGCTTTACCTTACAACCTTTGGTTGAAAACGCCGTGAAGCATGGGATCAGTCAATTGATGGCAGGCGGTAAAATTGTGATCCGTGGCTGGCAAGAAGGCGAATGCCTGTATTTACAAGTGGAAGATAATGCCGGGCTTTATCAACCGGCAGCACAACACTCAGGACTAGGAATGCGTATTGTCGATAAGCGCGTGCGCGGGTTGTTTGGTAGCCAATACGCGCTGAAAATGACCTGTCAGCCCGATGTGTGGACGCGGGCAACCGTCACTCTACCCTTAACCTATCAAGCCCCCAACAAGGAGAGACAGGGATGATAAAGGCATTGATTGTTGATGATGAGCTTCATGCACGTGAAGCCTTGGAAGATGAGTTACTGGCACTCGGTGGCGTTGAGGTGGTTGGACAGTGCAACAATGCCATCGACGCGCTGAAAGCTATCAATCAAACCCGCCCCGATGTGGTGTTTTTAGATATTCAGATGCCTCGCGTGACCGGTTTAGAGCTACTCGCGATGCTCGACCCCGATACCATGCCCAAGGTGGTGTTCGTGACCGCCTATGATGAATTCGCCGTACAAGCGTTTGAGGAAAATGCATTCGACTATTTGCTCAAACCCGTCGAAACTGGACGATTGAAGAAATCACTGGAAAAACTCACCCGTGAGCTGAGCCAGAAACACGACTACCAAGTGATCACGCCCGCGTTGGATTTGCTCCCTTGCGCCGGACACAATCGAATTACGTTGATCCCTCACCAAGAGGTGGAGGTCGCACGTACCGCGCTAAGTGGGGTCGCGCTACTCACAGCAAAAGGCGAATCTACCACGCACCTTTCACTCAAGGTTTTGGAAGACAAAACCCCCTTAATACGCTGTCATCGCCAATACTTAGTGCATCCGGCCACTATCCGCGAAATCCAGCTACTCGACAACGGCCTTGCCGAAGTGATCACGCAATCTGCCTATGTGGTACCTGTGAGCCGCCGCTATCTCAAAACACTGAAAGACAAGCTGGGCTTATGCCAGTAACTCTCACCGCGCGTTAGTAGAAAAGCCCATTTGCTTGGCTTTGAAAGTCGTTGTAGCCGCGCTGCCACTCCATTCTAAAACGCTGAGAGCCAGGGCGACTTTCACACACGCCCATATAGGGGTTGCCATCTAATCCCAGTTGGTAGGCATGCTTGGGATCGCAATAGGCGTCAATACCATGAATATAGCCTTGCTCGTAATCGAGATAGTTGGCATTGATGGTCTCGCCAGCCTCAGAGGCTAACGTCCGCAAATCGCTTAACGAGCGCTGTGGCAACCCGCGCTGTCCATCTTGCTCGCCAAGTCCATACCAGTTCTGCTCATCAACCAAGCCTTGGGTAGTCGATGCGGCACATCCGACCAACAGTACGACACCCCATAGTGCTAAAAACGTTTTTATCATGCTAAACCCTTCCCCTACATAAAAAAGCCCCAGCAGAAGCTGAGGCTTAGATCTTAGCGTATTTGCGCAGATATTGCCGTAAGACCAATCATTTAGATAAAAATCAATCCATGGGCATACACGCTAGTCGCTCTGATGACATGACCATCATTTCTCATCCGCGATCAACTGTGGATTCGGTTTGTAGCCGACAAAGAAAGCGATAGTGGCAGCAATTGTCGCCCCCACGCCGATGATGGTAGCGATATTCATCGGTAGGCTAAACCCGATTTCAGCGTTAGCTAAGTAGGTAACAGTCACTGCGGTCATAAACATCGCCGGAATCGTGCACACCCAGTGCAATTTATCACGTTTAATCAGGTAAGCCGCCGCGGCCCATAGCATGATCATCGCGGTGGTTTGGTTGGCCCAGCCGAAGTAACGCCAAATCACGCCAAACTCCGCTTTGGTGATCAAAAAGCCCACCACAAACATGGGGATTGCAATCATCAGGCGCTTCACCATTGGTTTTTGCTGAATTTTCAGAAAGTCGGCGATAATCAGGCGCGCAGAGCGGAAAGCGGTATCACCCGAGGTAATCGGCAGCACTATCACGCCTAAGACCGCCATAATGCCTCCCACAGTGCCAAGTAGCGAGGTAGAAACCTCATGCACCACCGCAGCCGGGCCACCGTTAGCCAGCGTTTGATTAAGCGCCTCACTCGACTCATAGAAGCTCAAGCCCAGGCTACACCAGATAAGTGCAATCACACCTTCACCGATCATCGCGCCATAGAAGATAAAGCGCCCTGATTTTTCATTTTGCATGCAGCGCGCCATCAATGGCGACTGGGTGGCGTGGAAGCCGGATACTGCTCCACAAGCGATAGTAATAAACAGCAATGGCCACAGTGGTAGATCGGTTGGGTGGAAGTTAGTCGCAAAGTCTAGCCCTTGGCTGTAGAAGCTGTGATCGCTCACGGCCAAGCCGATAATCAAGCCGACCGACATAAAGACAAGCAAGGCACCAAACACGGGATAAAAACGGCCGATGATTTTATCAATGGGTACCACTGTCGCCAGCACATAATAGGCAAAGATAATCCCCACCCACATCGCCACGCTCATTTCTGACAGGCTACCCAACAACTTGGCGGGACCGAGCACAAATACCACGCCGACCAACATCAAGAGCAACACCGCAAAGAAGTTCATAAAGTGTTTAGCGAAGTTACCCAGATGCTCGCCGACCACAGAAGGCACAGAAGCGCCATTTGCGCGGACACTCAGCATGCCAGAGAAGTAGTCATGGACAGCCCCCGCAAAAATGCAGCCAAACACAATCCACAACATGGCTACAGGACCGTACAAGGCACCGAGAATCGGGCCAAAGATGGGACCTAACCCAGCAATATTCAAAAGCTGAATCAGGTAGACTTTTTTGTCCGACAGCGGCACATAATCCACGCCATCGTTCATGCTCATGGCCGGTGTCGCTTTCTGCGGCTTAGGCCCAAAGATTTTGGTAATGAAGGTGCCGTAAGTGAAATAGCCCACAATCAAGGTCACCACGCATAATAAAAACCAGGACATCGCTGTTCTCCGTGTCGTTAGCAGCTAAGCTGTCAATCTTTTAGTAGGGTACAGATGCCATTTTGCCTACATAGCCGCCACATTCATCTGCTTTGTCGGTGAGTGGTCGCATGGCCGAGTAAACGGTTGTAAGAGCGGTTGAGCGGTTGGTTGAGGACAATAAAAAAGCCCGTCCAAGTGGACGGGCTTTTTGAGCAATAAACGCCGAGGGCGATTACTTCTTGTTAAGACGCTCTTTGATTCGAGCTGACTTACCAGAACGCTCACGCAGGTAGTACAGTTTGGCACGACGTACTGCACCGCGACGTTTAACAGTAATGCTGTCGATAACTGGCGAATGGATTTGGAAAGTACGCTCTACACCTTCACCGCTTGATACTTTACGTACGGTAAATGCAGTGTGTAGACCACGGTTGCGCTTAGCGATAACCACACCTTCATATGGCTGCAGACGCTCACGGTTACCTTCTTTTACTTTAAGCTGTACCAGGACAGTGTCACCTGCTTGAAACTCAGGCAGGTCTTTTTTCATTTGCTCTTCTTCGAGCTGCTTGATGATGTTACTCATTGTTTATAACCCTAGAATAAACTGAAACTCAATTTGATTCGGCACTTGCACGGTGTTCTTTTATGAACTCGGCAAGTAGTGATTCCTGTTCGTCAGTCAGAGCTAGGTTTTCCAGGAGCTCTGGTCGTCGTAGCCAAGTGCGACCTAGCGATTGCTTTAATCGCCAGCGACGAATGTCCTTGTGATTGCCGGATTTTAGCACCTCTGGTACCCCCAACCCGTCTAACACTTCTGGACGTGTGTAGTGTGGACAGTCTAACAACCCGTTAGCAAAGGAGTCTTCCTCTGCTGACGCCATGTCGCCGAGTACACCCGGTACAAACCGAGCAACCGCGTCCACCAGCGTCATTGCGGGCAGCTCGCCCCCACTGAGCACAAAATCTCCCACCGACCATTCTTCGTCTACATGGGTTTGAATAATGCGCTCATCTACCCCTTCATACCGGCCGCAAATCAAAATAAGTTTGTCATTGCTAGCCAGTGATTCAACCCCCGCTTGGTCGAGCTTGCGCCCTTGCGGAGAGAGGTAAACCACTTTCGCTTTATCGCCTGCGGCATGTTTGGCAGCGTGAATAGCATCGCGCAACGGCTCAACCATCATCAACATACCGGGGCCACCGCCGTAGGGTCGATCATCAACCGTACGGTGTCTGTCGTGGGTGAAATCACGCGGATTCCACGTTTCGACGTTTAACAGCCCTTTTTTTACCGCTTGGCCCGTGACTCCAAAATCAGTGACCGCTCGGAACATTTCAGGAAACAGGCTAATAATGCCAACCCACATATTTCCGCTCGCTTACCGTTGGAGTTTAAAAACCAGGATCCCAGTCAACTTCGATCCGTTGAGCAGTGCGATCAATTGACTTGATAACCTGCTCTTCAAGGAACGGAATTAAGCGTTCCTTTTTGCCAAAAGCATCTTTGAGGTTGGCTTTGACGACAAGTACGTCGTTAGAGCCGGTTTCGAGCATGTCAGTCACCGTACCGAGGTGGTAGCCTTTCGCATTCACCACGTCCATGCCAAACAGCTCACGCCAATAAAACTCTTCATCTGATAAAGCAGGCAGCGACTCAGTCCCTACTGCAATCTCAGCATTGGTCAGCATCTGCGCGTCTTCGCGCTGATCCAGCCCTTTGAGCTTGGCAACATACCCCTTGTTGTGGCGTTTCCAGTCTTCTAACTCGAAACGTTGCCACTCGCCACGCACCTGGATATACCAAGGTGAGTAGGCAAAAATGCTCTCAGCTTCTTCAGTGTAAGAAAAAATCTTGAGCCAGCCACGAATACCGTATGACGCGCCTAGCTTGCCAACCACGATAGTATCTTGCTCACTCATTTCTTCTTTTAACCCTGACACTGGAGACTTACGCTGCTTTCGCGGCGTCTTTAACTAGCTTAGCCACACGGTCAGAAACCGTTGCGCCTTCGCTAACCCAGTGGTTTACGCGATCCAGGTCAAGGCGTAGTTTCTCTTCCTGGCCTTGAGCAACAGGGTTAAAGAAACCGATTTTCTCGATGAAGCGACCGTCGCGCGCCTGGCGGCTGTCAGCTACAACGATTTGATAAAATGGGCGTTTTTTCGCGCCATGACGTGCCAAACGAATGGTTACCATATCGTCCTCATTTGCATTACTTAATAAAATTGGCCCCGTTTCGCGTAAGCAATGCGGGGCCTCGTGCCAAAATAAAGCTCGGGAATTTTACTCTTTATTGCTGTGAATGCAACTGGTTTAGTCAAATTTCCACCAGTTGTCCCAAGCCTCACAGCGAGTTGATCTGCCTGCCAGCACTGGGCTGACAGGCAAGTCCGCTATCTGATTAGCCCATGAATCCGCCAGGCCCACCTGGGCCACCACCCGGTGGCATCATGCCTTTCATTTGGCGCATCATGTTGCGCATGCCACCTTTTTGCATCTTCTTCATCATTTTCTGCATTTGGGTAAACTGCTTAAGAAGACGGTTCACGTCCTGTACTTGGGTACCTGAACCCGCAGCAATCCGCTTTTTACGCGACCCTTTGATAATTTCTGGACGCTGGCGCTCACGGGGTGTCATCGAGTTGATGATCGCTTCCATCTGCAAGAACATTTTATCATCAACGTTATCTTTCACGTTGTCGGGCACATTCGACATCCCAGGCAACTTATCCATCATGCCCATCATGCCACCCATGCCCTTCATCTGCTCAAGCTGGTCGCGAAAATCGGCCAAGTCGAAGCCTTTTTTCTGCTTAAACTTCTTGGCCATTTTCTCGGCTTTGTCTTTATCGACATTACGCTCGAGATCTTCGATAAGCGACAAGACATCGCCCATCCCTAAGATACGGGATGCCACCCGGTCAGGATGGAAAGGCTCCAGTGCGTCGGTTTTTTCACCCACACCCAAAAATTTGATCGGCTTGCCGGTGATATGGCGCACCGATAATGCCGCACCGCCACGTGCATCACCATCAACTTTGGTCAATACCACACCCGTTAACGCCAACGCGTCATTAAAGGCTTTGGCGGTATTTGCCGCATCTTGACCTGTCATCGCGTCAACCACGAACAAGGTCTCTACTGGGTTGACCGCACTATGAACGTCCTTGATCTCGTCCATCATGGCGTCGTCAACGTGCAAGCGACCCGCGGTATCGACAATCACCACGTCGTAGAACTTCAGCTTGCCGTGATCAACCGCCGCTTTGGCAATATCAACGGGATTTTGGTCAGCACTCGAGGGGAAGAAATCCACCCCGACTTCACCCGCCAAGGTTTCCAGCTGTTTAATCGCCGCAGGGCGATACACGTCCGCAGACACCACCAAGACTTTCTTTTTTTCTTGCTCGGTAAGCATCTTACCCAGCTTGCCCACACTGGTGGTTTTACCCGCCCCTTGCAAGCCTGCCATCAAAATCACTGCGGGCGGTTGGGCCGCGAGATCCAATTTTTCATTGGCATCGCCCATCACCGCTTCCAACTCGGCTTGGACAATCTTGATAAATTCCTGCCCTGGGGTCAGGCTTTTAGACACTTCAATGCCAACGGCGCGTTCTTTGACGCGTTTGACAAAATCACGAACCACAGGGAGCGCGACATCGGCTTCCAGCAGCGCCATACGCACTTCGCGTAGGGTCTCTTTGATATTGTCTTCCGTTAACCGACCACGGCCGCTCACATTTTTGAGCGTCCGGGATAAACGTTCTGATAAGTTTTCAAACATGCGTTACTCGCCCACTCGTCCTATTGGCCCATGATTTTTCATCTGGGTGCAATCGCTGTCGCGAAATTACTGAGATTATACCGCAATCCCCCCATCGCTTGCATGTATCGATAGCGACGAAGATTGAGGCAAGGTATACTCACACCTTCATTCTTATTGATTAACTGACTGATCGGTGACGATGGAAATTCTGACAGCCTTATTCGCATCAATGCTTTATCTGGCCGCCATTTTGCAGATCATCCCCGGCTTGTCCAGCAACAATCAAATTAGTGCGAAGCCGGTCTTTTTCACCGCCGTGGCTGCGCTGGCGCTGCATGCTTATTTGTTAAAAGACCTGATTTTATCCGGCACAGGACAGAATCTTAGCATGCTCAACGTCGCCTCCTTGGTGAGTTTTATCATTGCGATGATGACCACAGGGCTAATTTTTCGATTGCGGCTGTGGTTCTTGCTCCCGGTGGTTTATGCCTTCGCTGGGCTAAACTTGGCGAGCGCGACCCTGCTGCCCGGTGCCTTTATTACCCATCTCGAATCGCACCCAGAGGTGCTATTGCACATTTCTCTGGCGCTGTTCGCCTATTCAACCTTGATGATCGCTACGCTCTATGCGCTGCAGTTGGCCTGGTTGGATTATCAACTCAAACATAAAAAACGCCAGGTCATTAATCACAATGTCCCTCCTTTAATGATGGTGGAACGACAGCTTTTCAACATCATTTTGGTGGGTCAGGTACTATTAACCTTCACTCTAATGACAGGATTTATTTTTGTCGATGATATGTTCGCGCAAGGGAAAGCGCACAAAGCCTTCCTTTCTATGGCCGCTTGGGTCGTGTATGGCGTTCTCCTTTGGGGGCATTATCAATCAGGCTGGCGTGGACGCCGGGTGGTCTGGTTTAGTATTGTGGGCGCCTTTCTACTCACTTTAGCCTATTTTGGCAGTCGTTTTGTCCGTGAGATTCTGATCGCGGGTTAAGACAGCGCGCGCATCACAGAGGGCAACCGGCCCCTGCGCGTGGCGGTAGTATACACTCGAGCATAGGCTCTGATTTTAAAACAAACGTAAGGAACAGTTCGTTGGACGACATATCGACGGGAATTTTAATTTCCCTTTTGGTATTGCTTATCGTCATTTCCGGTTATTTTTCCGGGTCTGAGACAGGCATGATGGCCCTTAACCGCTACCGGTTACGCCACCTTTCTAAATCAGGCCATAGCGGCGCTAAGCGGGTCGAAAAACTGCTCACTCGGCCAGACCGATTGATTGGGCTTATCCTGATCGGCAATAACCTGGTAAATATTCTTGCCTCGTCAATCGCGACCGTATTGGGGTTGCGTCTTTATGGCGATGCCGGTATTGCGATCGCCACCGGGGTACTGACGATGGTGATTTTGGTCTTCGCTGAGGTTACCCCTAAAACCCTCGCCGCCCTCTACCCGGAACGGGTCTCTTTTATCAGCAGTTTTGTACTGACCATTCTGATGAAAGTGTTCTATCCGTTGGTCAGCTTGGTGAACTTTATTACCAATGGCTTTTTACGGATACTGGGATTAGGCGCCAAGGCGGATGGCAAAGACAGCTTAAGCACCGAGGAACTGCGCACGATTGTTAATGAGGCAGGGAGTCTGATCCCTCGCCGTCACCAGCATATGCTGCTGTCGATTCTTGAGTTAGAAGAAGTGACCGTGGATGACATTATGGTACCCCGTAATGAAATCACCGGGATCAATATCAATGATGACTGGAAGTCGATCATGCGCCAATTCACTCATGCTCCGCATGGACGGATGGTACTCTATCGCGACACCATCGACGAAGTCGTTGGCATGCTGCGCGTGCGCAAAGCGTACCGCTTAATGGTTGAGAAAAACGAATTTAACAAAGAAACGCTGCTTCGTGCCGCCGACGAGGTTTACTTCATTCCTGAAGGCACACCACTGAACGTGCAAATGCTGAAGTTCCAGCGCAATAAGCAACGTATTGGTTTGGTCGTTGACGAATATGGCGACATGATAGGTTTGGTGACCTTGGAAGATATTCTCGAAGAGATCGTGGGTGAATTTACAACATCATTGTCTCCAAGCTTGGCAGAAGAAATTACACCATTAACCGACGGTGGGTATCTGATTGAGGGCAGCGCCAATATTCGCGACTTGAATAAGAGCCTTAATTGGGCTTTACCAACCGATGGGCCGCGCACCCTCAATGGGCTCATCCTCGAACATTTGGAAGATATCCCTAACAACCGCTTAAGTGTGGAGATTGATGGCCACCATATTGAAATTGTCGATGTCGCAGACAATATGATTAAGCAAGTGAAGGTGTTGCCGGCTAAGCAACCACAAGCGAGTGTAAACAGCTAGTTGAGCCACTTCGCATCAGCCATATCACGGCACTAGCACGCTGAAAAAGCCATGCCATGAGATGAACGCACAAAAAAGGTGGGGCATTCCCCACCTTTTTTGTGCTTGCCCTTTTTAGGTCATCATCTGATCGCCCGTTACCACTGCCATCATGAAGAGCTGTTTTCCGTACAGGTATAATGCCGTAATGCCTCAATAAAGCTGGCCTCTTTGATCGGTTTCACTAYCACATAGTCGGCACCTGCTTGATAAAAAGCCTCATGAACGTGACCGTACGCATCGGCCGTGCACGCATAAATGGGGACATCGAGACCCAACGTTTTACGAATCGCTTTTGTCGCATCAATGCCGCCAAGCTTCGGCATATGATTGTCCATTAATACCAGATCATAATGCGCTTGTTGGAGACGCTCGAGGGCCTGCTCCCCATCTTTCACCCAATCAACTTCAATCTGGTATTTTTTGCAAAAGGCTTGAGCCACCATGGCATTGATTTTGTTATCCTCGACCAGCAACAACCGCTCTATGCCCAAAGACGCGGGGTCAAAAGGGTCGGCCTCTACGGTTTGTGCCGGTTTAGCGTGTGTCACAGCCACAGGCACAGTGACCATAAAGCGGCTACCTTTATCCGGCTCACTGGTCACATCAATCTCTCCTCCGAGCAAGTCGAGTAAGCTTTTCACGATAGATAAGCCCAAGCCACTGCCTCCGTATGTGCGCGTGACGCTGGAATCGGCTTGTACAAAGGGATCAAACAAGGATGATAGCGCTTGTTGATTCATCCCCACCCCCGTGTCAGTGACCTCTATATGTAAGCGTGTTTGCTCACCCGACTCGACTAATTTGATGGTCATCCCCACCTTGCCAACATGGGTAAACTTCACCGCATTGCTCATCAAGTTGAACAGGATCTGAGTCAGACGTGATTGATCAGAGCACACCATGGTGTCATCGGCGACGGGAGCATCAATGGTCAGTGCAATCTGTTTGCTCTCACAAATCGGGGTATAGATATTCTCAACCGTGCGAATCATGTCGTGCAGATAAAAGTCGCCGTGCTCGATAGTCATCTTTCCTTGTTCAATTTTGGAAAGATCAAGCACATCATTTAACACAGTAAGTAAGTRCTCACCACTTTGATAGAGACTCCCTAGCAGCTCTTTTTGCTCTTTTTCTTTCGCCTTATCACTCAATATCTGGGTTATACCTAAAATACCATTGAGCGGCGTTCGAATTTCATGGCTCATCTTAGCCAAGAACTCAGACTTGGCACGGGCAGAGGCTTCTGCCGCTTCTTTAGCGCGTTGGCTTTGTTGCTCCGCTTCAATCAAAGAAGTGATTTCTTGCCCCTGCCCAATCACCGCTTTCACTTGGTTGTCGACCATCAACGGCGCTAAGTTCCAACGGTAAACCCGACGATCAATCTCGATATTCACCCCTTTTAAAATCGTCCCGTTTAATGCACGTTGTAGATGAGGGGTAATCGCATACATAAACTGGTCGTAGAGCCAACTAGAGGCATGGATTTGCTCGTCATAGTTAAGCTTTAGTTTGGCCGCGGGGTTAATACGTGTGATATCAAAGTGGGTGTCCCAAACGATGATGGGCGACAAGGCATAGTCAAACAGGTCTTGTAGGGAGCGCTCTTTTTCATACAAGGCATCAAATGTGGACTCCAGCGTCTTACCGATATGGTTAAACTCTTCAATATCCGAGCCCGCAAAAGGCAAGGTGCGCTGTCGCGAGCGCGCGCCTTGGGTATAACGCATCAATTTTTCCAATGAATCCGCGATGCGCGTTTGCACAAATCGGTTAACCCAGATCGCTGCCACGATAATCACCATCGTGGTCAGCAGCAGGTTAATCCCCATTTGCCGTTGCAGTGCCACCACATTGTCATTTTGCTGTGCCGACAACAGAGCAATTTTTGAAGGCTCACCGGCGATGCGTAACTTGGCTTGGCTCACCAAATAGTGGCGAAACGCCTGGCTCTCTCCTGGCGAGGGCAGCGTAAGATCGCGCCCAATCTCATCGTTGCTGCTCAGCGTCGAGGCGAGAGTGACATTATCTGCAGACAACCACACCGCTTGCGTACCGCTCGCGCGCTGCAAACTTTTGACAAACGAGAAGTTGCCATTAAGCATCACCACCACATATAAGTAGCCCCCCAGCTTGCCGCTGGATTGAAATACAATCGGTGTGCGTCGCATTAACAGGTAGCTCTGCTCCATCTCTGTGGTGATGGTGGTTAACGCCCACCGATTAATCCCCCTTAACTGGAGGCGTAGCTGCTCTAACTGCTCACGATCAATACCATGAAAGAGGCTGCTACCATCATGCCACAGCACCCGATCGTCTTTGGCGATAAAACGAAAATCGGGGGTGTTGGCCACGTCTTGCTGTTCTTGCTCGATAAAATAGTCATCCAACGCCGCGCTGTTCTCATTCGCCACCATTGATTGCAGTGTCACACTGGCCGCATTGGTATTTTGGTGGATTTGTAGTGATGTGAGACGACTGTCAAACACATTTTGCAACAGGCGAGACGTCTGCGTCAGCGTGCGGGTAATTTCTTGATTAATCCCCGCCAAAGTAAGCTGATAACTCTGTATATACACCCCGGCCGTCACAAAGAGGAAAAAGACCACGATCAAACGGGTCAGTAATTGAGACAGTGACAGCTTCGGCGAACCCGATATGGCCATTTTTTAGTCCGAATACCTAAATGCTTTTTTCTTAAGTGCCTCTATTCGCTTGGGATCATCGTAGCGAGTGACCACTTCAAACCGCCCAGAATAGACCACAGGCACAGGTTGATGCTCAATGTCACGTTTGATCGCCTCGGCCATGGCGATACCTGTATCATCATTCATTCTCATCACAGTCACATCAAGTTGACCGGCGGCAATCGCGTCAAGCTCTGCTGAGCCACCTCCCCAGCCATTGAGTCCAACCGTGTCACGGCCTAGCTCATCGAGGGCCTGGACAGCGCCAAACGCGACGTCGGTTGCACACGCATAAATAAAGTCGAGCGTTGGATTATTGTTTAGCATCGCTTTGGCCGCCTGGTAACCCGACTCTCGGTCACCCTTGGTGTAATAGGCAGACAGCAAGTTGCTATCAGCGTGCGAGCTCATGGCCTCAATAAAGGTATCTCCCCGTGCATCACTGACATAACCTTGCGAAAAATAAAGCACCGAATAATTCACGCCTTCAGGATATCGCTCTTGGTAATAGGTTGCCAACGCACGGCTACCACGTTGGTGATCAAACCCCACATATAAGAATGGTTGATTATCTTGCCACGCTTTTACGGGCGTGGTGATGTTTTGCAAAATAAGCTTGGTTTTGTTCTGGGATAACACATGGTTAATAAACTTACGATGGCGCACACTGTTCAAGGTAAAAATGAGGTAATCGGCCCCATCACGCAGCGCCGCATACAACGAGGCGCTTTGTTCACGAATATCGGTATTGGGGCGCGTCGTGACTTGTTGGAGCTCATATGGGATATTAAGTGCATTCAGCCGCCGCTCGAAGGCACGTACGTTACGTTGCCAGTAATCGGATATTTGCTCGCCTGGCACCACCACAGAGATTTTTATTGGCTCCATGGCACCTAAAAAAGGCACCGGCTCTGCTTGTACCTGAGCGTCCAATTCGGTGGTTAAGCTTTTTTGCTCAGGGTGCAGGGCAAGGTACTCATCGTAAGACCAAAAGCCATTGAGTGATCCGTGGGCACTGGACATCACCATCAGCAAGGTGAGCCCAGTCAACCAACGGAAAAAACGGATCGCGTCATTTAGGTGTCTGGTGCGTAAACTCACTTTTATCCCACAGCCTTTTTGTTTCCAAGTCAGTGTCAGCTTAGCGAAACCCGTGCACGGACGCAGCGAGAAAAGCGAGAAGCGTGCTTGATGAGGCAAAAAAGATGCAACAAAGCCTACACTTCCCAGGCATTTATCTAGCAATCAAGACAAAAAAGGGAGAAAGCCATGAATACCAAGAAAAACGGCAGCCCAATATGGACTGCCGTTAACGTTCAAGACAGAGGCACACTAGTCAACGCGCAACGTTTGTAGCATGGACTCAGGCAAGGAAAGATCATCGTTTTTATTCACGGTCACCCCTGCATCTATGATGGCACGAGCGATATCTTTTGCCTCGCTGAGTGAGTGCATCTCATACGTCCCGCATTGATACTCGTTGAGCTCAGGGATCTTGTCTTGTGATGGCACAACCAACACATCTTCCATCGCCAGTTCCCATGCTTTCGCCACCTCAGGCTCTTGGGGCTCCCCAATCAGGCTCATGTAGAAGCCAGTACGACACCCCATAGGAGAGATATCAATGATCTCGACCTTATCGCTGTTAAGGTGCTTACGCATAAAGCCGGCAAACAGGTGCTCGAGCGTGTGGATCCCTTTTTCCGTCAAGTGCTCTTCGTTAGGGCGACAAAAACGAAGGTCAAAAACGGTAATCGTATCACCGCTGGGTGTTTGCATCGTTTTGGCGATCCGCACTGCTGGCGCATGCATACGTGTATGATCAACCGTAAAACTATCTAGTAGTGGCATCTTACCTCCTTTACTCCTCGCGGTGCCCCCTTAAAATGGCCACCAGCTCAGATTATCCTCGAGTCGTTGTCGGCAACCTTTTAGCTGCCAACCGTAGTCCTTTGCTTGTTGTTCGACTTTACGCGCCACGCGTTTTAACCCGGGTTTCCCCTCAAACGAGCCGCGCTGAAATCCACCTCTACCTTCATGGTAAGCCAAATACTGGCGATACACATCCCATTTAGACACCCCGAGTTGGCGGTAGGTTGCATCGGTATACCAACCAATAAACTGCAACGCATCGGCAAAGTCAGTGCGGGAGCCGCCATTGTCTGTGGCTTTTTGATAATCAGACCAAGCCGGGTCTTGCGCCTGCGCATAGCCATAGGCACTACTAACACGCCCCCACGGCAAGATGCCTAACACATAATCACGGGGTGGCAGGGCATCATGCACAAACGCGCTCTCTTGCTTGACGAACGCCATGGCCACTTGGATGGGCGTTCCCCAATCCGCTTCCATCTCAACCGCTGCTTCAAACCAATCTGGGTGTTGGTCGAATATCTCACAGAGGTTATTGGGATTATCCGGTGGTGGCGTGGCACATCCTGATACCATCACCACGGTGAAGAATGCGCCAATATGACGGAAAAAGCGCTTCCTGCTCATCGTCGTCCGTCCAATTACCAGCTTTCGGCCATGGGCACGTCTTTAAAATAAGCATTCAAAAAAGCTTCAAAGCTTTGTGTATCGCTTTCTTCTACCGCTTTTTGACGCGCAACGCTCTCTTTGGCTTCTTGTAAAAACTCGGCATCACTGTGGATCTTGTAAGACACATCCGCTAGCGCCGCTTTATGGTCACGGGCAAGGCCTAGCCCTAGGCCGCCGATACCGCCTTGCGCGATCACGTCTGCCAGAACACGACCAGATAGCGTGAGTTCTGGGTTATCAAAACAGGCGATCATTTTATCACATACGGTTTCATAGCGATGGTCGTCGACCGCGCGATCCATGACTTTCGCCAACTGCTTAAGCTCACCCATCACTTGTAACCCCCACTCTGCTTGCGTCAGGGTCTCGCCCTCACATCCTGTTGTTAGGGTTAATCCTGGTTTGCGGCCTTCGAGTACAATCTTGTTCCAATTGTCACGCCAGCAATTGAGTTCAGGGTCGGTCATCGGCTCAGAAGGCGATAACGCACACCAGGAGACAAAGAGATCAAGAAAATGGATCTGATCCTCTTCAATCCCCACCGGGCTGTATGGGTTGACGTCCAAAGAGCGCACCTCAATGTACTCGACACCGCCTCGCTCAAGCGCTTCGGTCGGCTTTTCACCGCTTTCGGCATTCCGTTTGGGGCGTATAGGCGCATAGAGCTCGTTTTCAATTTGCAGCACATTGGTGTTGAGCTGACGATACGTCTCGCCATCACGAATACCTAACTTGGCAAACGCCTGTGAGGGAGTACGAATCGCGCTTCTTAAACCTTCAAGGTATTGTTCTAGGGTGTTAAAACCAATTTTCAGATCCGCTTGCGCATTATTGGTATACCCTAAATCACTCAAGCGCAGCGACGTTGCATAGGGTAAGTAACACGTACCTGACGGCATATGCTCAAAGGGCAACTGGCTTTGCGCATGCTTGATAAACGAGCCACATAAAGCAGGTGACGCACCAAATAGATAAGGGATCATCCAACCATGGCGATAATAATTACGAATAAGATCAAAGTAACCTTGGGTGACTGACGCTTGGCTTACCGTGTCTGAGTGGTACAGATGCTGCCAAAATGTCTCAGGCAAAGAGATGTTAAAATGCACCCCTGAGATCACTTGCATCACACTGCCATAGCGATGCTTGAGCCCTTGGCGATACAAAGTCTTCATCCGCCCAATATTTGAGCTGCCGTATTGCGCCAAGGTGATATCGTCTTCGGATGCCACCACGCACGGCATTGACATAGGCCACAACTGTTCGTCGCCCATTTGCTGATAGGTAAAGCGATGGATATCCTGCAACTCATCCAGCATCCCTTTCACCGACGTGTTAACCGGCGTAATAAACTCCAACAGTGATTCAGCAAAATCCGTCGTGATCCAACGGTGTGTCAGCGCGGATCCAAGTGTCTCTGGATGCGCCGTTTGCGCTAAATGACCTGCTGGCGTAATGCGTAATGCCTCGCGCTCCAATCCGCGGCCAATCCCCTTTAATGCATCTGGGTTTTGCGCTAAACGCGCTAACCGTTGGGTAAAGTCAGTCAAAATGTATCTCTTATTTTTTTAAGCTGCGTGGCGGTCAATATAAACAAGCTATTACTCAAAAGCCATCACGCAGCGGAGTAAGTTTATCCAAATAGGCTTATCGGTAATCGAGCGCTAACGTGCGCACTGGCAAGCCAAGTTGACGTAAGCTATCACCAAGACGAGAGGCATCCCCGACCACAATAATTTGATAGTCGTTAGGATCAAACCAACGTGCCGCCTGGGCATTCAGCTGTTGCAATGAGATTGATTGCAATAAGGCTTTTTGTGCCTCTCGGTAGTTGTCGTCTAAATCAAAGGCTTCAATATGTGCTATCAAGCCTGCTTTTTCCCATGGCGTTTCATAACTCAGCGCATCACGCTGCCCACTCGATTGACGCAGATAGGCCAATTCTTGTGCCGAAAAGCCATTTTCTTGTGCATGCGCCATCTCTTGCCATAGCGCTTTAATCGCATCATGCGTCGCATCAGCACGTACATCGGTACTGACTTCTATGGTGCCTGTCTGCCGGCCTCCATAAACACCACTGTGCGCGCCATAGGTATAACCTTTATCTTGACGCAAGTTTTGATTCAGGCGCGCATTAAAATTGCCCCCTAAATTAAAGTTGGCCAAGCGGGTTTTAAACATCGGGCCGGTGGCATCGTATGGCATACCATGGCGCACCATACGAATACTGGTTTGTGGGGCTTGCGGTTTATCTACCAGCCAAATTTGTGCCTGGTCGTAGTCTTTCGGGACAGCACGCGCCACCTGAGCCGTAGGCTGCGTTTGCGCTTGCCACGGTGTGATCCGGTTGGCGAGATTGATCGCATGTTCACGAGAAAGGTCGCCCACCACAATCAGTTGGCTGCCTCGCAATACGTAGTGCTGGCGATAGAAGTGTTTAACATCGTCAAGTGTCATCGCTGCAATATCTTCCGCGACGCCGCCCTCGGGCGCTCGGAAGGTGGCATCTTGATATAACAGCTGGTTTGTCGCTTGGCTGGCTAGCCAGCCTGCATCATCGGCGCGAGATGCCAGACCTTCCAACAACTGGGCTTTAACACGATCAAAATCTTCTTCTGCAAAGGTCGGCGCGCGCAAGGTTTTATTCACGAGTTTCAGGGTCTCACCCAGATGCTTTTTCAGTGATGTTACCGTGATTTGTGTATGGTAACTGTCCGCGTCGATATTGACTTGACTGCCCAGCTTGTCTAGGGCTCGAGTGAGCTCAGCGGCCGACATACCTGCTGCGCCCTCGGTCACCATGGTTGCCGTTAAGTTAGCGATACCTCGCTGATCGTTAGGCTCCATCAAGGTGCCGGCAGGTAAACGAAGCTGCAAGGTGACCGTGGGTGTCTCGCGACTCACTGTGCCTGCCAGATGCATCCCATTGTCCAAGTCGGCCCGATAAATGCGTGGCACATTAACCGTGACACTCCCATTAGGTGCCGGGATCTGGGTGCGATCGAAATTTTCTGGGGGTTCACGTCGTGCTAACGTGTCGTGCTGGTTTTGCGTCTGTGCCTGTTCATATTCTGGACGTTGATAGATAAAATTCGCGGGCGCAGCGACCAAGTCCGTCCGTCCAATAGGGACCACACTGGTGTTTACTGCGGGCTGATCTTTTATCCACTGCCGATAGCTTTCCATCACCTTGTCAGGGGTCACCGCATTCAGGCGTGAAAGGCGCTGATTCATACGGTTTGCATCACCGTAGAGCGTATAATCACTGGCCAGCTGTGAGACCTTACCGTCGACACTTTGTAGCGCAAAGATATTATCGGCTTCCACCATGGATTGGATTTGGTTGATATCCTCGTCACTGACGCCTTTTGCCTCAAACTGCGTCATGGTTTGCGCTAACAAGGTACGGATCTCAGCCAGAGATTGACCTTGGCGACCGACACCGTAAACCTCAAACTTACAAGCTAGCTCACCACACTGGTGCGATGCGCCTGCACTTAACAGCTGCCCCGTTTGTACGAGGGATTGATAAAGGACACTGTCACGCCCTTGCCCCAATACATTGGCCAGTACCCCCAGGCGCGTCGTGGTGTCCGTCTCAGGCACACTGGTAGGAAAGGTCATCACCAATACCGGTTGCGATACCTTATCTTCCAATGTCACAAAGCGAGAGCCGTCCAGCGTGACCGGTTGCGGTTTCGCCTCTGGTATTGATGGGCCTTGAGGAATATCACCAAAGTATTTTTTCACCCACGCTAAGGTTGTCTGAACATCAATGTCGCCACCAATGGTCAAGGTGGCATTATTCGGCCCATACCAGCGCAGGAAGAATTGCTTGAGATCGCCAACATCGACACGGTTAAGGTCCTCAACATAACCAATCACCGGCCATGAGTATGGGTGACCCTCAGGGTAGAGTGCTTGATTAATGGTCTCGTTAACGCGGCCATACGGGACATTGTCTATCCGAAATGCCCGTTCGTTTTTCACCGTGTCACGCTGCACTTCAAATTTGCGCTGAGAGACCGCATCCAGCAAAAAGCCCATGCGATCAGATTCAAGCCAAAGGACACGCTCAAGCTCGTTGGCCGGTACGGTCTGGTAATACTGGGTGGTGTCGCGATTGGTCGAGCCATTGTTATAGCCCCCCACCTCTTTAATACGTTTTCCGTGATCATCTACGTGCTCAGAGCCTTCAAACATCATATGTTCAAAAAAATGCGCAAAGCCTGATTTTCCCGGCTCTTCTCGGGCAGAGCCCACATGGTAACGTACATCAACATTGACAAGAGGGTCGGAGTGATCCTCATGCAACAACACCGTCAGTCCATTATCTAATTCAAATTGCTGATACGGGACTTGCGCACTCCCTGGCGGAGGCGCGACGGTTTTAATCCAAGTGACGCCCTCAGGTGTTTGGGTTGGGGCTGAGCCAGTCAACTGGCATCCAGACAACACAGATAGAAAGAAAAACGTGGCAAGCAATAAACGTGGCATATGATAGTTCCTAACCCGCTACCCAACGGATTGAGATGACAATCACTAGGTAGCGCGATGCTTTTGCAACAAAGATAATCAGCCAGCACCAAGATTGTCGAAGGCGCAGCCAACCGGCAACCACGCAAAGCGGATCACCAATAATCGGTACCCAGCTTAATAGCAAGGCAGCATAACCATAGCGTTGCAGCCCAGCGAGCGCTCGGCGGTGCCATGATTGATGCGGTTGATAATCAGGCAGCCAACGCCCGATGGCGTAATTGGTCATGCCACCGAGTGTGTTGCCTACCGTGGCAATCGCCACAACGATCCCATCCGCGAATGAGTGCTGAGTTAATAAATACACCAAGTTGGCCTCAGAGCCACCTGGCAATAAGGTCGCACCTAAAAAGCTGGTGGCAAACAGCGTTGCCAGCAGCACCCAATCGTCCATTCGACCCCATGTATTATCATTGGTTCAGCGCGAGCTCCCTACGACGCCACGGCCTCATCAACCCGACGAGAGCCGGAAGACGAAGCCCTGAGGTTAAGACGAAGGCATTTCCAACACACGTTTACCGCGAGTATGGCCTGCCTCGAGTGCGTAATGTGCCTGCGCGCCCTGCTCAAGCGGGTAGACCGCAGCGATATCGATCTTAAGTTCACCTTGGTCCAGCATATCGAGCAAGCGCTGGGTCTGCCAAGTATTTGGATCAACCAACATACCTGTCGCCTTCAGCCCTCGCTCGGCAGCGGCGGAGGTAATGGTATCGCGCGTATTGGTGGGGACTGTGACGATACGCCCACCTGTTTTTAGGCTTGCTAATGCATCAATGGCGGTGTCCCCTCCCACCAAATCAATCACCAGGTCAAATTCACCATTGCCGGTGGCCCAATGCGCTTGATGGTAATCGATCGGGGTCGCATCCAGTTGACGTAGAAAGGCATGATTGTTTTCAGAGGCAGTGGCATAAACCTGCGCCCCGAGACGCACGGCCAACTGCACCGCAAGGTGCCCGACGCCGCCGGCGCCCGCTAAAATCAATACTTTTTCATCACGCACCAGTTTGCCATGCTCAAGCGCTTGCCAAGCCGTCAGCCCAGCCAATGGCACTGCAGCGGCATCCACCATTGGCACACTTGGCGGTACTGTTGATAATAACCCGGCATCAGCGACCACATATTGGCTGTATCCCCCGCCTTCGGTCGGAAAGCCAATCATCCCAGCGACACGATCCCCAACATCAAACTTGCTTTCATTGGTGCCATTCGCCACCACAACACCTGCAACATCATAGCCAGGCACCCAAGGCAAATGATCGCGATTATGCTCAGCGGCCCAGCCGAGTCCGGCACGCGTTTTCGCATCAATGGGGTTAACACCTGCAGCCTTCACTTGAATCAGCACCTGTTCTTCAGAGGGAGAAGGAATCGAACGGTTGACCGGGGTAAGTACCTCTGGCGCGCCAAATTCAGTGATTGCAAGAGAGAGATTGTTCGACATATTGACTCCTTTCGCATGCCATTGTGCTTATGCTGGCGTATACAGTAATGGTATTTGCCTTAACGAAGAGATTAAGCACAGAGCCATTGCAAAGCGTAAACCTCTAGTCTTAACAAAAAAAGCGGCAGACTCAATGCCTACCGCTATTTTCTTTTTATCTGCTAGGTGTCAAATCACTGACGATTAGCCAACCAGCGCCAACAAAATACCGGCCGCCACCGCAGACCCCAGGACACCAGCCACATTTGGCCCCATCGCATGCATTAGTAAGAAGTTATGCGGGTTAGCATCCAATCCGACCTTGTTAACTACACGGGCCGCCATGGGAACCGCCGACACCCCAGCCGCACCAATCAATGGATTGATAGGGTCGCGGCTAAAGCGATTAAGGAGTTTAGCCATCAGTACACCTGTTCCCGTCCCGATGCTGAACGCGACTGCGCCCAATACCAAGATGCCAAGGGTTTCAAACTGGAGGAACTTGTCGGCTTCCAATTTGGAGCCCACAGCCAGACCGAGAAAAATGGTAACAATGTTGATCAGCTCATTCTGGGCAGTGCTCGATAAGCGATCCACCACGCCACACTCTCGCATCAAGTTACCGAGGCAGAACATACCAACCAGTGGCGTTGCCGAGGGCAAAAATAAGATGGTCATCATCAGTACCGCCAACGGAAACAGCACTTTCTCGGTTTTCGACACATGACGAAGTTGCTTCATCTCAATCTTGCGTTCACTTGCAGAGGTGAACAACTTCATGATCGGGGGCTGAATAATCGGTACCAATGCCATATAGCTGTACGCCGCCACGGCAATGGCCCCGAGCAAGTCCGGCGATAATCGACTGGCGAGGAAAATAGCCGTCGGCCCATCCGCACCACCAATGATCGCGATGGAGGCCGCATCTTGCAGGCTAAACGCCATGCCTGGCACCAAGTTAAGTAAAATGGCACCAAACAAAGTGGCAAAAATACCAAACTGTGCCGCCGCACCTAGCAACAAGGTGCGCGGGTTAGCAATCAGCGCGCCAAAATCGGTCATCGCCCCCACCCCCATAAAGATCAGGAGGGGAAACACGCCAGTATCAATCCCGACATGATAGACGTAGTAAAGCAGGCCGCCCGGCTCGTTAAAGCCCGCATTGGGAATATTCGCCAATATCGCCCCAAAACCGATAGGTAACAAAAGCAAGGGCTCAAAGCCGCGCCGAATCGCTAAAAAGAGTAATAGGCAGCCCACGGCAATCATTACAAGCTGTGGCCACTGGAAGTTTGCCAGTCCAGTTTCCGACCACAGGATCATTAATCCTTCCATGCTGCCCTCTTATCCTAAGTGCAATAACGGCATGCCAACGGTCACGGCATCGCCTTCTTTCACTTGTACATCTTGGACCGTGCCCGCATGGGCTGCCCGCACCTCGGTTTCCATCTTCATCGCTTCCAAAATGATTAGGACATCACCTTCCTGCACGTGCTCACCAGGGGTCACCATCACTTTAAAGATGTTGCCTGCCAAAGGTGCCGTTACCGGCTCAAGGTTGCTTGATGCGGCTTGAGGGGCTGGCGCACTCGCCGACGCTGACACCTGACTCACTGGCTGAATGTCACCCAGCGCCCCATCTGGCCCTACATCTACCTGATAGACCTGGCCGTTAACACGCACACTATAGGTTTCCACGTCGCCACTGCCTGATGGCTGAGGAGCGGCGGACGCAGAGGCTGGCTCCCCGGTTGGTGCCGGTTCAAATGCTTCAGGGTTACCTCGGTTTTGTAAGAACTTCCATCCTACCTGCGGGAACAGGGCGTAAGTCAGCACATCATCAATGGTCTGCTCCGCCAAGGTGACATTCTCGGCCGCGGCTTTGTCGGTCAGTGTTTGGGTCAGGGCATCCATTTCCGGTGCCAGTTTATCGGCAGGACGACAAGTGATCGCCTCTTCGCCGTCTAACACGCGAGCCTGGAGGGTGGCATTAACCGGCGCGGGGGCTTTCCCATACTCCCCTTTCAAAAGGGCCGCCGTTTCTTTGGTAATGCTCTTGTAGCGCTCACCGGTTAGCACGTTAATGACCGACTGAGAGCCGACAATTTGCGAGGTCGGGGTGACTAAGGGGATATAGCCTAAATCTTCACGAACCCGAGGAATTTCCTCTAACACCTCGTCCATTTTGTCGGCCGCTCCCTGCTCTTTGAGCTGGCTCTCCATATTGGTCAGCATGCCACCGGGCACTTGTGCTATCAAAATACGTGAGTCGACCCCTTTGAGCTGCCCTTCAAATTGCGCGTACTTTTTGCGCACAGTACGGAAATAAGCCGCAATCGACTCTAGCTTGTTCAGATCAAGCTGCGTGTCACGCTCAGTGCCTTCGAGCATCGCCACCACAGTTTCCGTCGGCGTGTGTCCGTATGTCTGGCTCATGGAAGAAATGGCAGTATCGAGTACATCCAAGCCTGCTTCAACCGCCTTGACGGCCGTGGCCGTCGATAGCCCCGTCGTCGCGTGACAGTGCAAGGATAAGGGGATATCACAGGCTGCTTTGATGCGGCTTACAAGCTCGTGCGCTTCATAAGGTTTTAATAAACCAGACATGTCTTTAATACATAACGAGTGGCAGCCAAGATCTTCCAACTGTTTGGCCAAATCTGTCCAAGTGTCCATGGTGTGCACTGGACTGGTGGTGTAGGAGATCGTGCCTTGCGCATGCGCACCGACATCCACCGCCGCCCCCACTGCTGCTTGGAAGTTACGGACATCATTCATGGCATCAAAAATTCGGAACACATCCATGCCATTTGCATGTGCGCGCTCGACAAATTTGTGCACCACATCATCAGCGTAGTGGCGATAACCTAACAGGTTCTGACCACGTAGCAGCATCTGCATCGGGGTATTTGGCATCGCTTTTTTGAGCTCTCGCAAGCGTACCCAAGGATCTTCACCCAGATAGCGAATACAAGCATCAAAGGTCGCCCCACCCCAGGTTTCCAATGACCAAAAACCAATTTGATCCAGCTCGGCAGCAATTGGCAACATATCGTCCAAACGCAGACGTGTGGCAAACAACGACTGATGGGCATCGCGCAATACCACATCGGTAATAGCTAACGGCGTAGACATAACAAACTCCTTTTTTATATGTGCCTGACCACTCAACGGTGACGTTGGCGGTACTGCTGAACAGCCACAGTGATCGCGGCAATCACATCCGATGACGGCTGTGATGCGTCAGGTGCAGCTTGGGCTTTGGGCTGAGCGGCCGCGTTCGCCACGGCAGGTGGGATAGGGTCGCCAAAACGTTCCAGTTGGCGGACCAAAAAAATTAATATCGAGAGAAATACAAACACAACAACCATGCCAGTTAACATCAGCATCATTGCCTGTTCTAAAAGCGGGCCTAAATCCATGATTTTCTTCCTTGTCACGCTCACTCTTGCTTACATCGAAGCAGTGATTGCCCCGTTATTATCCATTTATCTTGGTGGCAAATTCATCATCGGCGTTCAAAATACTAACAATTCGCATAAATGACAATCTGACTATTGCGTTTTTGTTACCTCATAACGTCCGTTAATGGGCATTTTCACTCACTGATTAAAAAAGACGGATCAACGGGATGTTTATGCAAACTCACGGTCAGCAGGCGAGTAGCAACGGCGAGCGGCAGAGCGCTACTGTCGAGAAAAGCAATGCCAGCCTCACGACTGTAGCACTTATGGAAAAAGCGTTTTTCCGAAAGCGACCAAGATCGTTGAAAGCCGGGCACGACAAACATTCCGGGATGATAAACAGCAAGAAGGTAAACGTGTTGAAATAAGAGGACGTCACAGAAACGAGGATGAAGACGCGAAAACGGTCGGTTTTGCCCGATTGGCGACAAGTCATGCCGCGAGGCGATGTGCGAAGGGGAGCCAAAATGGCGCGTCCGGGAGGATTCGAACCTCCGACCGCCTGGTTCGTAGCCAGGTACTCTATCCAGCTGAGCTACGGACGCGCTGACGGATTGGCTAAGATTGAAGATGGCGCGCTCGGGAGGATTCGAACCTCCGACCGCCTGGTTCGTAGCCAGGTACTCTATCCAGCTGAGCTACGAGCGCGTGTCGTCAATCTTACGTTCATCATGAACAATCTTGCGGGTCTTCCGTGAAGAGATGGCGCGTCCGGGAGGATTCGAACCTCCGACCGCCTGGTTCGTAGCCAGGTACTCTATCCAGCTGAGCTACGGACGCACATCTTACTACAAGGCAGGCTTGTAAATCATGGCGGTGAGGGAGGGATTCGAACCCTCGATACGGCTACAAACCGTATACTCCCTTAGCAGGGGAGCGCCTTCAGCCACTCGGCCACCTCACCGCAAGTAGTGGCGCGTCCGGGAGGATTCGAACCTCCGACCGCCTGGTTCGTAGCCAGGTACTCTATCCAGCTGAGCTACGGACGCGCATCTATCTTGCTTGCAACAACATGGCGGTGAGGGAGGGATTCGAACCCTCGATACGGCTACAAACCGTATACTCCCTTAGCAGGGGAGCGCCTTCAGCCACTCGGCCACCTCACCGTCGCTGCGGGTGCACATATTACTTTGAGCCACATATATGTCAAACACTTTTCTGGCAAAAATCGTCTTGCCACCAACAAATGGACAATTATCACCCACAGCCCGATTTTATTGTTGGATTTATCGCCGTTTCATTCTGATTTTATGGGAAAAGCGGCGATAAAAAAGGCCGACCTGTGGTCGACCTCTTCTTGCCTTGTTAGTAGTCGCTCTGACCACCTGAAGGCGCGCCTTTTTCGGCCTGAATACGCATGTAGATCTCTTCACGATGAACCGAAACATCTTTCGGTGCATTCACACCAATACGGACTTGGTTACCTTTTACACCCAATACAGTGACAGTGACTTCATCACCAATCATCAAGGTTTCGCCCACACGGCGAGTTAAAATCAGCATGCTTCTACTCCTTGAGTATCAATCTTTTACTTATTCAATTAGTGTCTGAGCCAGATAACCCGCCAGCGTATCGGCCCGTTACCTGTGATCGTTGGATTCTTTCCCTGCTCATGATGCCAATACGGGCGCTTACTCGCGTCCGTATTCCACACTATGGCCGAATTATCACACCATATCCAGAAAAGGGCAGAGAAATTTACTGTTTTATCATCATGCCGTTAGCCGTGGAGGCGATTGACCTGAGATAACAGTGTAAGAGAAATCTGTACTGCATTGGCCAGCGTGGCGACAAAATCTAACCAATATCACGTCTTACCGCTGACACAGCGCTTAAGGCGTTGCACTATACAGAATCAGAAAAAAAGTGCAATTATTAATCTAGATCACAAAAAAGGGTCGCAATACGCGACCCTCTTGACTTTTCAATAAAAACAAAAGTGTATTACAACTGCTCAGTGAGCCATGTCTCTGCTGAGGCTAGCGCGCTAGGCAGTGCACTCACATCACTGCCCCCCGCTTGCGCCATATCAGGACGACCACCGCCTTTGCCACCCACTTGTTGCGCGACAAGGTTGACCAGTTCACCCGCTTTTACCGTGCCGGTCAAATCCTTGGTGACACCCGCAATCAGGCCGACTTTGTCATTGGCCACATTGCCGAGCAGCACGATACCGCTACCCATTTGGTTTTTCAGATCATCAACCATACTACGTAGCGCTTTGTTATCCGCGCCATCAAGTTGGCTAATCAACACTTTTACCCCGTTTAGCTCACGGACTTGATTGATCAGCCCAGCACTTTCTTGTGCGGCCAATTTCTGCTTAAGCTGCTGAATTTGTTTTTCTAACGCTTTCGCTTTGCTCTGGGCATCGTCAAGCTTGGCTTCATAGTCCGCCTGTTGCTGATAAACGCTATCAATGGCCGCTTGCCCGGTAATGGCTTCAATACGACGCACACCAGCCGCGATACCCGCTTCCGAGACGATTTTAAACATCCCAATGTCACCTGTACGCGTCGCGTGTGTCCCGCCACACAGCTCGATAGAGAAGTCGCCCATGCTCAGTACGCGCACTTGGTCATCGTACTTCTCACCAAACAGTGCCATCGCCCCTTTTTGCTTGGCAGCTTCGATATCCATCACCTCAGTCTGCACGGGGCTATTTTCACGGATTTGCTGATTCACGATCCGCTCAACCGCTTTGAGTTCATCAGCGGTGACAGGTTCAAGGTGTGAGAAGTCAAAACGCAACCCATCAGGCCGGACGAGCGAGCCTTTCTGCGCAATGTGCTCCCCCAGTACCTCACGCAGCGCGGCGTGCAGTAAGTGGGTGGCGGAGTGATTCATCGCTACCGCGTGACGACGCTCTGCATCGACGCGAGCGGTTGCTTGTGTCCCGACACTCAGTTGCCCTTCCGACAAGCTACCGTAATGCGCAATGGCTTGCCCCGCTTTTTGGGTATCCGTCACGATAAATTGCCCTTGGTCTGTTTCTATCACCCCTGTATCACCACACTGGCCACCAGCCTCGGCGTAGAAAGGGGTGTGGTCAAGGATCACGACCGCTTTATCGCCTGATACCAGGCTATCAACGGTGTCTCCATCGACAAAAATCTCAGTGATCTGGCCGGTGCCTTCTGTCCCTGTGTAACCACAAAAATCCGAGCCATGCTCCACTTTTATCGCTTGGTTGTAGTCGGTGCCAAACTGCCCGGCTTCCCGCGCGCGCTGACGCTGCGCTGCCATCGCCGCTTCAAAGCCAGCTTCATCAATACGATAACCGCGCTCACGCGCAACATCGTTAGTTAAGTCTGCTGGGAAGCCGTATGTGTCATAGAGTTTGAAGACAGTTTCGCCATCCAACTCGTCACCCTTAACCTTGTCCAAAGCCTCTTCCAACATCAACATGCCACGCTCAAGCGTGCGGCCAAAGTTATCCTCTTCAATCTTAAGGACTTTTTCCACCATGGTTTGCTGCGCACGCAAGTCTTCACCTGCCGTCCCCATGATGGTGGCGAGAGGACCAACCAACTTGTAGAAAAACGCGTCTTTGCTGCCGAGCTTGTTACCATGACGAACCGCGCGGCGAATAATACGGCGCAACACATAGCCCCGCCCTTCGTTCGATGGCATCACGCCATCAACAATCAAATACGCACAAGAGCGGATATGGTCTGCCACCACGCGCAAAGACTGGTTAGTCAGATCTTCAACCCCGATGATCTCCGCGACTTGCTTAATTAATTGCTGGAAAACATCAATTTCATAGTTGGAATGGACGCCCTGCTTGATGGCCGCAATCCGCTCAATCCCCATGCCGGTATCCACTGACGGCTTAGGTAGGTTCTCCATCGTACCGTCAGCTTGACGATTGAATTGCATAAAGACGATATTCCAGATCTCAATGAAGCGATCTCCGTCTTCTTCTGGCGTCCCTGGAGGACCGCCCCAGATATGCTCACCGTGATCATAAAAGATCTCACTGCATGGTCCGCATGGCCCAGTATCGCCCATTTGCCAAAAGTTGTCTGACTCGTAAGGCTTACCGCCTTCCTTATCACCAATACGCACAATGCGATCCGCAGGCACGCCAATTTGCTGGTGCCAAATATCGAACGCTTCGTCATCGGTTTTGTAAACAGTCACCAGTAGCTTTTCTTTTGGCAAGCCAATCGTTTCAGTCAAAAACGTCCACGCGTACTGAATCGCATCTTGCTTGAAGTAATCACCGAAGCTGAAATTGCCGAGCATTTCAAAGAAGGTATGGTGGCGCGCGGTAAAACCGACGTTTTCAAGGTCGTTGTGTTTGCCGCCCGCCCGCACACAACGCTGTGCTGACGTTGCACGCGTGTAGTCACGCTTTTCAACCCCTAAAAAGGTGTCTTTAAACTGGTTCATTCCTGCGTTGGTAAACAAAAGCGTTGGGTCATCGGCAGGCACGAGCGACGAGCTAGGCACAATCTGGTGCCCTTTGCTTTCAAAGAACTTGAGAAACGCTGTACGGATCTCATCAGTGCTCATATACATTGGCTAATCCTGATAATCGAATATTGCGTTAGCAACCAGATATGGTCGTGACGCGATGGAAGCATGGTTTTATTTACGCCATTGTAAACAACCGATCGCGTGCGGAAAAGAGACAGAGTGGGATTGGTTTAGAAATGCGTGTCCGGATCGTCGTGACTGAGTGCGTATTGGATTTGATCAAAGTTAAAGCCACGTGACTGTAAAAAGCGCATGCGTTTGGCTTTTTCCTTTTGCTCGGCAGGCGGAAGGCGACCATCGAGATCGGCATATTTACGCTCTGCGGTCTCTCTGGCTAGCGCATACCAGTCAACCTCCTGCTCCTGTTCGGCGCGTGATAATAACTCAGTGTCGATACCTTTTCGCTTGGCGTCTTGGCAAATACGTAACCAGCCATGGTGTTTACTTACACCTTGGCGCAACAAGCTGGCCGCAAAGCGGGCATCATCCAACCACCCACGCGCCAGACACTGCTCCAGTGTGATGTCGATGGTGTCTTGGTCAAAGCCGCGTTGCGACAGTTTTTGCTGCAGTTCGTGAACAGAGTGGTCACGGCGGGCCAATAAACCCACCGCGACCTCTTGGCACGACGCGGCCATTACAGTTGGTCGTCCTCGGTTTCTGCTTCTGCGTTCGCGTCGACCGCTTCGTTATTTAGCGCGGTTTGCAGTAGCATCTCACGCAAGGTGGTGTCGATTTCTTCAGCGACGTGCGGGTTTTCTTTTAGGTATTTGCATGCGTTTGCTTTGCCCTGGCCAATTTTATCGCCTTTGTAGCTATACCAAGCACCGGCTTTTTCTACCAGCTTGTGTTTTACGCCCAAGTCCACTAATTCACCTTGCAAGTTAATGCCTTGGCCGTAAAGGATTTGGAACTCAGCTTGTTTGAAGGGTGCAGCGACTTTGTTTTTTACTACTTTGACGCGGGTTTCGTTCCCCACCACTTCGTCACCTTCTTTAATCGCACCAATGCGGCGAATATCCAGGCGAACCGAGGCGTAGAATTTTAACGCGTTACCCCCAGTCGTGGTTTCTGGGTTACCAAACATCACACCAATTTTCATGCGAATTTGGTTGATGAATACCATCATGGTATTGCTGTTTTTGATGTTGGCTGTGAGCTTACGCATCGCTTGTGACAACATACGCGCTTGCAGACCCATGTGTGAGTCGCCCATCTCGCCTTCAATCTCAGCTTTAGGTGTCAATGCCGCTACCGAGTCAATGACGATCATATCGACAGCGCCCGAGCGTGTCAGTGCATCAGCGATTTCCAACGCTTGCTCACCGGTATCTGGCTGAGAGACCAAAAGGTTATCGATATCCACACCCAGCTTGCGCGCATAAATAGGGTCAAGGGCATGCTCAGCGTCGATAAAGGCACAGGTCTTACCCATTTTTTGTGCTTCGGCAATCGCTTCTAGCGTCAGCGTCGTTTTACCTGATGACTCTGGGCCATAGATTTCGATAATACGACCAAAAGGCAGGCCACCTGCACCTAGGGCGATATCGAGAGACAAAGAGCCGGTCGATACGGTTTCGATGTCCATAGTGCGGTCATCACCCAGACGCATGATTGAGCCTTTGCCAAATTGCTTTTCGATTTGTCCGAGTGCGGCTGCGAGCGCCTTTTCTTTGTTATCGTCCATTTCAGTCTCCAGGAAATAAAACGCTATCGCTATGCGATGAAAGCTATCAGTAATTGGGGCTAAGTATACTGTCCATTTATACAGTGTCTAGCCCTGTATAGAAAAAATCTTTGTGATGCGACACGCCTCCAGTTACGGAGACAAGCGCGTGAGAGCATGTGACAACGCGTGCACGACTGTTTGTTCACGGACCGCGCGCCTATCACCCTCAAAATGACACACTTCAGTGTCGGTTTCGCCGCCATGCCAAGCCCATGCGAACCACACGGTGCCAACAGGTTTATCCGCACTGCCTCCACTAGGACCAGCGACACCGCTAACGGCAATCGCCAAGTCAGCGGCAGCCTCATTAAGTGCGCCCTCTGCCATGGCCGTTACCACAGGCTCACTGACCGCGCCGTATTGGGTCAATAAATCGTCTGGCACATGCACCTGTTGATGCTTAGCCTGGTTGCTATAGGTGACCCAAGCTTGCTGAAACCACTGCGAGCTACCCGGCACGTCCGTCAAGCAGTAAGCAATACCGCCACCGGTGCAAGACTCTGCGGTGGTCACCGTTAAGCCCGCATCCAATAAGGCGTCACCGAGTTGCTTTGCTAGCGAGAATAACTGTTCCACCATTCACTCCTTTTGTTTAGGGTGAAGAAACCGGTACCGCAACTTTACCCTTTGCCGTACGATCACGTATTCTACCTACCCTTTTCAATGTTCCATTTTGCAGGTCTAGTCGTGACAGTACAAGCGCTCGAAAAGCACACCCCTATGATGCAACAGTACCTCAAACTCAAGGCGCAGCACCCTGAAGAACTGCTGTTCTATCGCATGGGGGATTTTTACGAACTCTTTTACGACGATGCCAAACGTGCCTCTCAGCTTTTGGATATCTCGCTGACTAAGCGCGGCAGCTCAGGCGGTGAACCGATCCCCATGGCGGGTGTGCCCTTTCATGCCGTAGAGGGATATTTAGCCAAGCTGGTGCAGCTAGGAGAGCCGGTGGCGATTTGTGAACAGATCGGCGATCCCGCCACGAGTAAAGGCCCGGTTGAGCGCCAGGTGGTGCGAATCGTCACCCCCGGTACGGTATCGGATGAAGCGCTGCTTAGCGAGCGGGTTGATAACTTGGTCGCCGCACTGACCTGTCATAACGACCAATTTGGTTTTGCCACCCTAGATATCACATCAGGGCGCTTCGTGCTGACTGAACCTGCCACCTACGAGCAAATGCAAGCGGAGCTGCAACGCACGCAACCGGCAGAGCTGCTTTACCCCGAAGACTTTCCCTACCCTGATTTACTTGCGGTGAGCCGCGGCGCAAGGCGTCGCCCCATTTGGGAGTTCGATCTCGACACTGCTCGCAGTCAACTGACCGGTCAATTTGGCACGCGCGATTTAGTCGGTTTTGGCGTGGAAGACTGTACGCTGGGGCTCTGTGCCGCTGGCTGTGTGTTGCAGTACGCCAAAGAAACCCAACGCACCGCGCTCCCCCATATTCGTGCCATCATCAAAGATCAGCAAGACACCGCTGTGGTGTTAGACGCTGCCACACGGCGCAATTTAGAGATCACCCAAAACCTCGCTGGCGGCACCGACAATACGCTGGCTGACGTTTTGGATCGGACGACGACGCCGATGGGCAGTCGCTTACTGAAGCGCTGGCTCCATCAACCTCTACGCGATAGCCATGTACTCAACCAACGTTTGGATGCAATCGGGACATTGCTTGATAGTGGCCTACACTCGGAATTAAGTGCAGCACTCAAACCGGTTGGCGACATTGAACGTGTACTGGCTCGCTTGGCAATGCGATCCGCCCGTCCGCGTGATATGGCAAGGCTGCGCACCGCATTAGCACAGCTGCCCGAGGTACAGACATTGCTTACCGAGCTGGATCACGGTGCGTTTTCCGATTACCTCACTGCCACCACACCGATGCCAGAGCTGCAAGATTTGCTCACCCGTGCAGTGGTCGAGACCCCGCCGGTGGTGATCCGTGATGGCGGTGTGATTGCGCCAGGTTACCACGCAGAACTGGATGAATGGCGCGACTTATCGGAAGGCGCATCACGCTACTTAGAAGAACTAGAAACCCGCGAGCGCGAGCAATATGGCATCGATACCCTGAAGGTGGGTTATAACCAAGTCCATGGTTTTTACATCCAAATCAGCCGCGCGCAAAGCGATCGGGTGCCGACACACTATGTCCGCCGGCAAACGCTTAAAAATGCAGAGCGTTACATTATCCCCGAATTAAAAGAGCACGAAGATAAAGTCTTAAGCTCTCGCTCTAATGCGTTAGCGTTAGAGAAGCGTTTGTGGGAAGAGTTGTTTGATTTGTTACTGCCACACTTGGCCCAGCTGCAACATGCCTCTGAAGCGCTCTCTGGGCTCGATGTACTATGTAATCTCGCCGAGCGAGCAGATACACTCAATTATCATCGCCCCACCCTTAGCGACAAACCGGGGATCAATATTGAGGCCGGTCGCCATCCTGTGGTTGAACAAGTGATGACTGACCCTTTTATTCCCAACCCCATCGCCTTAAGTCCTGAGCGCCGAATGTTGATCATTACCGGTCCTAATATGGGAGGTAAATCCACTTATATGCGCCAAACCGCGTTGATCACCTTGCTGAGTCATATTGGTGCTTATGTGCCCGCCGATCGTGCAACCATTGGGCCCGTCGATCGCATTTTCACTCGTATTGGTGCCTCTGATGATCTCGCTTCCGGCCGCTCCACATTTATGGTGGAAATGACAGAAACCGCCAATATTCTCCACAATGCAACTGCTAACAGCTTGGTGTTGATGGACGAGATTGGCCGCGGTACCAGCACCTACGATGGCTTATCTTTGGCGTGGGCCAGCGCGGAATGGTTGGCAGAGAAAATCCAAGCAATGACCTTGTTTGCCACCCATTATTTCGAACTCACTGAACTGCCAGGGCAAATGGAAGGCTTGGTGAATGTGCACCTTGATGCCATGGAGCATGGCGATGACATTGCGTTTATGCACGCGGTTCAGGAAGGGGCAGCCAGTAAGTCTTATGGTCTGGCCGTGGCGAGCCTCGCTGGCGTTCCCAAGCCGGTGATTCGGCGCGCCAAGCATAAACTGGCACAACTAGAGCAAAGCGGCCAACATACCATTAATGCTGAACAAACGGTCGGTGATCCTGCCCCCGCTCAGCTCGCCTTACTGCCTGAACCCAGCGAGCTGGATAACGCAGTCGATGCGTTAAACCCTGATGAGATGACCCCGCGGCAAGCCTTAGACGCCCTCTATGCCCTCAAGGCGTTACAGCAATCTCGCTAATCGGCCGCGCCGTCATCTTGCGAACCGTCATGACCGCCAATAAAAAGGGACAGCCATCGCTGTCCCTTCATTTGCGTCTATGATTGTCAGTCTCGCGCTATGACTGATGCGAGATTGACAGCGCGTTTATTGCTCAACGTTAAAGAGCGATTCAATGCTCAGTCCTTGATGCGTCAGCATGTCGCGCAAGCGGCGTAGCCCTTCCACCTGGATTTGACGTACTCGCTCGCGAGTCAAACCAATCTCACGCCCCACATCTTCCAGCGTTGACGCTTCGTGACCCAAAAGCCCGAAACGACGTGATAACACTTCTCGCTGCTTAGGGTTAAGCTCTTGTAGCCACTGCACAATCGACTTTTTCATGTCATCGTCTTGTGTGGTGTACTCAGGGCCGTCTTGCTTCTCATCTGGAATGATGTCTAGCAAGGCTTTTTCTGAATCGCCGCCAATTGGGTTATCCACAGAGCCAATACGCTCGTTAAGACGAAGCATCCGGTTCACGTCTTCCACTGGCTTATCAAGCTGCGCCGCGATGTCTTCAGCGGTCGGTTCATGGTCAAGCTTTTGCGCCAGCTCGCGCGCCGTGCGCAGATACACATTCAGCTCTTTCACCACGTGAATAGGCAGGCGAATGGTACGCGTTTGGTTCATGATGGCACGTTCAATGGTTTGACGAATCCACCAGGTTGCATAGGTTGAAAAGCGGAAGCCGCGTTCAGGGTCAAACTTCTCCACCGCACGGATCAGGCCGAGGTTTCCTTCTTCGACCAAATCGAGCAGCGCTAAACCACGGTTAGAATAGCGACGTGAGATTTTCACCACCAAGCGAAGATTACTCTCAATCATACGCTTGCGAGCAACCTCGTCACCGCGCAGCGCTCGACGTGCGTAGAGCACCTCTTCTTCAGCGGTAAGCAGCGGTGAAAAGCCAATTTCGCTGAGGTAGAGTTGGGTGGCATCAGAGGCCTTTGAAGTGGCCGCTTGTTGCTGTACTGCCTCTTCGACTTCTTCGAGCACCTCGTCAGCTTGAGCTTCCACGGTGTCGAATTCAACGTCTTGGTTCAAGCCGTCCAGTTTCTTTGCGGTATTTGTTTGGCTCATAGCGCCTCCCTTATGACGTAGCAGCTAAGCAGAACGCATTTCTGCTTATACCGGCCCCGTCACATTGGTGGCTGCGGCGATATCACCTTGGTTACCCTGTGCTACCGCTTTGGCAGATAATGTAACGGATTGACCGATTTTCCTTTGTAGCGAATTTCAAAATGCAACCGAACACTGTTTGCACCAGAACTGCCCATGGAAGCTATTTTCTGCCCCTTTTTGACAGCTTGGCCTTCTGAAACGTAAAAACTATCGTTATGCGCATAGGCGCTTAGATAATCATCATTGTGTTTCACTATTATTAATTTACCGTAACCCCGAAGCGCACTGCCGGCGTACACGACTTTTCCATCTGCCGCTGCCTGAATGCCCTGTCCTCGTTGTCCAGCAATATCTATGCCCTTATTGCCTCGCTCTGTGCTAGAAAATCGGGACACCATCCGGCCTCTGGTTGGCCATTGCCAGCTTATCTGTTGGTTAGATGGGCTGGCGGTCCGCTTGTTAACAGCTTGTTTACTTTTTTCTTTCGTTTGACTGTACCTCGACGATGACCCCGATTCAACGCCTTTTGTGCGTTTAGTCGCGGTTTTAGACTTCTTTTTTTCCTCGAATTTGCTAGGGTTGGCGCTTTTTCTAGAAGATGCTGCTGCCACGCTCGCGCTTGCAGCTGACGTTGTGGCAGAGGCCACATTTGTCGCGCCTGATGTGGATTGGGCCACGTCAGGGCGTTGGTAGGCGGGCTTCCACAAAGCCAGTGTCTGCCCGGGATAAATGGTATAGGGAGGCTGTAGATTGTTGTGTTCGATGATGTCGTCGATATCACGATCCGTGATATAAGCGATATAGTAGAGGGTATCGCCTTTCTTCACTTCGTAATAACTGCCGCGATAGCTGCCTCTATCAACGCTGGTATAGTCTGGTGTCACGCTGGATACCGGTGCCGGCCCTCGCCAGGAACAACCAGATATAACCACTAACAGTGACAGAAAAAGCGCGATTTTCATCTGTTTTTAAACACAGCTCCATCTCTGAGACAGTTTATGCCAGCTCACCTGCCACCAGGGGAACAAATTTAACCGATTCAACCGTCTCGGTGTGAAAAGTGGTGCCTTGGCGAGTGACGCGCATCAATATTTGCTCATCATCACCAATCGGAATAAGCATCACGCCGCCATCATTGAGCTGATCGCACAGTGCGTCGGGCACGTGGGCCGCGGCCGCTGTTACCATGATCGCATCATAAGGGCCCTTCGACGGCCACCCTTGCCAACCATCTCCATGTTTTGTCGACACATTATAAATATCTAGCTGCTTTAAGCGCCGTTTGGCCAGCATTTGTAATGGTTTGATCCGCTCGACAGAATAAACATGATCAACCAAGTTAGCGAGGACCGCTGTTTGATAACCCGATCCGGTGCCAATTTCCAAAATGCGACTATCGCGTCGCAAATTGAGCAATGATGTCATCTTAGCCACAATATAAGGTTGTGAAATAGTTTGTCCCCATCCAATAGGTAACGCATTGTTACCATAAGCTTGGTGGGTCATGGCTTCAGAGACAAATAAATGCCGAGGCACCGCCTGCATGGCGTTTAGCACATCGGTGTCAGTCACACCTTGTTGCTGCAAAAATTGAATAAGTGATTGCGCTTGACTCAACGTCTGCTTCCTTTATCACTGAGTATAAGTCTATTGAAACGGTTGCCGCCTCAATGCGGCTCACCAACGATGACGTACTTGCCGCCTACTCACTTAACCATTGTGAAAACACGCCTAGGGTATCATGGGCGGTTAAGTCTACCTGCAGTGGCGTAATAGAAACGTACTGCGCCGCAATGGCGTGAAAATCGGTTCCCGGCCCTGCATCTTGGGTTTGACCTGGCGCACCGACCCAGTATATCGGTTTGCCCCTCGGATCGCTTTGTTTTATCACGTCTTCGGCATGATGACGGGCGCCAAGACGTGTCACTTTCCACCCCTCTAGGCTATCGATTGGCACATCGGGCACATTAATATTAATGAGGCGGTGGCTGGGCGCGGCATGGCGCTGGTTCTTGGCTAAGAATTGTTTCACTACATGCGCAGCTGTCTCAAAGTGTTGGTGACCACATAGTGAGACTGCAATAGCTGGCGCGCCCAGGAAAAAGCCCTCTGTCGCCGCGGCCACTGTCCCCGAGTAAAGCACATCATCACCGAGGTTAGCACCATGGTTAATCCCAGTGATCACAAAATCAGGCTCCCAGGGTACCAATTGCCGTAGCGCCAAATGCACCGAGTCTGTGGGGGTCCCCTGAACCGCATAACGCTGAGGTCCAAGTTCGCGCACGCGTAAGGGGTTTTCCAATGTGAGTGAATTTGACGCGCCTGAACAATTACGATCCGGCGCGGCCACCACCACATCTGCGATGGTCGATAACGCTTCGGTCAAGGTTTGGATCCCTTGAGCATGGTAACCGTCGTCGTTACTAATCAATATTCGCATTGTGCTCTCCTTGTGGGCTCGCGACGACTAACTCTCGCATCACCGCGGTGGCAAATGCGCCCGCGGGTAAAAAGAAACTCACGGTTAAGGTGTCAGCATCGTGTGTCCAGGTCATCGCTTGCGGCAGTAAACACAACACACGACGGTCATGGCGCATGCGATTATCACGGATCACGGCTAATAGCTCAGGCTCTTTGTCGACCACCGCTTGCTCAAAGTGCTGTGCTTGCCCCTCAGTGGGCAACGCATTATCGCCGGTCAGAGGGCCGGTGATCGCAGAATGACACTGCCCTGCCTGCTCAACCAAGTACGTTTGCTGCTGCGCGTCGAGACACAGGTCACCCGCCAAGGTAGAGGTAAAGGCATCCGCCTCTATTCGTGCAGAGACGACTTGATTAAACAGCAGCGATCGGGCTGCTGAGAGATAAAAACTGCGTTTGCTTTTGTCACGGACTTTTTTCTCTCCACGTCCCCAAGCACGCGCCATCTCAACATTATTGCCATCACGGCCAAAGCGCTGTGTACCAAAGTAATTGGGCACGCCCTGCTCGGCTATCGCGGCTAAGCGCGGCACTAAAGCCTGTGGCGACGCCAGGTCACGAATGCAGAGCGTGAACTGATTGCCGGTCAGATCGCCAGGGCGCAATTTATGCTGATGCCGGGCTGTCCCTTCAATGCTCACAACGCCTGGATGATTTTGGACAAACGCTGCTAAATCCGGATCCGCTTTGCCTGGCAGATGAACACTGAACCATTGCTCTGTCACGGCGTGACGATCTTTAAGGCCCGCCCAGCTCACTTGCCGCGAGCTAACCCCACAGGCTTTTGCCAGCTCATTGGCGACGTATTTGGTATTTTCACCACGCTTTTTAATTCGCACTAAAAAGTGCTCACCTTGACCTGATGGGGTGAAACCCAGGGATTCTGAGACAATAAAATCGTCCGGTGACGCTTTTAACGTTCCTGACTGTGTCGGTTGGCCATGTAAGTAAGCCAAGGGCGCGAGTAAGTCTGTCATACGGCCTCTTTGTTTAATAGCACCACCGCCTCACAGGCAATGCCTTCTTTGCGTCCGGTAAACCCCAAACGCTCTGAGGTGGTGGCTTTGACGTTAACCGCATCCACCGTCACACACAAATCACTGGCGATGGTTTCACGCATTGCGTCGATATGTGGGCCCATTTTAGGCGCTTGCGCGATGATAGTGATATCTGCATTGCCCAAGCAATAGCCTTTGTCTTGTACTTTGCGGTAAACGTCGCGCAGCAGCATACGGCTGTCGGCGCCTTTCCACTCATCACTGGTGTCTGGGAAATGCTGGCCAATGTCACCGGCAGCAATCGCGCCCAACAGGGCATCACACAGTGCATGGAGTGCCACATCACCGTCCGAGTGCGCAAGCAACCCTTGTTCATAAGGCACAGCCACACCACCAATGATCACCGGGCCATCACCACCAAATTTGTGTACATCAAACCCATGTCCAATTCGAATCATGATTTGCCTTCTTGTTGTGAAAGGTAAAACTCGGCCAGCCACTTATCCTCAGGGTGGGTGACTTTTATGTTGCTGGCACTGGCAGGGACCAGCACAGGCTTCCCCCCAAGCGCTTCAACGGCAGACGCTTCGTCAGTCACCTGATCACCTGCCACATTAAGTGCCTGGATTAGCGTTTGGGTTAAAAACATTTGTGGGGTCAATGCATGCCAAAGCGCCTCACGCTCGACAGTGTGAGCCACCTGCCCTTGTGCGTCCGCACGCTTCATGGTGTCTCTAACCGGCGCCGCGAGTAAGGCGCCATCCGGGTGAGATTGCGCCTGTCTAATCAAGGCGTCGATATCGGCATGCGACACACAAGGGCGTGCGGCATCATGCACCATCACCCATTGCGTATTGACCACATCGAGTCCAGCTTGCACCGACGCGGCACGCGTCGCTCCACCCAAGACCACACGCACATTCGGACGCTCACTCAAGCGAGTGTGCGCAAAGTAGCTATCGTCAGCACCAATGGCGATGATCACGTCAGCGACGGCAGGGTGAGAGAGTAAACGCTCAACGGTATGCTCAATCAACATTTTGCCGGCTAGAGGGAGGTATTGTTTCGGGCAGCTAGCTTGCATCCTGCTGCCGACACCTGCGGCAGGTACCACGGCGCTTATTCCGGGCTGTAAAGCGGTGTTGTGCTGCAAAGGGGGTTGTTCGACCACAAGTTATCTTCTTTGGTTGTACCGCCAGTCAACGGCTGTCAGTTACTGGGATTTATCGACTAATCGGAAAAATGTCTCGTCCGGCTTTATCATGCCCAGCTCATTGCGTGCGCGCTCTTCAATCGCTTCTTGCCCACGCTTCAAATCCGCAATTTCTGCGTACATTTGCTGGTTACGCTTAACGAGTTTTTGGTTGGCTTGTTGCTGTACGGCGACATTGGCTTCAATTTGCCAATAGTCTGTCACGCCATTTTTACCCAGCCACAGTTCGTACTGCAGCCACACGAGCGTGAGAAACAGTGCAACCGATAGCAGCCTCATACCTGTACTCCTTCCAATATCGGCTCAGGGTATTCACACCCTGATTGACTAACCGCATAGGCTAGCGGATCCGCTGGCTGGTGTCATGGTTTTCCTAAATGAAAAAAGCCGCCCCGTTAAACGGGACGGCTTTTTGGCAAAAAGTGCTTAAGTGCCGATTATTGGCCTTTCACTTCTTTTAGACCATTAAATGGTGCTTTTTCACCCAGCGCGTCTTCAATACGGATTAGCTGGTTGTACTTAGCCACACGATCAGAACGGCTCATCGAACCGGTTTTGATTTGGCCTGCAGCCGTACCAACCGCCAAGTCAGCGATGGTGGCGTCTTCTGTTTCACCTGAACGGTGAGAGATCACGGCTGTGTAGCCTGAGTCTTTCGCCATCTTGATCGCCGCCAGCGTTTCGGTCAGAGAACCGATCTGGTTGAATTTGATCAGGATAGAGTTCGCCACACCTTTGTCGATACCTTCTTTGAGGATCTTGGTGTTGGTTACGAACAGGTCATCACCCACTAGCTGAAGTTTGTCACCCAGCAGTTCAGTTTGGTGCTTAAAGCCATCCCAATCTGACTCGTCTAGACCATCTTCGATAGACACGATTGGGTATTCTTCAGCCAGTTTTGCCAGGTAGTGGTTAAACTCTTCTGAAGAGAAGGTTTTACCTTCACCTTTCATGTTGTAGATGCCTTGCTCTTTGTCATAGAACTCAGACGCCGCACAGTCCATAGCAAGAGTGATGTCTTTACCCAGCTCGTAGCCCGCTTGCTCAACCGCTTCTTTAATCGCAGCCAGTGCAGCAGCGTTTGATTCTAGGTTCGGTGCAAAACCACCTTCGTCACCCACGGCAGTGCTTAGGCCTTTGGCTTTCAGTACTTTTGCGAGGTTGTGGAATACTTCCGCACCGATGCGCAGTGCTTCTTTCAGGGTTTTCGCGCCAACAGGCTGGATCATGAACTCTTGGATATCAACGTTGTTATCCGCGTGCTCACCACCGTTAAGGATGTTCATCATTGGCAGAGGCATTGAGAACTGACCAGCCGTGCCGTTTAGTTCAGCAATGTGCTCAAACAAAGGCATGCCTTTCGCAGCCGCGGCTGCTTTTGCGTTAGCAAGAGACACCGCCAGGATAGCATTCGCACCAAATTTAGATTTGTTGTCAGTGCCGTCGAGATCGATCATCACTTGGTCGATATCGGCTTGGGCTTTCGCGTCTTTACCTTGTAGGGCTTCGGCGATTGGGCCGTTAACCGCTTCAATCGCTTTTAGAACGCCTTTACCCATGAAACGTGACTTGTCACCATCACGCAGTTCTAGCGCTTCGCGAGAACCCGTTGATGCACCTGAAGGTGCTGCCGCCATACCAACGAAGCCACCTTCTAGGTGTACTTCAGCTTCAACGGTTGGGTTACCGCGTGAATCGATGATTTCACGGCCTAGAACTTTAACGATCTTAGACATTGTGATTCCTCTCGTCTGTCATTGTTTTTAAAAATAAAAGCGGCTGCCTACGTTCAGGCGACCGCTCGAATCTCGTTTATAGCTCACCGCGCTGTTTTTTGCCTGCCGCCGCAACAAACCCGGCAAACAGTGGGTGGCCATCACGTGGTGTCGACGTGAATTCTGGGTGGAACTGGCACGCAACAAACCATGGGTGCTCAGGGTTCTCGATGATCTCCACCAGCTTTTTATCTGCAGACAAGCCTGAGATTGAAAGCCCCGCTTTTTCTAGCTGCGGACGCAATAAGTTGTTCACTTCATAACGGTGGCGATGGCGCTCGTGGATCTGCGTGTTGCCATAAAGCTGGTGTGCTTTAGAACCTTCGGCAAGGTGGCAAAGCTGTGCGCCAAGACGCATGGTACCGCCCAGATCAGAGGTTTCACTGCGCTCTTCCACTTTGCCTTCTTCATCCACCCACTCGGTGATCAGACCCACCACTGGGTATTTACTCTCTTTGTTAAACTCGGTCGAGTTTGCGCCTTCCATACCCGCGACGTTACGCGCGTATTCAATCAGGGCAACCTGCATTCCTAGGCAAATGCCGAGATAGGGCAGTTTGTTTTCACGCGCATATTGTGCCGCTAGGATCTTGCCCTCTACACCTCGGTCACCAAATCCACCTGGTACCAAGATAGCATCCAAGTCTTGCAGCATTTCCGTGCCACGTGTTTCAAGATCTTGCGAGTCTACATACTTGATGTTGACGGTGAGACGGTTTTTCAACCCACCGTGCTTCAACGCTTCGTTGACAGATTTATACGCATCCGGCAACTCGATATATTTACCCACCATACCAATGGTCACTTCGCCCATTGGGTTGGCTTCTTCGTAGCTGACCTGTTCCCACTCTGACAGGTCAGCTTCCGCCGCTTCAATGCCAAAGCGGCTGCAAACCAGATCATCCAAGCCTTGAGAGCGGATGAGTGATGGGATTTTGTAGATAGAGTCTACGTCTTTCATGGTGATCACGGCTTTTTCTGCCACATTACAGAACAGCGCAATTTTCGCGCGCTCATTGGCCGGGATCGGGCGCTCACTACGACACACCAGTACATCAGGCTGGATACCAATCGATAGCAGCTCTTTCACCGAATGTTGCGTTGGCTTGGTTTTCACTTCACCCGCGGCCGCCAAATAAGGGACCAGAGTCAAGTGCATAAACATGGCATGTTCGCGGCCGACTTCAACGGTCAGCTGACGAATCGCTTCTAAAAACGGCAGCGACTCAATGTCGCCCACTGTCCCGCCGATTTCGACAATGGCAATATCGTGACCTTCACCACCGGCGATGATGCGGTCTTTGATCGAATTGGTGATGTGTGGAATCACCTGAATGGTGGCTCCCAGGTAATCTCCACGGCGCTCTTTGCGCAGTACATCCGCATACACACGACCAGAGGTAAAGTTATTACGCTTGGTCATTTTGGTGCGGATAAAGCGCTCGTAGTGGCCGAGATCAAGGTCGGTCTCTGCGCCGTCTTCCGTGACGAATACTTCCCCGTGCTGGGTAGGGCTCATTGTCCCTGGATCCACGTTGATATAAGGGTCGAGTTTCATGATGGTGACGTTAAGGCCACGCGCTTCAAGAATGGCTGCCAATGAGGCTGCAGCAATACCCTTACCGAGGGAGGATACAACACCGCCCGTAACAAAAATGTAGTTCGTCGTCATGCTAAACCTGAGAGTTGGATTTAGAGGAAATTAATGAAGTTCTGGACGGGACATTATGATACCAGACCCCATTGACTCCCACAATGTGAAAGCTACCACACACCCTGGTGTTTTTAATTGTCACAAATCAATTATGCCAATTACAGGATATTTACTTATTCGCCTTTTTGACGGCCTGCCATGCCGATTCTAGTTCATCTAGCTGACATTGTTGAATGTTTTTTTCATTATCACGTAAGTGGTTTTCAACCTTACGAAAGCGAGATTCAAATTTTTGGTTAGCACGGCGTAGGGCTTGCTCGGCATCTGTCCCTAGGTGGCGAGCCAAATTTACCACCGCGAATAACAAGTCCCCGACTTCTTCCTCCACACGTGCCTGGTTGACAGAAGTTTGCGCCAGCTCTTGCTCGACTTCTTCAATCTCTTCCCGCACTTTATCTATCACAGGGGCGACAGTCGGCCAATCAAAGCCCACACGTGCACAACGCTTTTGCAATTTATACGCTCGTATTAAGGCGGGTAAGCCTTGTGTCACCCCATCGAGCACACTTTCCGGTTGCACAGAGGCCGATTTCTCGGCGCGCTCTTTCGCTTTGATACCTTCCCAATCTGGTGCCATTAAAGGCTTTCCCTGCGCATCTTTGGGACCAAAAACATGAGGATGACGACGGATGAGTTTGTCGCAAATGCCGCGCACCACATCCTCAAAATCAAAATGGTTTTCTTCCCGCCCCAATTGACTGTAGAACACAATTTGAAAAAGTAGGTCACCGAGCTCATCTTTTAGGTCTGACCAGTTTTCACGTTCAATGGCATCCGCCACTTCATAGGCTTCTTCTAGCGTATGAGGCACGATGGAGGCGAAGTGTTGCGCGTTGTCCCAATCACAACCTTTGTCGGGATCACGTAAGGTCGCCATAATGGTCAGTAATTGCTCGATAGGAGCCATAAAAGCATTCCTTCTAAAAAAACGCCCTGTCGAGACAGGGCGAAGGATGATTAGCGAAGACGTTTGGCCTCGACCACATCTTTTACTTGTTCAAGCCGGTTAACCACGCGGCTCAGGGTGTCGAGATCGGAGATTTCTAAATCAAAATCCATAATAGACATTTGTTTTTTGTAATCCACGCGACTTTGCATGCCCGCTACGCGTGCTTTTTCATTGCTGAGCACGGTATTGATGTCTTTGACCAACCCGGTACGCTCATTGGCAGATAAGCGGATCCGCACATGATACTGACCAATGTGCCCTTTACCCCAAACCGTGGCAATAATGCGCTCGGGCGCGTGATGACTCAGTTCGTTGAGTTGCTCACAATCAGCGCGGTGCACAGAGATACCCCGCCCTTGGGTGACAAAACCTTTGATCTCATCACCGGGTAATGGCTGACAACAACGCGCAAGGTGAGTCATTAAGTTATCAACCCCCTCCACAACCACTGCATCACGGTGCGCCTTGCCCGTATTCGGCTTTTGCTCACTTTGTTGCAGCTTCTCTAAAAGCTGTTGCTCTTCTTCTTCAAGACTTGGCTTGTTAATCAGGCCATTGATATGGTTAACCACCTGATTAATACGCAAATCACCGCTACCAACTCCCGCGTAGAGCTCATCCAGTGTATTCACATTAAAGCGTTTGAGCGCGAGTTGAGCGTCTTTGCTGGTACCACCGATTTTTTGCAGCTCAGTATCCAAAATCTCTTTACCCGCGGCAATGTTCTTATCTTTATCCTGTTTGCGGAACCAAGCATTGATTTTGGCGCGTGCCCGGCTCGAATTCACAAAGCCATGGCTGGGATTTAGCCAATCTCGCGAGGGGTTGGGCTCTTTTTGGGTAATGATTTCTACCTGGTCGCCCATTTGAAGGTGATAAGTGAACGGGACAATACGCCCTTCCACTTTCGCTCCGATACACCGATGCCCTACCTCGGAGTGAATATGGTAAGCAAAATCCAACGGCGTGGCGCCGCTGGGTAAGTCCACGACATCGCCGCGCGGGGTAAAGGCATAAACCCGGTCGTCAAACACTTGGCTGCGCAGCTCATCGAGCATTTCACCCGAGTCTGACATTTCTTCTTGCCATGCCAACAGTTTACGCAGCCAGGTAATTTTCTCGTCGTACCCACTGCGCCCACTGGCCGCCCCTTCTTTATACTTCCAGTGTGCAGCGACCCCAAGCTCTGCATCATCGTGCATTTGTTTGGTTCGGATTTGAATTTCTACCGGTTTACCTTCCGGCCCCAGCACCACAGTATGAATGGATTGATAACCATTGGGTTTCGGGTTGGCGACGTAATCATCAAACTCTTTGGGCAGATGGCGGAATTTGGTGTGCACGGCCCCTAACGCGGCGTAACAATCTTGTAGCTCTTCAGCGATGATGCGTACCGCACGCACGTCAAACAACTCGTCAAACTGCAGGTTCTTTTTCTGCATTTTACGCCAGATGCTGTAAATGTGTTTGGGGCGACCATAGACTTGCGCATTGATGTTGGACGCTTCCATCGCCTGCTGCAGATCGTCGACAAAATCAGTGATGTAGTTTTCGCGATCAATCCGTCTTTCCGCGAGTTGCTTGGCGATTTGTTTGTAGGTTTGCGCATGCTGGTAACGGAACGCGTAGTCTTCCAACTCCCACTTTAACTGACCAATGCCTAACCGGTTAGCCAAGGGGGCATAAATGTTGGCGCTCTCTTTTGCCGCTTGTTGGCGGACAGATTCCTCCGCCTCTTTCACTTCGCGTAAATGACAGATGCGCTCCGCCAGCTTGATCACCACGCAGCGAAAGTCTTCCACCATCGATAACAGCATACGACGTACGTTATCAACCTGAGACGAGGTCGCTTCTGTCTCTGTTTGGGTATTTAAGTGGCGAATGGCCGCCGTCTGTTGTACCCCTTCTATCAGTTTGACGATAGAGGTTGAGTAAGCGTCCGCAAGGGTATCGAGGCTGATAAGCTCCGCCTCAACCACGGGGAAAAACAGGGCTGCCAATAAGGTATCAGCATCCATGCTCAAGGTGACGAGGATTTCAATCATCTCCCGGCCACGCCATAGTGGCTGGCTGAGCACGGCTTCATCGTCGCTCAATGTTCGGCAGTATTGATAACCATCTACCAACGCCTGAGTGGTTGAGGGATCTTGCCCTAACCGTTGAACCCAGGTATTGAGATCAAACGCTTCGTCTTCGTGTAGGTGGGCTTCTCGTACCGCAACCATAACCGTTCCTATCCTTATCTCTCGAGTGACAAGAGAGGCGTATCCGTATCGACAGGCCACGAGGGCCAAACTTGTATTATGCCAACCGTTTGGTGACWGGCATGAACAAAGCCATCGACTCCATGTGTCCTGTTTGTGGAAACATATCCAACATACCAAGCGTGACCAGCTGATAGCCATTATCGAGCAATACGCGCGCATCACGTGCTAGCGTGGCAGGGTTACAAGACACATACACAATATGTGAAGCCTTAGATTGTGCCACAAAGTCTATGACACCAGCAGCCCCCGCACGTGCCGGATCGAGTAAGATTTTGGTAAAATCCTGTTGCGCCCATTCACCCATCAGCGCGTCACTGTTCAAGTCAGCTTGGTAAAACTCGGCGTTCTCACAGCCGTTTTTTGCCGCGTTATCCGCTGCTTGGTCCACCATAGCTTGCACACCTTCAATGCCTACCACGTGTTTCACACGCTTAGCCATTGGCACGCTAAAGTTACCCAAGCCACAGAAAAGATCCAACACACGATCGTCTTGCTCAAGGGCAAGCCAGTCAAGTGCTTGCCCTACCATTTCTTGGTTGACCTTCGCATTGACTTGAATAAAGTCGCTGGGCGCAAACGCCAATTGACAACCTGCCACATTATAATAGGGCGCAGGCCCGACAAGACGCTCCGGTGCCATGTCGCCTTGATACAAATACAGTGTGCAGTCTTGCGTCTGTGCCCACGCCATTAACGCGTGGCGATCGTCGTTGTACAAGCCCTTAGTGGTACGCAGTGAGACCACTGATGTGTTGTCAGCGTCAATGACGTCTAAGTGTCCCAATACACGACGGCCACGCAGGCTTTCTAAACAAGGGCGTAAGCTAGACAGGAGGCGGTTGAGTGGTGCGCTTAACACCGGGCACTGATTCACTGTGATGATCGCGCTTCGTTGACGGGCGCGAAATCCCATCGCCAACGCCCCTTTTTTATCCACCTGCAAGCTGATCCGCGCACGACGACGATAATGCCAAGCCGCATCTTCTATCGGCGTTGACAGCGTTATCTCATCACCTGCAAATTTTCGCATCAACTCATTGAGCGTTTGCTGCTTGTGTGCGACCTGTGCTTGGTGATCCAGGTGTTGAAGGCTACAGCCCCCACACTGCTGGTAAAGAGGACAACCAGGCTCAATACGCTGCGCGGCCTGGTTATCCAACTTAATTAATTGACCGCGCGCATATTGACGCTTTTGTTCGGTCAATTGCACCAAGGCTTGTTCGCCGGGCAAGGTTCCCGGGACAAAAACAGGTTTTTTCTGCAAAAAACCCACCCCGTCACCATGATGGTCCAAGCGTTCTATGGTCAGCAGTTGATGCTTTTGCTCAACCTTTTTCTTTTTCTCAGGCTTAAAAAAGCGCGCCATTATCGATTCCAGTGTTAAAAGCTTGTCGCCAAGCCAGTCAAGAGATCCTGCCAGTGGGAGTTGTGATAGTTCGCTGACTATTTTGTGATTGAATCATGTACACTGACGGCTAAATGTCGTGATTATTTTCCCATAGTTTATCTAGCATGACCAAATATGGCCTCCGCACCCGTGTCTCTGTTCTCACCATTGCCCCAACGTTGATTGTCGGCCTATTACTGAGCGCGTTTTTTACCAGCACCCGCTACCAAGATCTTGAACAGCAACTGACGGTCACCGGCTCTGCGATCATCGAGCCACTGGCGATTGCCAGCGAAGTCGGATTGAAAAATGATAGCCGTGAAAACGTACGCCGGCTAATTGGCTTTGCGCACCGCCAGCACTCACAGTTTGTGCGCAGTATTGCCGTGTTCGACCGACGTAACGAGCTATTTGTCACCTCGAACTATCACCGCGATCTTGCCATGCTCTCGGTTAACAGTGGCCAACCTATCCCCACCCAACTGCAGATAAGCCAACAGCAGGATACCTTGATTCTGCGCGCCCCTATTTTGGAGATTGGTCGGTTTACCCCTGGCCTCAATGTTGAGCGACCGCTGGGCTATATTGCCATGGAGCTAGATTTGAGCTCGGTGCGGTTAAAGCAATACCAGGAGATGATCACCGCACTGGTGATGGTTGCTTTGGGCGGAATATTGTCATGCTTCTTTGCCTATCGCTTAATTGCGGATGTCACCCATCCGATTGGCAACATGGTGACCTTAGTCGATAGAATTCGGCGCGGCCATCTTGATGTCAGGATTGAGGGTGAGTTACTCGGTGAGCTCGACACCTTGAAAAACGGTATCAATGCGATGGCTATTTCGTTGTCGGAATACCATTTAGAAATGCAGCAAAGTATTGACCAGGCGACCTGTGATCTGCGCGAAACCCTCGAGCAATTGGAAATTCAGAATGTTGAACTCGATATCGCCAAGAAAAATGCGCAAGAAGCGGCGCGGGTTAAATCTGAGTTCTTGGCCAACATGTCGCACGAGCTACGTACCCCACTTAACGGGGTGATTGGCTTTACGCGTCAAATGCTCAAAACCGAGCTCAGCAGCAGCCAGCGTGACTATTTGCTCACCATTGAAAAGTCGGCTAATAACCTGCTCACCATCATTAATGACATCCTCGACTTCTCTAAGTTAGAAGCAGGCAAACTGCTGTTGGAAAACATCCCGTTTGATGTTCAAGACATGCTCGATGAAGTGATGCGACTGCTTGCACCGATGGCGCACGAGAAAGGACTAGAGCTCACCTTGCGGACCGATGCGCGTATTCCTGCAGGGGCCGTGGGCGATCCACTCCGTATCCAACAAGTGCTGATAAACCTGATTGGGAATGCCGCCAAGTTTACTGAGCGCGGGAATATTGATGTCAGTGTCGATCTCAAGCAGCTTCACGATGAAACCGTTGAGCTACAGCTCATGGTTAAAGATACTGGCATTGGCATTTCCGAACGCCAGCAAGCCCAGCTTTTCCAAGCCTTTAGGCAGGCGGACGCCAGCATTTCGCGTCGCTATGGTGGTACTGGCCTTGGCCTAGTGATCACACAAAAACTGGTCCAACAAATGGGCGGTGACATTGGCTTTACCAGTCGCCTTCACCAAGGCTCAAGTTTCTGGTTTACCCTGCAGCTCACGCAGACCGATTTGCCAGTTTCACAACCGCTCGACATTGAACCCTTGGTGGGTCGCGACATCGTGATCGTTGAGCCGAATGCGCGCACTCGCGAGATTTTGCGTAAGCGGCTGACGCAAGTGGGGCTGAATGTCGACACTGCATCTGGCACCAATGTGCTGACGGACCGTCACTATCACTTTGCCTTGCTCTGTTTCGACGCGGGAAGCATGCCGAGTCTTGATGCCATGCAACAAGCGGTGCAGGTCTGCGAGCAGCAAGCGCAATCAGTGGTGGTGTGTCTGCCAACCACTGAGCTAGAAGCGTCTGAGCATCTATTAAAAGCCGGGGTCAGCGCCTGTATTGCCAAGCCTATCCCTCAACGTAAACTGCTGGAGGCATTAATCGGGTCCCCTGAGGCTACGCCTTTACCCTTGCCTAAGCCAAGTGCATCACAAAAAGCGCCTTATACGGTAATGACCGTCGATGATAATCCAGCCAACTTAAAGCTGATCACTGCCTTGCTGGCCGAACGGGTCGAGAAGGTGATCACCGCAGAAGATGGGGTGAAAGCGGTCGCGCTTGCCCACCAACAAGCGTTTGATATTATTTTGATGGACATCCAAATGCCAGAGATGGACGGTGTCACCGCTAGCCAAGAAATTCGCAAAGCGGGATTCAATCAGCAAACACCGATTATTGCGGTGACCGCCCACGCGATGCCCGGTGAACGTGAGCGTCTCCTTGAAGCGGGGATGGACGATTACCTGACCAAGCCAATTGAAGAAGCCATGTTAGAGAGTACCCTCGCACGCTGGCTGCATCTTGATGAAGCGGCCTCTCAAGCGCAAAGCGTCCCATCGCCAAGCCCGTCAGCCAACCAAGATCAAAGTGTGCGACACCTAGATTGGCAGCGCGCGCTCAATCAAGCGGCAGGCAAAACGGATCTGGCGAAAGAGATGCTAACCATGTTATTGGCCTCGTTTGACTCGGTGAAAGAGGCCGTTGAGCAAGCATTGGCCGGAGAGTTAGAGAGTGATCAGTTATGGCACGCTATTCACAAGCTCCATGGGAGTTGCGCGTATAGCGGTGTCCCGCAGCTAAAAAGCTTGTGTCATGAGCTCGAAACCCAACTAAAAGCAGGCGCGGATATGGCTACTATCGAGCCAGAGCTGTTAGAGCTGCAAGATGAAATTGCGCACATTGAACAATTGGCACCACAATACTTGGGTACCTCATAAAACATCGAACGCCACACCGTGTGAGGTGCAGCCATACAGCAGTAAGCTTATGCGGTTTCTAGCACCACATACGCGATGGCATACGCTTTTTCATCAGAGAGGGTGAGCCAACACTGTGTAATGCCACGCACCTGCGCCAGTTCCGCGGCTCGGCCCGACAAGCGCAAGGTAGGTTGGCCCGAGGCCTGGTTGGTGATAATAAAGTCGTGGAACGTTACCCCGTTGGCAATGCCGGTTCCAAGCGCCTTGGCGGCGGCTTCTTTGGCGGCAAAGCGCTTGGCGAGGAAACGTCCAGGCGCGTGATGGCGCGCCAGATTGGCTTGCTCAGGCTCGGTTAAGATCCTGGCAGCAAAGCGTGGTTGGCGCGCGAGGGCTTTTTCAACACGCGCAATCTCAACAATGTCAGTACCAATTCCAGCAATGGCCATTTAGCGACGCGCCGCTTCCATGATCGCTTTCATATCCGCGACGGCTTTTTGCAAACCATCAAACATGGCACGGCCAATGATCGCGTGACCAATATTCAGCTCATGCATTTCTGGCATCGCCGCTATCGGCGTGACGTTATGATAGGTTAAGCCGTGGCCCGCATTCACTTTGATCCCCAAATCGACCGCATAACTGGCCGCCGCTGAGATTTTCTTCAACTCGGCTTGGCGATCATTGTCATTGGCGGCATCGGCGTAATGCCCGGTGTGCAGCTCAATAAACGGTGCGCCACATTGGTGAGCGGCTTCTATCTGGGTGCGGTCGGCATCGATAAATAAGGAAACCTTAATCCCCGCTTCGCTCAACGCTTGCGTGGCGGCTTTGACTTTATCCAGCTGGCCCGCGACATCGAGGCCCCCTTCGGTCGTCAGCTCTTCACGCTTTTCTGGCACCAAACATACAAACTCAGGCTGCGTCTCCAAGGCTATCTCGACCATTTCATCGGTGACCGCCATTTCCAAATTCATCCGGGTTTGCAAGGTTTCTTTAAGCAAGCGAACATCACGATCAGTAATGTGGCGGCGATCTTCACGCAAATGAACCGTGATCCCAGCCGCGCCTGCACGCTCTGCCAACTCAGCGGCATGAACAGGATCCGGATACGCGGTGCCACGCGCATTGCGCACTGTCGCGATGTGATCGATGTTCACACCCAAGTAGATTTTATCCATGATTATTTCCTTCTAAACAATTCTCTGCTTTTGAGCGGCTTGGGGCCAAGATATGGCTTGAGCGCCATACGCGTAAAACGCTTTGCGGCACGTAACTGAGCGACCGTCTCAAAGTGACGCGTCGCCAACGCACGCAGATCGGCCCCCGTAAATTGTCGGTGTTGGCTTTTCATGATCGATGCCACAAAGCCTTGCTGCTCGCGATACAAGTACGTCATGTTATCGTTAATCGGGTCACCGCTGCCAGCACAATGAAGAAAATCAACCCCATAGCCCAAGGCTTCTAATAACGCGAGTTCAAAACAACGCAGGGCTGGCTCAGGATTATTGTAGCGAGCCAGCTGGGTCAATGCGGTCACATAGTCATGAAATAACGCCGGGTAAGGCGTGTGAGGCTCCAGCACACGCATCACCAGCTCATTGAGGTAAAAACCGGAATACAGGGCATTGCCTGATAGCGGCAGGGCGAGGCCTGTGGCTTCGGCACTGCGTAAAGTGCGCAGTTCACCACGTCCCCCCCATTTGAGCAGCAAAGGGGTAAAAGGCTGCAAGGCACCTCTTATCGCCGAGCGTGGCCGACGCGCCCCTTTGGCAAGCAGAGTCACGCGCCCCTCGTGCTCAGAAAAGATATCCAAAAGCAGACTGGATTCACTGTAAGGGCGCGTATGCAATACAAAGCCGCGTTGAAACCCGTCCACTCACTCTCTCCTCCTGGCATGGGTACCTGAATCAGTGGGTCACTTAGAGATCGTCGATATAACCGAGGCTGCGTAGCGCGCGCTCATCGTCGGCCCAACCTGACTTCACTTTTACCCAAAGCTCAAGGTAAACCTTGCGCTCATACAGCTCTTCCATGTCTAGACGCGCTTCACGGCCAATGCGCTTGATCTTTTCGCCGCCTTTACCAATGACCATTTTCTTTTGACCATTGCGCTCAACCAAGATCAAACCATTGATATGAAACCCGTCCGTTTCTGGGTTGTAGTCAAAGCGCTCGATTTCGACGGTGACCGAGTAAGGCAGCTCCTCACCGGTAAAGCGCATCAGTTTTTCGCGGATAATTTCAGAGGCCATAAAGCGCTGAGAGCGGTCTGTGACGTATTCTTCAGGGAAGTAAAACTCACTTTCCGGTAACGCGTCGCGTACCTTCTGTTCAACCACATCGATATTGGTGCCGTGTTTCGCGGACACCGGGATCACGTCAACAAACTCCATCTTTTCCGACAAGGTTTGAAGGTGTGGAAAGAGCTCGGTTTTCTCTTTCACATTATCGACTTTATTGACCAACAAGACCGTTGGCAAACCAGAGCGCGCTAACTTGTTGAGCACCATCTCGTCGTCTTTGGTCCAATGGGTGCCATCGACCAAAAATAACACCAGTTCGACATCGGTTAATGAGCTGTTCGCCGCACGGTTCATCAAGCGGTTGATCGCGCGCTTTTCTTCGATGTGCAGCCCTGGGGTGTCAACGTATACCGCTTGATAGTTATCACGGGTATCCACCCCCATGATGCGGTGACGTGTGGTCTGCGGTTTCCGCGAAGTGATCGACAGCTTTTGCCCCACTAAGCGGTTCAGTAGTGTTGATTTGCCGACGTTCGGACGGCCTACAATGGCAATAAAGCCACAGCGCTGTGTATCAGTCATTATGTTAACTTCTGTAATGCGAGTTCTGCAGCCGCTTGCTCTGCCTTGCGACGGCTGCTGCCTTTTCCAATCACAGAACTCTCCAGTCCTGATACTTGGCACTCTACCGTAAATTCTTGGTTGTGTGCCTCACCACGCACTTTCATCACCGTGTAAGACGGCAAGGGTTTGCGTTTACCCTGTAGGTGTTCTTGCAGTCGGGTTTTCGGATCTTTTTGACTCGCGCCAGGCTCAATGGTCTCGAGGCGGTGTTGATACCACTGCAGGATAATCTCCTGCACTCGGTTGATATCACTGTCCAAAAAAATCGCGCCAATCAAGGCTTCGACGGCGTCAGCGAGAATCGAGTCACGACGAAACCCGCCACTTTTAAGTTCTCCTGGGCCAAGGCGCATCACTTCGCCCAGAGAAAACTCACGTCCGATCTCCGCCAAGGTGTTACCACGCACCAAGGTAGCGCGCATTCGGCTCATGTCGCCTTCGTCCACTTTCGGAAAACGGTGGTAAAGATCCTCGGCAATCACAAAGCTCAAAATCGAGTCGCCTAAAAATTCGAGACGCTCGTTATGGGTGCCATTGGCACTGCGGTGCGTTAACGCCAATTCGAGTAATGCAGCGTTGCTAAATTGGTAGCCGATATCACGCTGCAACTTATCTGTTAGTTTTGTCATCATAGTCCAGAATTAATCAATTCCACCAATACGGTTAAAGCGAATGCCTGTCGGTACCCACGATGGTAGCCAGCTATCACTGGGGCGCTCAAATTCAAAGCTAACCCAAATAGCAACCGCTTTGCCCACGAGATTGCGTTCAGGGACGAAGCCCCAGAAGCGGCTATCCGCGCTGTTATCACGGTTGTCACCCATCATAAAATAGTGCCCGTCTGGCACGACCCAGCGGTTGACGCCCGGACGTGGCTGATACGCGCTCACCCGATCTTGCTTTTTAGGGTGCACCAAAATCTGATGCGACTGCTCCCCTAACTGCTCCTGCGCTTGCACAAGGTTGATGCCCGCTTGAATAAACTGGCTCGGCTGAATATCGTCAATCGGCACCGGCTGACACTGAGATTCGCCCTTGGGCTGAATACATAGGCGCTTATCTTCATACACAACCGTATCGCCCGGCAGCCCGACCGTGCGCTTAATGTAATCGATATTGGGTTGAGGCGGGTATTTAAATACCACGATATCACCGCGCTCTGGTTTACCTGTCTCGACAATTTCAGTGTGGAAGGCAGGATCACGTAAGCCATAGGCAAACTTTTCCACCAAGATAAAATCCCCGACCAATAAGGTAGGCATCATCGATCCGGATGGAATTTGAAACGGCTCATAAATAAATGAGCGCAGCACCAGTACCACCGCGATCACTGGAAAAATAGACGCCATGTTTTCAACCCAACTCGGTTGAGGCGCCACTTTAGCAACTTGTTCGGCATCCAGTTCACGCGCTGACACCTTGAGGGTTTCCCCTGCCGCTTGGCGGCGGCGCGGTGCCCAACGGTATTTATCTAACGCCCAAACAATGCCGGTGACCAAGGTCACCAGCACTAAAATCAAAGAAAACGTATTGGCCATAATGGAATCCGTCGTTATTTATCTTTGCCCACGTGCAAAATGGCCAAAAAGGCTTCTTGCGGCAGCTCGACATTACCGACCTGCTTCATTCGCTTTTTACCTTCTTTTTGCTTTTGCAGAAGCTTTTTCTTACGGCTCACGTCACCGCCGTAACATTTCGCGGTCACGTTTTTACGTAGCTGTTTCACCGTCGAGCGCGCAATAATGTGATTACCAATCGAAGCTTGGATGGCAATATCAAACTGCTGACGAGGAATAAACTCTTTCATTTTTTCCACCAGCTCGCGACCACGCGGCTGTGCGTGCGCACGGTGAGTGATAATCGCCAGCGCATCGACGCGTTCACCGTTTAGGAGGATATCCACCCGCACCATGTCAGATACTTCATAGCGCTCGAAGTTATAATCTAACGACGCGTAACCACGTGAGGTCGATTTAATCCGGTCAAAGAAATCGAGAACCACTTCGGCCATCGGAATGTCATAGGTCAGTGCCACTTGGTTGCCGTGATAGACCATATCGACTTGCACACCACGCTTTTCCACACACAGTGAAATGACGTTACCGACAAACTCACTCGGCACCAAAATATTACACCGCGAGATCGGTTCACCAATGGTTTCTATGTCATTGATAGGTGGCAGTTTGGATGGGCTGTCGACGTAAATGACCTCGCCATCATTTTGGGTCACCTCGTACACCACGGTCGGTGCAGTGGTGATCAGATCGAGGTTATACTCGCGCTCCAACCGCTCTTGGATGATTTCCATGTGCAGCATGCCAAGGAAACCACAACGGAAACCAAAGCCCAGTGCCGCAGAGCTTTCCGGCTCAAAGAACAAGGAAGCATCGTTAAGGCTCAGCTTATCCAAGGCATCACGAAAACTTTCGTAATCATCCGATGAGATGGGGAACAGACCCGCATAAACCTGCGGCTTCACTTGTTGGAAACCTTCAATGCGCTTTTCACAGCCGTTTTTAGCATGAGTGATGGTATCGCCCACTGGCGCACCGAGGATATCTTTGATCCCACAGATCACCCAGCCAACCTCACCGGTTTGCAGACCATTGAGCTCTTTACGCTTAGGCGTGAAAATACCAATGCTGTCCACGTTCCATTCTTGACCCGTGCTCATGATTTTCACTTTGTCGCCTTTTTTCAACGACCCTTCACGGATGCGTACCAAAGAGACCACGCCGAGGTATTTATCAAACCAGGAGTCAATAATCAGCGCTTGCGTTGGCGCGTCAGGATCGCCTTCAGGTGGCGGGATCTGGCGTACAATGTCTTCAAGGACATCATCAACACCCATGCCGGTTTTCGCCGAACAGCGAGTGGCGTCAATGGCCTCAATACCGACGATGTCCTCAATTTCTTGCGCGACGCGATCAGGATCAGCGGCCGGCAAGTCAATCTTATTCAGAACAGGAACCACTTCCAGGTCCATATCAATGGCGGTGTAGCAGTTGGCGAGCGTCTGTGCTTCAACCCCTTGTCCTGCATCGACCACCAGCAAAGCACCTTCACACGCCTTGAGCGAGCGTGACACCTCATAAGAGAAGTCAACGTGTCCTGGCGTATCGATGAAGTTGAGCTGATACACTTCGCCGTCTTTGGCTTTGTAGTTCAGTGTCACACTTTGTGCTTTGATGGTGATACCGCGTTCACGTTCCAGATCCATTGAATCAAGAACTTGATCTGCCATTTCCCGGTCAGTTAGGCCGCCACATACTTGAATCAGTCGGTCAGAAAGTGTCGACTTACCGTGGTCAATATGGGCGATGATCGAAAAGTTACGAATATGCTTCATGTGTTGGTGTGACTTACTCGTTATCAATAAGAATGGGATCCTAAGATCAAGTGAGCGGGATTCTACCGAAAATAGTGGCTAGTCGCTATCCTGCTGTGTGGTATTTATTACCGCCAAGTCAGAGACGGGCTCCCCCATCACGCGTAACAGTTGAGGCTGTTGCTGCTCTTGGGTACCGATACGCGGTGCAAGATGACGCGCTAGGCCCACGCCAACCGCTCCCAGCCCTAGGCTTAGCGCGATAACGCCACCCTCCCCGCTGCCGGCGAGCGTGGCGAACAAAAATTGCCCGAGCAGTGCCCCCGTTAGCATCATGACTAAAGGCACCATGTAGACCAATAACGCGGAGCGTAATAAGGTCGCCTCACCTAAGCCAATTTCAACTAAGGTGCCGGCCGGCAGGGGTTTTGGGGCACGTACTTTAAGGTGTTTCACCTTACCAGGAAGGGCTTTGGACACAATACCAGTGCCACATTGACTTTGTGACTGGCAGCTACCGCAACTGGTTTGCTGCTGGCAGGCCAATGACAACCAACCATCTTGGTAACCGGTAACTTCTGCCAATGCTTTGATCATGGTTCAACCTTCTGTTCTGACTTGCTAGCAGGCATATCAGTAATACGGACAGACTCCGCCACCCGTTTAGCTGTCTCAGGAGGAATATCGCCGACCACCGTGATTTCTGCATTGCCACTGGTCACGCTATGCAGTGTGCGCCGACCTTGGCGAACAATTTGCTTACGCACCGAGACATCATCGGCTTTGGCAAGATACACAGAAAAGCTGAACAAACCATCACTAAACATCTGACTCTCGACCGCACGTTTAGTCATCATCAAACGGTGACGATTGCTGTATACAGGTTCAAACCCCTCAGGTAACGCGGTGACCTGCCAATCTAAGTCGGAGCGCTGCGTGGTTTGTGGCAAGGTCAGTACCGGTGGCAATGCCAGCTCAGCCAGCTTTTGCATTGAGGTACTGATTTGTGAGGAGACGACCAACGACAACGCACGATATTGCTCAAGCGGATCGCCATCACGGTCGAGCAAATCCGCCCTGACAGGCAGTTTGCTGTTCTCATCTAACCATAATACATACGAATAACGCTCTCCGTCTTTCGGGGTAATCCGAACCACTTGGCAATCCATCCCCGCTTCACGCGCGTGCCCCATAGAGACAAAATCATAATGGTTAGCCAGCACATCGATATCGGCTTGGATAAGCGTTGGCAAAGGCGCAACCATATGATCACTGGCAATGGTGAAAGGGTCGTAGCCTGGTTCAAAATAGCTGATTTCACCGCCTCGACGGATGACTTCTCGCGGCGGGCCACTTAAATACATGAGGTGGCCGTAGGCATCATCCCCAACTTGGGCATGACGAAAGCGAAGGGGTTCGAGACTATTTTTACCTACCAAGATGTAGGACACTTCATAATCTAGGGTGTCGCTTGCGGTATCCATTTGATGTAACAAAGCCTCGGCAGAAGGTTCGGCCGAGGCTTGCGCAGACATCAAACTGACCAGCGCAAGCGCACCGATCAGAATTTTTTTCATTGATTATTACTGCTTGTCGACGGTGCCATTGTCTGATGGTTAGACAGCCTATCCTTATTCAAGCGCAGCTGCAATTCATAGTCTTTGAGCATGGCATTGACGCGGCGACGCTGCTCCATCAACTCGGCCTCAGAAGGTGTGGCACGTAGATCGTCACGGCTTAAGCTGACCGGCTCCGCAGCCCCTGCAAAAGGAATCGTTTCTAGTACTGGCGGTTGGGTTTGCGTGCTGGCCACCGGCGAACTCGCATCAGACTGATTATATTGCTGCACACCCACGATCACGGCCAACGAGACACACGCGGCAACGCTTACCTGTGTCAGCTGCTGCAGCCACCCTGGTAAGTGACGACGCGCCTTTTCAGGACGCGGCTGTGCTTCGTGCATGGGGAGCACGTTATTATCAAGGTGATCGCCTTGATAAGCAGGTTCTGCTTCCAGCGCGGACGCTACAGAATCGGCAATGTTCCATTGCAACGAGCTGGGTGCCTCACCACGCATCACATCGCGAATGGTGCTAAAACTCCCCCAAGCCTGTTGCGCGTTATCATCTCGCTCAATCTCGTGGATGACTGCCGTATCCACCAGTTCGCCATCTAACAACGCTGAAATTTTTTCTCTATCCGTCATTCAAGTCACCGTCATGCAGCCAGTAAAACTCGTTACCGTTTCATCAGTGGCCGGATGCGTTTTTCAACCGCTTCACGCGCTCGGAAAATACGCGACCGCACCGTACCGACTGGACAATCCATTACCTGTGCAATTTCCTCATAGCTGAGCCCATCGAGCTCCCGTAAGGTAATTGCGGTTCTTAAGTCGTCAGGCAGTGTTTCTATGGTCGAAAATACCACCTGTCTCAATTCATCTGACAACATCAAGTTTTCAGGGTTCGATATTTCTTTTAAAGAACCCCCACTTTCGTAATTTTCTGCTTCGTCGGCATCAATATCACTGCCTGGCGGACGTCGTCCTTGTGCCACCAAATGGTTTTTCGCGGTGTTCACAGCAATGCGATACAGCCAAGTATAAAACGCACTCTCGCCACGAAACCCCGGCAATGCGCGATACGCTTTGATAAACGCCTCTTGCGCAATATCTGGAATATCACCACTGTGTGTACCGACATAGCGGGCGATAAGGTTACATACCTTATTCTGATATTTGACGACTAACAGATTGAAAGCTTGCTTGTCACCATTCTGTACACGTTCTATTAGAACCTGGTCGGTTAGCTGCTCGCCCATTCGAGCGTTTACTCCTTGGTTGATCTTTCCGCCCGATTATCGAAATTCTAGGCCCGACGTTGTCAGAGCGCGGTTAAACCCGCTTGCGAGCTTTCGCACACGATTCGATAACCCAGCCGGCGAAAAGTTCCTCACCATGTTGGTTTTATTATGCGTTGAATCACATTACTGTGACGGAATGGTCAAAGAATGTCTCTTTGACTGAGGGCATTGTCGCCCGAACCATACCATGGTTGCAAACTTTCACCCAAGCGAGACGGGATTTGATCTTACCGCGCGCAGCCACGTCAAATTGGTGTAACATTGGGGGCGCAGAAAGAGGATTAGGGATCATGACGACCACAACTCAGGAACATCAATGTGACGTGCTAGTCATCGGCAGTGGTGCCGCAGGCTTGTCACTGGCGCTCCGCTTAGCGCCGACCCACAAGGTGATTGTATTAAGTAAAGGCCCGCTCAGCGAAGGGGCAACGCTTTACGCACAGGGCGGTATTGCCGCGGTGTTTGACGAACAAGATTCGGTAGAATCTCATGTCGAGGATACCCAAATCGCAGGCGCAGGTATCTGCGATACCCAGGTCGTGGACTTTATTGCCCGCAATGCTAAAGATTGTGTGCAGTGGTTAATTGATGGCGGTGTCCCGTTCGATCAAGAAGATAGCGACGACGACACCCCTCGGTATCATTTAACCCGTGAAGGCGGCCATAGCCACCGCCGTATCTTGCATACCGCCGATGCGACCGGAATGGCCGTGCAAAACTCGCTTCAAGATAATGTGCGCCAACACCCTAATATCACCCTGCTTGAACGACACAATGCGCTGGATATTATCACCCGTAAAAAAGTCGGATTAGGTGGTCCAAACCACGTCCTCGGCGCCTACATCTGGAACCGAAACCAAGAAGTGGTTGAGACCGTGCGCACCAACTATGTGGTACTCGCCACCGGAGGGGCCTCGAAAGTTTATCAATACACCTCCAATCCCGATGTGTCATCCGGTGATGGCATCGCCATGGCATGGCGCGCAGGTTGTCGTGTCGCCAACCTAGAATTTAATCAGTTTCATCCAACGTGTCTGTACCATCCAGACGCGCGCAACTTTTTGCTCACTGAAGCACTGCGCGGTGAAGGCGCTCACCTTAAACGCCCAGATGGCTCGCGCTTTATGGCGGAATTCGATTCACGCGGCGAGCTTGCCCCGCGTGATGTGGTTGCCCGAGCGATTGACTACGAAATGAAGCGCCTTGGCGCCGACTGTATGTATCTCGACATCAGCCACAAAGACCCTGAATTTGTGATCAAACACTTTCCCACCATCTACGAAAAGCTCAAGCAATACGGCATCGATCTGACTAAAGAGCCGATCCCTATTGTCCCAGCCGCCCATTATACGTGCGGTGGCGTGATGGTGGATAAAAACGGCACCACAGACTTACCCGGCTTATACGCCATTGGGGAAGTGAGCTACACCGGCTTGCATGGCGCGAACCGTATGGCATCTAACTCGCTACTCGAATGTGTGGTTTATGCATGGTCAGCCGCTGAGCATATTAAAGCGCACTCAGACCATATCGAGCCGCATACTGCGCTCCCCCCTTGGGATGAGAGCCAAGTAATTTGTTCCGACGAAGAAGTAGTGATCCAGCATAACTGGCATGAGTTACGCCTGTTTATGTGGGATTACATGGGCATTGTCCGCTCAACCAAACGGTTGGAGCGTGCGCTACGCCGTATCGAACTGCTCAAGCAAGAAACACATGAGTACTATGCTAATTTCCGGGTCTCAAACAATCTGCTGGAGTTGCGTAACCTTTTACAGGTGGCAGAGCTCATGGTTCGTTGTGCCATGCAACGTAAAGAAAGCCGAGGCCTTCACTACACCATTGATTACCCTGAGCCTAACGAGCAATCCGGCCCTACCATATTAACGCCGGATCAGCCCTGTTAGCGGGTTTTGATTGCTCCCTCAGCCCTGAAATGAAGAAGGCCAGCCTCACGAGGCAGGCCTTTTTACTGGATATCATCGCGGTTATTCGCTTTTAAACTCGCTCACCGCACGCTCAAGGTGTGCGGCTTCTTCGGCCACCTTGTGTGCCGCTTCGCGGTTCTGGTTGGCGCGTTCAGTACTGTTTTGCGCAATATCTTGAATATTGTGCACGTTTTGATTGACTTCTTTTGCCACCGAACTTTGCTGCTCGATCGCCGTAGCAATGTGGGTGCTCATATCCATGATGTTTTGCATATCTTCCATGATCTGCGAGAGCTCTTGCGAGGCCGCTTCCACCTTACCCACGGATGTTTCCCCGTCTTCTCGGCTTTGCTCCATACGCTCAGAAACCGACTGAGTTTGCGCTTGCAACGACGTAATAATGCCAGATATTTCATCGGTTGATTCACGCGTACGGGTCGCCAACTGGCGCACCTCATCAGCCACGACCGCAAAGCCACGTCCTTGCTCACCAGCGCGCGCCGCTTCAATCGCCGCGTTCAGTGCCAATAAGTTGGTTTGCTCGGAAATATCTTTAATCACATCTAATACTGAGCCGATGGTTTCAGACAGCTTACTCAGTTCAAGCACCTCGTTGCTGGTATTACTGAGGGTTTCTGCCAGTGTCATGATCATCGCTTTAGTGTCATCCACCACTTTTTGCCCGTTCTCCGCACGGCTTAAGCTGGTGCGCGCATTCTCCGCGGCCTGATCGGTATTACCCGCAATATCGCGAATGGTGCTTTCCATCTCATTCATCGCAGTCGCGGCATGAGTGGTTTCATCTAACTGGGTAGCCATGGCGGCCCCAGTGGCTTCAGTACGGGATTCAACTTGCTCTGCACTTTGATTAAGCGCTTGTATGGCGCGACTCACATCCAAAACCATGGTTTGGATACTGCCGAGCATCTGGTTAACGTCTTTCGCCATGAAGGCAATCTCATCACGACCGTTTTCGTCAGCTCTCAAGGTCAGATCCCGCTGCTGCGTGATGGCGGCCATTTGCTCACTAAATCGGTAAATACGCTGTTGAATGCCACGGTTCATCCACAACGAAATCGCTGTCATCACCAGTGCCAGTATCACCACCACCGATCCGGTCATCATCACGGTCTGTCTTAAGGCTTGCGAAATGGCCTGCTCATACTCTTTACTGAGCACATCGAACATTTCCTCAACTTGGTGGGTTTTCCCCCGGATTTGCCCCAGTAGGCCTTTGTCTGCCGCTAGCCCTAATGTCTTTTTCTGCGCGACAATCTTGTCCACTTGCGCCTGATGCGCTTGAAATAAAGCGAGCAGGTCACCGCGAAGGTAATCTTCAAGCTCTTGCATTTGGCTTTGATATTCGTCGATGTAGTCAAGGTTACTGCTTTGCACAAACAGTTTGGCATCTGCGGCTAATAAGCGGGCGCTACTCTCAAGCACAATGTCATTTTTGGTCGCTGCCACCATTTTCTTGCTCGCGTTTTGCATCTGTCCTCGGATCCCCTGCTCAGGGGTTAACCCCAATGTTTGGTAACCCTTACCCAGATCGCGAAAGCCGTTGGCATACGCTGTCATTGCTCGCTGCACTTTATCAATGGTCGCAGTCTCTAGCCCCAACGAAGCGCTGCGGGCGCGAAAATCACTCAGCAGCTGATTGAACGCGTCGACATTGTTATCAAAACGGGAGAGATATTTGGGGTCCATGCGCGCGAGAAAGTCTTTCTCATTGCGGCGTAGATTGAGCAAGATCACCTCAAGATCAGAGACCGTGGTTAGCTGACTGTGCATTTTTTGTAGCCGCGTTTCCGCTTTCCATGCAACGGCGGCAACCGCAAGTAGCGCCAACACCGACATCAAGGTGAGTGACAAGAGTTTTTGTTTAATATTCATAGCGACCCTACAGCGTTATCTGAGCAGAATGGATTGAACCCGTGTTCCTTGAATATCGGAGATAACGTGAAAAAGTAAAGCCACGCAATCGGTTTGTCACAAATATGTCACATGCTATCCCAGCCTTGCTGACAGCAATGCCGATAAATCAGACGAAAATGATAGTCTGGAAGGCCATAACGCCAAATATAAAGGTATTGGGCATCCGCACGCGCGGCGAGCACCAGCAGCCATGGGGTCGCATAAACACAGGTCAGTTTTCGATACTGCCCATTAGGCATGACCGCCCAAGCGTCAGATGAAAAGCGAAAGGGGCCTTCGTTAGCGATGAGGTGAGCATGGAAACGGAGCAAGTCTCGTACCGCCCAAACGGTTAGCACAGCACGAGCACTCAAAGGAAGGGAAACATGCGACACGGCCAGCCAAGCCACCATCGTTCCTAGCAAAAGCAGACAGACAGTGACATAACGCGGGCAATGTAGGTGACTATGTACGTAACTTACTGCGGTTATAAGCGACAACCTTATCGACAACAGATTTCATCTTCGGGTCGTCAGGTTTACCATGCCCCATCAGCCAGGCAAACAAGTCAGGATCCGCGCTTTCCAAAAATGCGACAAAATCCTGTTTTTCTTTTTCATTAAGCGTGTCGTAGCAGGCTTCAAAATACGGCATAACCAACACATCCAGTTCCAACATGCCGCGACGACATGCCCAACGAACCCGCGCTTTATCCTCGGTATTAACCATTGTTTACCTCTATCGATGATGTCAGTACTCGCATACTATCAATGCCGTTATCGGGCGACTACTTTTGCTGAGCAACAAACCACGAATCTGAGAGCTCTCTAGCGTTAATTCAGTTTATACAGCAATCGCCCGACAAGACAAAGGCTGACAAGCTTTATGCTCCCTATTAGTATACGGGGCAGAGTCTATGTTTTCTCAACAGAGAGCGTGAGTGTTATGAGTGAATGGTATCAAACCGTAGTCTTTGAGCCTGCGGATACACACCCCAGTGATCCACAACCTGAACTGGCGATGGTTGCCCTTGATAACTGGGCAATCACTAAAGTGAGCGGCAATGATACGAAAAGCTACTTACAAGGCCAGCTCACTTGCGATATTGCGAACCTCGCAGAAGATAAATCGACCCTCGCCGCCCATTGCGATCCAAAAGGTAAAGTTTGGTCAGTACTGCGTTTTTTCCATTACCAAGACGGGCTCGCCATGGTGCAACCGGCGTCGATTGAAGCCACCCAGCTTCAAGAAGTAAAAAAGTACGCCATTTTTTCCAAGATTGCGTTTGAAAAGGTCGATGCCGTGTTGCTCGGTGTCATTGGTACACAGGCAGACAAGGTAGTGGCTGATCACTTTGGCCCGCACGGTGACGTTCGCCAAGGGCAACAAGGCACCGCTGTATACATTGAACCACATCGCTGGTTACTGGTGGTTGATGCGGCCAAAGCCACAGAGCTTACCCATCAATACTCAGCCGCATTGCTCACCCATGAGTATTGGGATAAGTGGGATATTGACGCGGCATTACCACGCATCGAGCAAGCGACCAGCGGTGAATTTATCCCGCAATCGCTAAATCTTCAGGCGCTGGACGCGATCAGTTTCACCAAAGGCTGTTACACCGGACAAGAAACCGTGGCACGAGCCAAGTATCGAGGCATGAATAAGCGCGCCATGTACACGCTCAGCGGCCACGCCGAGCACACACCTGTTGCAGGCGACAAAATCGAACGTGCGGTGGGTGATAATTGGCGCGCAGGCGGGACAGTGATCGCTGGTTATCGCGATGCTAACGGCAATGCGAGCGTATTAGCCGTGCTGCCAAACAACTTGGACGACGACACCGCTTTCCGCCTTGCTGAGTCTCCTTCGTACGCATGGCAGCGTGAGCCACTTCCTTATTCACTTGAGGACGATGATTGAGCCGTGTACGCGGATCCTAATTGGCAAACCCCGGTGACTGCCGCGCTCGATAGCGCCCATATTCGCTACCAAATACTGTGGCAGTCACGCGCGACACAATCGATTGAGGAAACCGCGAAACAACGTGGTATTGATCCTTCTCAAATGCTCAAAACCATGGTGTTGCGTGATATGGGAGGGCGCTATGCAGTGGCTTGTGTCCCAGGCGATCAGCAAGTCAGCCCACCCAAAGTGCGCCAACGACTCGGCTGGCGACGGATGACACTTGCCAGTGCCCAACAAGTGCAAACCACTACCGGCTACGCACGCGGTACTGTCGCGCCACTAGGGCTCTCACCAGATCTGGCCTTGGTCTTTGATGAGCAGATCTGGGACTATGAAACTGTCACTATTAGCAGCGGTGACCCCCATGCCGGATTATGGGTGCGCGTGAAGGATCTTCTCGCGCTTTGCCAACCGCTGCGTGCCGAGATATGTCGTAATCGGGCAAATCAAATGAAGGAATGACCCAACGGATGGCACAAAAACACTGGCGGAAATACGATCTCAACTTGTTGGTGACCTTTGTCACTTTAATGGAAACACGCAGCGTGACTGGGGCTGCGCAGCGCCTATCTCTGGGTCAGTCAGCCATGAGCCATAGTTTGGCACGTCTGCGTACCATGCTTGACGATCCCCTTTTTGAGCGGCGTGGACACCAAATGGTACCCACTGCTCGCGCACTGGATATCGCCCCTAAAATTGAGGCGCTACTCGACACCCTCGCCACGGACGTGCTGACCCCGCCCGCTTTTGAGCCTGTCCTGTTTGATGGTCAGATCCGCCTTGGGCTCACCGACTACGCTGAGCTTATCTTCGCCCCTGCACTGTTCGACACCCTCAACCAGCAACTTCCTTTAGCACAACTTAGCTTGCGCCCGGTTGACCGTCGCCACTGTCTGGACGCGATCAAAAACGATGATGTCGACGCGGTGATCGGCGTGATCCCCGACAACACCGAGATTCTTGATAGTCAGGTATTATACCATGAGCAGCATGTGTGCTTATTTGATCCACACAGCACCGGGCTCGGCACACCCATCACCCTCGCCGATTTTGTCGCTACACCACATGCACTGGTTAGCACATATGGCCAGCTCTCCAGCCCGATAGATGCGCGTTTGGCAGCACTCGGCTATCATCGACAAGTAGTGATGGGATCGCAGCGATTTCTCACGGTGAGGCAACTGCTCAAAGGGCGACAGCTGCTTTGTACCGTCCCAGAGCTTATGGCGCGATTAGATACCTTTAACGATGCTAACCATCTGGCATTCAGCCCTCCCCCTATTGATGTTCCAGGGTTTGATATTGGCTTGGCATGGCGACATCAAGCGAGCGGTCACCCCAAAATGCAGTGGCTCATTGATCAGATCACCACCATTGTCGACAAGCGCGTGGCTTCCCTAAAAACGTCATCAACCCTGTCTCACTCGCAAAAGGAAACCTAATGAACATCATCTCTCTATCGACCCTTAATCCCGATTACGTGGCGCAACGGGTCAGTGAAACGTTCACGCATAGTGAGGGGGCCGACACCGGTGAAGTCATCCGACAACTGGTGGATAAGCTGCTCGGTGAAACGCCCAGTGAAGACTGTCATGGCTGGGGATACCTTGAGGGTGAGAGCTTAGTGGGCGCTGTCTTTTTCTCACGGCTGACCTACCCGCATACCGATAAGATAGCGCTGCTCTCTCCGATGGCTATCCACCCGGATTATCAGCGCCAAGGGCATGGAAAAGCATTAATCAACGCCGGGCTGCAACAGCTACGCACTTTGGGTTATCAGGCGGTGATGACCTACGGGGATCCTGCTTTCTACACCCAGCTAGGGTTTCGCGCTGCCGACCCTACCGAGATCGTGCCACCACATACATTAAGCTACCCACACGGTTGGCTGGCCCAGTCGCTTACTGACAGTGACTTGCCGGCATTAGGCTCCAAACCGTGCTGCGTCGATGCCTTCAACCAGGCGGATTTATGGTAAGGATAAAGTGAATGTTTTTTTAGGCATTGTCATCACCGCGACATAAACCCACTTCACAATCGGTGCCGTTTTCACACCCCTACCGGGTGACGACCACCAACATGAGTAAGAAGAGGTTATGCGCGTTTTTAATCGCTACTCACCCAAGCTTGTCGCCAAACATGTCACACGCTTATTCTCAGGGCGCCTATATATCGCCGGACGCGGTCGGTTTGATTTTAATAATGGTTGGTTAAGCGCCCCCGATCACGCCACTATCTGTCACTACCAAACCGTGAAGGAAGTTAACGGTTTGATTCGAGATGTGTATCAAGAAGGGCTGCGAGAACCAGAACAATCTGGCTCGTTGCGGACCACTTACTGACTTGGCCGCACAATACAAACAGGGCCCGTTGGATGGGCCCCTGTTTGTTATCGGGAGCAAAAAGACACGGATAGCACAGGTGCTACCCCCTGACCGTTTTAGTCTGCGTCTTGATCGCCTAACGTTTCTTCATAGCTTTGCGCATCAAGCAGGCTATCGATTTCAGACTCATCTGTCGCTTGAATCTGGAACAACCAACCATCACCGTAGGGATCGCTGTTAACCAATTCAGGGGCACTGTCTAACTCTTCATTGACGGCCACGACCTGACCAGAGATGGGCGCATAGATATCTGACGCCGCCTTTACCGACTCTGCGACCGCACAATCGTCACCCGCATCAAAGGTGTCATCTTCATCAGGCAAATCGATAAACACCATGTCCCCTAACAGCGCCTGGGCGTGGTCAGAAATGCCAATGGTAAATAGGCCTTCCCCTTCAGGGCGAACCCACTCATGTGTCGCGGTAAATTTTAATTCAGATGGGATATCACTCATAGTCTTGTTCCTTGTTACACCCAATGACAACTCGCACCGTCAGTCGGTAAATTCAACATCATACTCACCATTCAACCGTTGCCTGCTCGGCGAGGGTCTTTGTGGTATTTAGCATATTCTCTATTTTTCGCCAATTCAGCCATCACGCAATCACCAAAAAGTCGCGCCTCGCTCACACGGCTTAGCCAGCTCGGGTAACGTCCCCACAAGGCCTAGCGCACGCGCCATAAATGGCTGCTTGGCGCCAGGCAAATGATTGACGGCGCGCATGCCCACGCCACGGACGAGCTTTTTGACCGGATTATCGCCCGCAAATAAACTTCGAAAGCCTTGCATCGCTGCAATCATCTGCGCCGCTTCCGCTTTGCGCCAACGTTCATACTGGCGCAAACCGGCATAATGCCCGATGTCTTTCCCTTTGTCGGCGAGTGAGGCCAATGTTTGCGCCAAGGCGGCCGCGTCGAGCATACCTAAATTCACCCCTTGCCCAGCCAAAGGGTGGATGGTGTGCGCCGCATCACCGACTAAAGCCAGGCGCTCCGCCGCAAAGTGTTGAGCATAACGCATGGTAAGCGGGTAGCTGGCGCGCGGCCCTACCACCTCACAAAGGCCAAGTTGCGCATCAAACGCAGCGGTTAGGGCACGGTTAAAAGACGCTGATTCCATCGCGACATAATCCGTCGCTTGTTCTGGGGGGATAGACCAAACAATCGAGCACAGATGCGAGTCGGAAAGCGGTAAGAATGCAAGCGGCCCGTCCGGCGTAAACACTTGACGCGCAACGCCCCGGTGCGGCTCCACCGTGCGCACCGTCGCCACCACCGCATGATGGCCATAGTCGCGCTGTACCAAGGGGAAATGTGCTTGCTCACGCACCCAAGAGCGCGCCCCATCGGCCCCCACGACCAGTTTCGCCGTCACACCGCCCCCAGATGCGAGCTGTAACCAAGTTTCGCTCTCTCCTTGTAGCATGGATTGGCATTGCTCCGGCATCAACACAGTCACATTGTCCTGCTTTTGTACTTTATCGAGCAAAGCCAACTGAATCACACGGTTTTCAACAATATGGCCGAGGTTTTGCTGGCCAAACGCCTGCGCATCAAAGTGAATATCGGCAAAACTGTCTTTCTCCCACACCCGCATCTGCTGGTAACTGGCCGCGCGACGTGAGGCGATGCCCGGCCATACATCCAGGGTGCGCAGTATGTTCTCACTCGCTCGGCTCAACGCAGAGACGCGGTTCTCTGGTATGTCGTTTAAGGTCGTTTCAGGCGCTTTACCTTCTATCACCACCACCCGTAAATCCGTGTCGGCAAGGGAGGCGGCGAGTGTCAGCCCCACCATGCCGCCACCGACAATGGCCACGTCGGCATTGATCATTTTCATCTCGGTTCTACCCATCCTATGGTGCGTTGCACAAGCGGTTGCTTCATACTCTCTAATGTTGACATCAGCCCTAACCCGGCATTACGTGCCCCCGCCAGAAGCGGACTATCATTGGAGAAGAGGTGAACCAACCCTGATGTCAATGCCACTGTGGCATCTCGGTCTGGTGTTCGTTGTTTGGCGTACGCCATCAATGTTGGCATTGCACCGATATCATCGCCACGCCTTGCCGCCTCCGTCAGCGTGTGCGCTAACGTCATTACATCTCGCAAGCCAAGGTTAAATCCTTGCCCGGCAATAGGGTGTAAGCTTTGTGCCGCATTACCCACCACGGCCACACGATGACTAACCGGACGAACCACTTGGTTAAGCGTCAATGGATACGCATGGCGCTCTCCAACATGCAGCAATTTGCCCAAACGCCAGCCAAACACCTGCTGCAGGCGCTGAAGAAAGGCGTCATCGCTGATTTGCATCAGCGCATCAGCTTGCTCCGCGGTGACACACCACACTAACGAACACCGTCCTTGCGACATGGGTAACAGCGCCACAGGGCCTGTTTGCGTGAAGCGCTCAAAGGCGTGTCCTTGATGAGGAAGTGCGGTCGAGACATTGGCAATCACCGCCACTTGGCCAAAATTGTGTTGCTTGCGTGGCATCTTCAACTGCGCGCAACAAGACGAGCGCCCACCGTCAGCCGCAATAAGTAACGAAGCGGTCAGTGACTCCCCCTGTTTTAATCTCACCGTTACCGCCGCCGGCGTTCGCTCAATCGCCATCACGGCATCTGGGCAAAACACATCGATCGCCTCGCGGTGTTGTAACTTTTGGTGAAGCACCGCACCGGCATCCGCTAACTCGATAACTTGGCCAAGATAAGGCACTCCCTGCGACTGTGCGTCAATATGGGTTTGTCCGGCGTGGCCACGATCTGACACATGAATGTGCTGAATCGGCGTGCCAAAAGGGGCGAGAGAGTCCCACAGTCCCAAGCTCGCAAAGGCTGCACAGCTGCCTTGTGCTAATGCGATACTGCGTGCATCGTAACCCGGGTGTTCGCGGTGATCGGGCACCATTGCCTCGACCACGGCAATACGCAGTGTGCCGCCACTCAATGTGTCTAAGGCCAATGCGGCAGTCGCACCGGCCATTGCGCCGCCTGCGATCACTATGTCATAGGCTTTCATCCCACTTTTACCTCACCCTGAGTCACTTAACGCCTCAATCTGAACGCGTCATTGAGATTAATGCAATGTTTTAGGCGTATCGTCACGGTCCGGACGCGCCCCAAGTTCTGCGTGCACCACCATGCTGCATACGCGTACATGCTCGACAACCTGCTCAAGTAATTCGGCTTGCTCTTGCATGTCGCCATCTTCATCGACACCCAGCTGCGCAACATCTTTGAGATCGCCCAATGCTTCTGTCACATCCTTAGATAAGGTACGCCCTTTGGTTCCGATCAGTCCCACCCCCGCTAAAAACGCGTTAATCCACTCCACCAGCGCTTCGGCACGGGCAACGACACCCGACTGCTCGTCGTCAGGGACATAAATATCTAAATCAAGATCACTGCCGGTAAGCTGCGCTTTTAGCTGATGATAGCTTTGCAAGGCAAGCGTCTTAGACTCTGTTGGCCACCCCATCCCTTGGTGGGTGTAATCATAAAGCATGGTTAACCAGCTACCATCTTCCAGCTCTAGTCCACCACTGAGCATGCCTGCGATTAAACCGTGCATCTCTGCAGGCGTCACCGCCAAACTGTCAGCCCTCAGTGTGTCTGCTGTTGTCGCATAAGCGGGTAAACGGGTATCAGTCACAATCTTGCCCCTTGCTGTGCCATCAAAATAAGAAGCACAGTCTAGCATTTCACACCATCAGGCTGAATCACCGCGATAAAAAACGGTATGATGCCCCACCACGCATGACTGATGACGCAAGACAGTGTATAAGTGCAGATGACGCCCTCACGATGACAAGGATCAACCCTGGCCGCGAGAAGCCACTGTCGCAAGCGAGCCGCCTCACATTTGTGTCTAAAAATGTGCGCCCTTGGTCGCGAAAAGGAGCAAACCTCACGACGCCTCTAGCGCTGCGCCCTAAGTACCGCTTTACCGAGACGCGATGTCGCTGTCGTGTTTTGGTCAAATTCCCTGCACCAGTAGCAGAGATGATTTTCGATGTAGTGTATTCACCAGAATAATTGCTAGAATAGCGCCATATTATTGTGTACTGGGCCCTCGAAAAATCGGGCCGGATGAGGAGCCAGCGTGGGACTATGAGCACACAACCGGTTGAAATCAAAATTCTAGATCGTCTTGTTCGCGTCAATTGCCCACCCGGGCAAGAGCAAGCGCTTAAAGATGCAGCAAGCGAGTTCGATCAACGGTTGCATCGGCTGGCTGAGCGCACTAAAGTAAGCAATACAGAGCAGCTAATTGCCATTGCCGCTCTCAATGTTTGCCACGAATTAAATGATGCCAAACAGTCGTTAGAGACATTGCAAGATCAGGTCACGCAACGGACCGCCCTGATGACGTCACAACTAGACAAAGCAATGGCAGCGCAAGGATCGCAAGAATAACCCAATTCCCTGGGGTGTTTGTCAGCGGATCTACGTCCCTGAGCCGATAAGCAAAACTAAGGGTGCGTTGTTATAGGCTACTGAGCAAGCTCGGCATGCACCGAGAAGCCTACGGCTTATACTACCCACCCGCCTTGAACCAGCGGGTTCAAGGGCCATCGATCCCAACGGCACCCCGGGGTCCTCTTCTCTACCCTTCGGCTAGCATCAAGGACAGTTATGCAGCCTAGACAACAAATACGACACGCTATTCGCGAAGCACGTCGTCAGCTTTCTCCAGAGCAACAAACGTTCGCCGCAGACGCGGTTGCCAAACGATTTACGGCGCTTGCTGATGTTGAGCAAGCCACGGACATCGCCCTGTACCTCTCATTTGATGGCGAGCTAGATACAACGCCTGTCATTGAGGCGTGCTGGAAAGCGAACAAAAATGTCTACTTGCCCGTCATTCATCCCTTTAGCCGTGGTCACTTACTGTTTCTTCACTACACCCCGACCACCCCAATGCGGGTTAATGGTTATGGTATTGCCGAGCCGACACTCAATATCAATGCGTTAATCCCAACTGCAAAGCTGGACGTGATTGCGACGCCGCTGGTGGCGTTTGACGCAAAAGGACAACGCCTGGGCATGGGAGGGGGCTATTACGATCGCACGCTCGGCTTATGTGCGCCTGATGCGGTCGCGGTTGGGCTCGCGCATGACTGCCAGCAATGGCCAGCGTTACCTACCGAACAGTGGGATGTGCCTTTGCCACATATTTTAACCCCCAGCCAACATTGGCAGTGGCCAACGCGTATTTCGCGACCTAAACCCTGACGCCATCTATTGGCTTCGCTATAATCACGCCCATTCCCCTAGATTCAGGAGTTATCATGACCCAAGACGAAAAGAAAAAAGCCACGGGCGAAGCCGCGGTGGAATATGTCAAGCCGGGCAGTATTATCGGCGTGGGAACCGGTTCTACCGTTAATTACTTTATTGATGCCCTTGCGCCCATTAAAGAGCACATCAAAGGCGCGGTCTCAAGCTCAGAAGCCTCCACCGAGCGACTCAAAGCGTTGGGCATTGAGGTACTCGATGCCAATGAAGTGGCAAGCTTAGACATCTATGTGGATGGTGCGGATGAAATTAACGCGCGTCATCATATGATTAAAGGCGGTGGTGCTGCCTTGACGCGTGAGAAAATCGTCGCGGCGATCGCAGATAAGTTTGTGTGTATTATCGACGACACTAAACATGTGGATGTACTGGGTGAGTTTCCACTTCCCGTTGAAGTGATCCCCATGGCACGCTCTTATGTCGCGCGTGAATTACTCAAACTAGGGGGCGACCCGTGTTACCGTCAAGGGGTGATCACGGACAATGGCAACGTGATTCTCGACGTACACAATATGAAAATCCAAGATCCCAAAGGATTAGAAGATGCCATCAATGCCATTCCTGGCGTCGTAACGGTTGGGCTGTTTGCCAATCGCGGCGCAGATATTGTGTTAACCGGTACCGACACCGGTGTGAAAAAAGTAGCAAACTGAGTGCATAATACCGCAAATCAGAGGCTTATACGCGGTGGTGAGTAACCAGAAAAGCCAAACGTTTGCGTTAAGTGTAATCAATAAGTTAAAAGCACCTTTTTTAAGGTGCTTTTTTTATGGCCTAGAACGGATAATTCTTACCCCTTATGTGAATTTTTGTTATCTTGGTCACTGTTCTGATACCGGCACATCGCATGCCCAGCGGTCTTTTGACGTAAAAGATCAACCTAATGACCAGGTCAATCAACCGCATCTCCTCGTCGCCATCGTGCGCGGGAATAAGGTACGATGCGCCCCGGCACTCAGGCGCAACATTGCTACCATTATTGTTTCTAAGGAAGAGAACAGCCCGCATGTCACACTATTCACTGGACAAGAATAAAATCAAAATCCTATTACTCGAAGGCGTCCATCCCACTGCTGTTGAAGCCTTCAAGCAGGCCGGATACACCAACATCGAGTACCATAAAGGCTCACTCACCGGTGAGGATCTCGAAGAAGCTATCCAAGATGCACACTTTGTGGGACTACGCTCTCGCACCCAGTTAACGGAAGCCGTCTTTGCAAAAGCGAAAAAGTTGGTCGCGGTTGGCTGTTTTTGTATCGGCACCAATCAAGTGGACCTTGATGCGGCGGCCAAGCGCGGGATCCCCGTTTTTAACGCACCTTTCTCCAACACCCGCAGTGTCGCAGAGCTGGTTTTAGGTGAGATCCTACTGCTCCTACGCGGGATCCCCGAAAAAAATGCCAAAGCGCATCGCGGTGAATGGCAAAAATCCGCTGATCGCTCCTTTGAGGCTCGCGGGAAGGTACTCGGCATTATTGGCTATGGCCACATCGGCACCCAGCTAAGTATCTTGGCAGAAAACTTGGGGATGCGAGTGTATTACTACGATGTTGATAACAAGCTCTCGTTAGGGAACGCCATTCAAGTCAACTCGCTCACAGAACTGCTTAATCGCAGTGATATTGTCTCGCTTCATGTCCCCGAGACGCCAAGCACGCAGAATATGATTGATGCTGAGGCCTTTGCCCGCATGAAACCAGGGGCGATCTTTATTAATGCCTCACGCGGTACGGTGGTCGATATCGATGCTTTATGCGGCGCGCTAGAAAGCAAGCATTTGGCTGGGGCGGCAATCGATGTTTTCCCCGTTGAGCCAAAAACCAATAAAGACGCATTTAGCTCTCCGCTACAAGCGTTTGATAATGCGTTACTCACACCACACATTGGTGGCTCAACCCAAGAAGCACAGGAAAACATCGGCCTGGAAGTAGCCGGTAAGCTGGTGAAGTATTCTGACAATGGCTCGACGCTGTCGTGCGTCAACTTCCCTGAAGTGTCATTGCCAGAACATCAAGGCCGCTCGCGCTTACTGCATATACACGCCAACCGACCTGGGGTGCTGACCAAAATCAACACCACCTTTGCCGACGAAGGTGTCAACATCGCCGCACAGTACTTACAAACATCGTCGCAAATTGGTTATGTGGTGATTGATGTTGAAGACAGTGATCATGCCTACAAGGCACTGAAAAAGCTTAAAGCGATCGAAGGCACCATCCGCGCGCGGATATTGCACTGATTCGAGCCAGAAATGAAAAAAGCCCCTGTTGGGGCTTTTTCGAATTGTTCGCGTTTTATCACTGGCGCCGCTTATTGCTCGTCGCGCAGAAATACCAGCTCATTGTCTTTCGAGTCGGCTTCACTAAAGTAATAGCCTGCCACATTAAACGCTTTAATGTCCGCCACTGAGCTCGCGCGCTTATCAATCAAATACCGCGCCATCATGCCACGGGCTTTTTTGGCATAGAAGCTAATCACCTTGTATTGACCGTTTTTATAATCTTTAAACACTGGGGTGATGATGTCGCCTTTAAGCACCTTCTTGTTGACCGCTTTAAAGTATTCATTGGAGGCAAGGTTGACTAATAGCTCACTGCCCTGTGCCGCCAAATCATCATTCAGTGCCTCTGTGATGATATCGCCCCAGAACTGATATAAGTTGTCGCCTCGTGGTGTCGACAACTTGGTCCCCATTTCCAACCGGTACGGTTGCATCAGATCGAGCGGCCGCAATAGCCCATACAAGCCTGATAACATACGAAAATGATCTTGTGCCCAATCAAAATCTTGCTCGGACATCGAATTGGCATCTAACCCTGTGTACACATCCCCTTTAAATGCAAGCGCCGCAGGTCGTGCATTATCTGGGGTAAAAGAAGGAGACCATTCAGAAAAACGCACAGCATTAAGACTGGCGATTTTATCACTGACTTTCATAAGCGAGGCAATGTCTGCCGGTGTAAGCTGACGGCAAACCTTAATCAACGCCTCTGAGTGTTCAGTAAGCTGAGGTTGGGTATAACGGTCTGTCGGCAATGGCGTTTCATAATCCAAGGTTTTTGCAGGAGAAACCACTATCAGCATGTTGCTCGCCCTTTTGTTATTTATCTTTTGCTAAGCCTATCATTCCCGCATAAAAAAACCACCGCCCACCACCACACATCATGCGTATCAGTGACTAACGTTTGGGGAGCGGCCACGCCTTATCGTCAAGCTGACTGTGCAGTTCGGGAAAGCGGCGACTGTCGAACACAGGTACCCGCCCCAATGAGCGCTGAGTGTGATAGTCCTTTGCCAAACGCTTGACGATGCCCGAAAGTAAAAAAATCGCAATCATGTTTACCAACGCCATCATTCCCATAGACGCATCCGCGAGAGTCCAAACCAGCGGCAGTTCCGCCAGCGCCCCAAACATGACCATACCCAAGACTAAAGCACGGAAGTACGGCAATGCCGGACGACACCGATGATTGATAAACAACAGATTGGTTTCTGCATACGAATAATTGGCAATGATCGAGGTAAAAGCGAAAAAGAAAATGGCGACCGCCACAAACTGTTCGCCCCATTCCCCAACTTGTGCGCTTAACGCCCGCTGAGTCAACTCAACCCCCGTAATTTCGCCGCCGGGAATGTACTCACCTGATAGCAGAATAATCGCCACGGTAGCAGTGCAGATCACCAAGGTATCCACAAACACGCCAAGCATTTGCACGTAACCCTGAGAAACAGGATGAGGAGGGTAAGGCGTCGCTGAAGCCGCCGCATTAGGCGCGGAGCCCATGCCTGCTTCGTTAGAGAATAATCCGCGTTTAATCCCCTGAATCATGCCTTGTGCCAAGGTGTAGCCCAAAGCGCCTGATGCCGCTTCGTGGAGACCGAATGCACTTTCTATGATCAAAGAAAATACCGCTGGCACTTTATCAAGATGGGTTAACACCACATACAAAGACAAGGACAAATATAACAGCGCCATCACGGGCACAATCACTTCTGCCGTGCGCGCTATCTGACGTAAGCCACCATAAATGATTAACCCGCTAACCAGCACCAACCCCGCGCCGACATAGGCCGGTGGCCATGAAAATGCCACTTGTGCCGCTTGTGAGATAGAGTTGGCTTGAACCGAATTAAACACTAGCCCAAATGCCAAAATCAGTAATAGGGAGAAGAGTATCCCCATCCAACGCATTCCTAGGCCATGTTCCATGTAATAGGCAGGACCACCGCGAAAATAGCCGTCCGGATCCCGTACCTTATACACTTGCGCCAGCGTACTCTCTGCAAAGGCCGTGGCCATGCCGAGAAATGCCATTAGCCACATCCAAAAGATTGCCCCCGGGCCACCTAATGACAGAGCGACCGCCACCCCGGCCATGTTGCCCGTCCCTACACGCGCGGCGAGCCCGGTACACAAGGCTTGGAAAGAGGAAATGCTGCTCCCCTCACGGCGTCGGCTATGACGCATGACAGAAAACATATGAGAAAAGTGACGAAACTGAATGCCGCCTAATTTTAAGGTAAAAAAGATCCCGCCACCGATGAGCACATAAATGAGCACCGACCCCCAAATCAGATCATTAATAAAAGTGAGTAGGCTCAATGGACTGTCCCTCGTCGTGATTAAGTAAGGATAATGATCAATGCGGCGCAATCTTCGCGTGAACCACCTTCTAGGTCAATTCAAACCCATCACGGCTGGGGCAACAGTCACTCATTTTAAAAATCAGTGATTGCGGTCTCATAAAAACTTCATCGGACTGCCACAAATGAGAAATACTTCAATTTTACGTTAGGGGTAGCTGTGGTATTTAAAATCTGACCGCAAGGTGAAAAAGAGGTGACTATGGAAAACATTGCCTTTAACGATCTGTTCGAGCAAGACAAGCCACAACGCAACGGACGCGCGAAACCAGTCAAACGTAAATGGAGAGAAATTGAAGCGCTGAAAGACAAACAGCGGCTAAAAAAAGAATTGGAAGAAATCGATATTTTTGGCGATTTCTCTCAACTGGACCTCGATTAACTCACCCTCAACATAGGATTGCTAAAAGGTGCTCACCGAGCACCTTTTTTTCATCGCTCCTCAGCGACTGAGCCTACTCCGCCTCGAGATAAGGCTGCCAATCAATGGGCGTCTTCCCTTGCGCCTGAAGCAACGCATTGGTTTGTGAAAAGTGCTGACAACCAAAAAAGCCACGATGCGCTGACAGCGGTGACGGGTGAGGCGCGGTGAGCACATGGTGGCGCTGACGATCGATCGCTTTGCCTTTTTTCTGGGCGTGCGCGCCCCATAATAAGAACACCACGCCTTGGCACTGCTGGTTTACCGCATCGATGACACGATCAGTAAAGGTTTCCCAACCCAGTTTGGCGTGTGAGTGCGCTTTTCCTTGCTCAACGGTGAGCACAGTATTAAGCAACAACACACCTTGTTCCGCCCAGCTTTTCAAGTAACCGTGAGAAGGTGGCGTAAAGCCTTCAATATCGGTGGCAAGCTCCTTGTAGATATTGACCAATGACGGTGGTGTTTTCACACCCGGTCGCACAGAAAAGCACAGCCCGTGAGCTTGGTTCGGCCCGTGATAAGGATCTTGACCCAGAATCACGACTTTCACCTCGCCCAACTCGGTGTAACGAAAGGCATTAAACACATCTTCCTTCGGAGGAAAAACCGTCACCCCCTTGGCACGTGCTTGTTCAACATAGGCAAGGGTTTCTCGGAAATACGCTTGTTGTTTCTCATCAGCCAATACTTGCTGCCACGTTTGCGCCTGAGTCATGGTTGCTCCTTTTGATTATATTGGCGCTATTCTAACGAGGCAGCATGGCAAAATCAGTGTGTGCAACGATCTTTTGTTCGTTCGGTGTGTGAGTGGTAATGACGCTGACAGCGGCCTTGTACCGCGCGGTTAGGGGTCGGTAAGCTCGCACGCGTCATGGTTGGCTTAATCATGGGGCATTCCTCATCATTGTGGATTCATCATTAGCAATGAAATTTTAATGCCAACTTTATAAAAGCAATAAAGTCATGGTGTTAGTCTATAAGCTGATCAGCCTAAGTCACACAATGAGCACAAGTGGTGCAAATTTGCCTCTTTTTTGCACACACTTGTTTGCGCACACGCCACTTTCACTTGTAATTAAATTACTACATTTTGAATCAAAAAATCCCCGTGAGACTCGCAGCGCGGAAGCGGCCGTGCTACAGTCCTCACTGTAGTTCAAAAAAGATTGATATAAGATAAATATCATAATGTTAATTATGAGGTAAACTTGATTCAGGTCAATAAAACCCCACTCTTTAAAGGGTATATATAGGCACTCTAAATGATGAAATCTTACATCATAAAAGTCACTATCATAAAAGGGGATAGGCCATGATCACTGGTATTCAAGTAACCTCAGCGGCCAATGATGAACTCGTTAATTCTATTTGGTTGATTGATAAAGACACCGATCAAGCGCGTTGTGTTTGTGCTAAACAAGGCTTTGAAGCGGATCAGGAAGTTGCCCTATCTTCTTTGGGTGAATTCGATTACCGCGAGGTGAATATCGAGACACAAGCGGTCAACGAAGGCGGCCAGCATCTTAACGTCAACGTATTGAAGCGTGAAACGCTGGAAGATGCAGCAAAGCACCCAGAGAAATACCCACAGCTGACCATTCGCGTCTCCGGTTATGCGGTACGTTTTAACTCACTGACGCCTGAACAGCAGCGCGACGTCATTACACGTACCTTTACCAGCTCACTATAAGCGCATTGCTTTTCGCAAGAGCGCTTACAATGAAACAGCCCGCTATCGCGGGCTGTTTTTTCAGGCATAGGCTGGAGTGCGTTGCTTCTACCCGTTAGCCATTAATGTCTAATAGGTAGTCTCGTAGCACTTGGAAATCCGCCTCTTGCTCACGAGAAAGCAGCGTCATTTTCGCGTGTTTCGCGAGCGGCCCAGGCAGGGGGATATCTTTATCCAAAATGGCATCCACCGACTCTTTAAATTTCGCCGGGTGGGCGGTGCACAAGAAGATCCCCTCTTCTCCTGGTTCAAGCTGCTCAGCCAGCAGACGGTAAGCAATCGCACCATGCGGTTCACACAAATAGCCCGCGTGAGAGAGCGATTTTAAGCTCTCAGCCGTTTCCTCATCGTCAGCACGCCCTGAGGCAAGTTCACTCAACGTCCACTGCTCTCGGCGGAAAAGCTCTTCGATACGTGGCCAGTTGTTAGGCTGACTCACGTCCATGGCATTGGATAAGGTGGCGACCGTTTGCTGCGGAGACCATTCCCCCGAGTCCAAATAACGCGGTACCGTGTCATTGGCATTGGTACCCGCAATAAAGCGCTTAATCGGCAGCCCCATCGCTTTAGCAAGCAAACCGGCCGTGAGGTTACCAAAGTTACCACTTGGCACCGATATCACCACATGATCGCGTTTATGCGGAGGGAGCTGCGCCACCGCCTCGAAGTAGTAACAAATCTGGGCCATTAAGCGGCTAATGTTGATGGAGTTAGCCGAGTTAAGACCAATGGCCTGACGAAGCTCGCTATCATCAAAGGCTTGCTTGACCATGCTTTGACAATCGTCAAAGGTGCCATTAATCGCGACCGTATGGATATTGCCGCCGAGCGTGCAAAAGAGTTTTTCCTGCAGCGGGCTGATTTTGCCTTTCGGGTACAAGATGACGACATCGATATTATCAATACCGTAGAACGCGTGGGCAACAGCCGCCCCTGTATCCCCAGATGTTGCCGTGAGGATAGTGATCTTTTTGCCATCAGAGACCGCTGCCAGCGACTGCGCCATAAAACGGCCACCAAAGTCTTTAAAGGCGAGCGTCGGGCCATGGAAAAGCTCAAGCGCGTGAATATTATCTTTCACCTGGGTAAGCGGTGCGGCAAAGCTAAATGCGCTTTTAACCAGTTCACTCACTTGCTGTTTAGGCAGCTCATCGCCAATTAATGCAGATAAAATTTCGCTACTGCGCGCCACCAAAGGCATGGCCAGTAATGCCTCGATGTCGTCGAAGTGGGGCAAGCTCTCGGGAAAAAAGAGCCCTTGGCCACGACCTAAGCCTTGCTGGACCGCCTGAGAGAATGACACGGTTTCACTGTGATCTTTGATGTTATAAAGCTTCATGCCTGACTTCCTATTTCTTTCGCGCCCTGTCCATCAATGCGACATACATGAACAAAGCCATCATCATTTTGTATATAGTGCTCGCGTAACCATTGCGCGACACGCTCTGCCACCTGCCTATCGTCACAAATGCTAAATAGGGTTGGCCCTGAACCGGAAATCCCCGTCGCCAATGCGCCACAACTGGCGGCATACTCGCGCGCTTCAACAAACCCCGGCAGCAGTTTTTGTCGGTACGGCTCAGCAATCACATCGCAAATTAAACTCGCCGCGAGCTTAGGCTGTTGCGTGTGACACGCATGAATAAAGCCGCCGAGATAGCGCCCATGGGCGATCACATCTTGCCGGCGATACTGGGCGGGCAAGATGGTGCGTGCTTCTGCCGTCGACACCTTGATGCCCGGATACGCCATCACCCAATACCAGTTTTCAAAGTGTGGCACCGCTTGACTGATCACCCCTTGGCTTTCCAGCATGAGCTGCACGCCACCAAGATAACAAGGCGCGACATTGTCATAATGTAAGCTACCGGAGATGGACGCTTCCATTTCTCCCATCAGCGCTAACATGCGAGTCTCATCGAGCGCATGGTCATGAAAGCGATTCAACGCATCGAGCGCGGCGACAATCGAGCATGCACTGGAGCCAAGTCCTGACCCAATCGGCATATTCTTTTCAAGCACCATGGCAACGGGTTTCACCGCCAAGTCATGGCTTTTAAGCGCCTCGGCATAGGCCAAGTACGCCTGATAAACGATATTATCCTGCTGATTAGCGGGTAGCTTATCGATAAAGCGGCCTTGGCAGCGCAATGAAAAAGCGTGGTTTCCACCGTCTGCCACTTCCACCACATCGCCCAATAAACTACCGTCGACAGGACTCACCGCTGCCCCTAAGACATCAAATCCCACACTGACATTACCAATCGATGCAGGTGCATAAACACGGACTGCCATAACTAGACTCCTAACTTCCAACCCAGTGTACGCATTAAGTCCGCAAACACCCCGGCGGCGGTCACTGCGGTTCCCGCGCCATAGCCTCGCAGCACCAAAGGAATCGGCTGATAGTACCGGCTATAAAAAGCCAATGCGTTCTCACCCTCTTTGATTTTGTTCATGGGGTCATCGTCAGATACCGCTTGGATTTTGACGAAACAGCGTCCGTCTTCGATACCACCAATATAACGCAATACTTTGCCTTCTTTGGCGGCAGCCTCGGACCATTGTTTAAAATATTCATCGGCTTGCGGCAAACGCGCCATAAAGGTTTCCACATCACCGGACTGATCAAAGCCAGGCGGAAGCGCAGGTTCGACCTCAACATCATCAAGCTCAAGCTCCATGCCAGCTTCACGTGCCAGAATCAACAGCTTACGTGCCACGTCCATACCCGACAGATCGTCACGCGGATCCGGCTCAGTAAAACCGTTTTCACGCGCGACCTTGGTCGCCTCACTAAAGCTGGCGCCGTCATCTAACTTGCCGAAAATGTGGGAAAGCGATCCCGATAAGATCCCAGAAAAGCGTGACAGCTCATCCCCTGCTGCAATCAAGTTTTGTAGGTTTTCAATCACCGGCAGGCCTGCGCCCACTGTGGTCTCATACATAAATTTGCGGTGCGTCGCACGGGCCGCCTGACGCAACTGGTGATAGTAAGCCATGCTGCTGGTATTGGCTTTCTTATTAGGGGTAATCACGTGAAAGCCTGCACGCAAGAAATCAGCATATTGATCGGCGACCTGTTGATCGGCGGTGCAATCGATCAACACAGGGTTAATGATATGATTACGCTGAACTAGCTGGATCATCCCCGCTAAGCTGAACGTAGACAGGTGGTTGGGGAGTTCATCGCGCCAGCTATTTAGATCAATGCCTTGGCTGTTAAGCCACATCCCTTTGCTGTTCGCTAAGCCACAGACCCGCATCACAATGCCTTGTTGCTGGAGCTTGGCTTGTTGGCGGCGGATTTGCTCAATCAGCTCACCCCCTACGCCACCGACACCGACGATAAACACATCCAAATGATGCTGGCTATTAAATAAATTCTCATGACAGGCTTTAACCGCCTCAGAGACTCGCTCTGAAGGCACCACCGCAGAAATAGCGCGTTCCGATGAACCTTGAGCAATCGCAACGATATTGACATTGACTTCTGCCAACGAGGTGAAAAAGCGCGAGGCAACACCTTTCGATGTGCGCATGCCATCGCCCACCAAAGAGACAATCGACAAATTATCCATAAACTCGACAGGCTCAAGCAGACCATCTTTCAGTTCAAGCTCAAAATGATTACTCAGCACCTTGTCGGCTTTTTCTTTGTCCTGGCTTTGAATACAAAAACTGATGCTGTACTCAGAAGAGGATTGGGTAATCAACACAATCGACACCCCCGCTGATGACATCGCACCAAATACGCGTGATGCCATCCCTACCATGCCTTTCATACCCGGGCCTGATAGGTTGACCATGCTCAAATCGCTTAAGGTGGTGATGCCCTTAATCGCAAGCTTGTCCTCCCCGCTATCCTCACCAATTAAGGTGCCTTCTGCTTGCGGGTTCGCCGCGTTTTTAATTAAACAAGGGATATGAAAGCGCGCAATCGGTGCGATGGTTTTGGGGTGTAACACTTTCGCGCCAAAGTAAGACAGCTCCATCGCTTCTTGATAGCTCAGCGATTTTAGCAAGCGCGCATCCGGTACGAGGCGAGGGTCACAGTTGTACACCCCATCGACATCTGTCCAAATCTCGCAACACTCGGCACGTACACACGCCGCGAGTACCGCGGCAGAGTAGTCTGAGCCATTCCGTCCTAGGGTCACCAGCTCGCCATTTTCATTCCCCGCCATAAACCCTGGCATTAGACCAAAGTGTTTCGCCGGGATGGGCGATTGTTTGAAGCGTTGCGATGAGACTTCGATGTCGACTTCAGCACTTAAGTGACTGCCCGACGCGGCAAAGTATTCCACCGGGTCAATGTCGAACACTGCATACCCACGCGCCTCGAGTAGAGCATGCATCGCTGCGACCGACAAACGCTCACCTTTACTGACGACACGTGCGTAGGTGCTATCTGGGCATAAGCCCAATAAACTCATGCCATGCACATATTGGCGAAGCTGGCCGAGACTGCGTGTTAATTTATCGAAAAGTGGCTGGGTATCGAGGTTGGGTTGACGCTCAGCTAGGCCATGAAACAAGCCGACGAAAAGCTGCTCTAGCTCTTTAAGCGGCAATTCCGCTTCACCATGTTTGACCGTGTTCTCAACCACTGAAACGAGGATGTTTGTCACCTTCGCTGGGGCGGATAACACGGCAGACACCTCGCTCTGCCCCTGGTTACTGACAATGATATCGGCAGCGCGACTGAAGCGCTCAGCATCGGCCAGCGATGTGCCACCAAATTTTAAAACTCGCATCCGTTTGGGACCTCTCTTTTAAGATAAAAAAAAGCCCGTACCTGGGAAGGTACGGGCTTTTTTGGAAATTCTGTGCGTATCAGCCCGCACCAACACATGATGTGCCAGTAATAATAATGGTGGTTGTGGTGGTCTGGGTGCTGATCGTTAGTTGCATGTGTGTTGCGTATATCATTTGTTTTGTTTGATTCTCTCTAGGTGTATCGAATCATGTTGCTTAGGTCAACAAAAAAGTGATCCTGATTGCTTTTTCAACAAAACTCTGCGAGCTTGAACAAGGGAGCAACCAGATCGCAAGGAGCGCGAATGACCCAAGAAGCGATGGCCCAATTAGTCGCCAATACCATACTACAAGGCTCGGATGCTATGTATGGCCGGTTTCTCGATGTCACCTCCGGTGCGCAGGAGCGCTTTGAGCAACAAGACTGGAAAAGTGTTCAACAAGCGCTCAAAACGCGTATCCAGTTCTACGACCATCATGTTGGTTTGGTCAGTCAACAATTAGGAGCCATGCTCGGCAAAGCGCACGCCACACGCTCCTTTTTGATGGCAGTCAAAGCGGCTTATGTCACCTTGCTTGATGACTACCCGCGTTACGATATCGCCGAGAGTTTCTTTAACTCTGTGTATTGCCGGATCTTTGAACACCGCAATATCCGTCGCGATAAGCTGTTCGTGCAAAGCTCCCAAGGGGGACGGATCCCCAAATATCCAACCCCTTTATTAAGACGCTTCCAATCCCAAGCCGGCATTTACGCCACCTTAGAGCGGATGCTCGATAGCACCCCGTTTACCCTACCTTGGCGGGATAAAAGCGGCGATCTCAAACGTGTGACACAAATACTCCAAGCGCGGTTTGGCCCGCAACTTACCATGAGCTTTACCCTAGAAATGGTTCGTCAGCCTTTTTTCCGTAATAAAGGCGCTTACCTTATCGGCCGACTCGATATGGCTAACCAGCGCCGGCCTTTGGTGCTGCCGCTCGCGATCTCCGAGCAAGGGGAGCTGTACATCGACGCCTGTATTACCGACAGTGATGATGTCAGCATCGTGTTTGGTTTTGCCCGCTCGTACTTCATGGTCTACGCCCCTGTGCCGGCGGCGTTGGTGGACTTCCTTAACCAGCTGATGCCCAACAAAACGCCCGCTGAGCTCTACACCGCGATCGGTTGCCAGAAGCACGGAAAAACCGAGCTATACCGTGAGTTTCTTTACCACCTGGATAACTCGGATGACTTGTTTGATATCGCGCCTGGGGTCAAAGGAATGGTGATGTCGGTATTTACTCTGCCTTCCTATGGGTTTGTGTTTAAGATCATCAAAGACAAGTTTGCCCCGCAAAAGCAAATGACCCACGCCCAAGTAAGGGAAAAGTACCGCCTGGTTAAAGAACACGATCGGGTTGGACGCATGGCCGATACCCAAGAATACCGTAACTTTATTTTTCCCCGTGACCGCTTTAGTGACGCCTTAATTGATGAACTCCTCGAGGTTGCCCCCTCCTGCGTTAACGTCACCGACAACGAAGTGCGCATTCGCCATCTCTACATGGAAAGGCGCATGATCCCGTTAAATATTTATCTCGAAAAAGCCGAGCCGGACGCGATCACCCAAGCCGTACAAGAATATGGCGATGCACTCAAAGAATTAGCCGCCGCCAACATCTTTGCCGGCGATATGCTGTTTAAAAACTTTGGGGTCAGTCGTCACAATCGGGTCATTTTCTATGATTACGATGAGATAGCGTATCTCACTGAGGTAAACTTTCGCCATATTCCGCCACCTCGCTATCCAGAAGATGAACTAGCTGCAGAGCCTTGGTACAGCGTGGGCGAAAATGACGTATTCCCAGAAGAATTTCGCACATTTTTACTGGTTAATCGTACCGTTGCCGACGAGTTTGATCGCCTCCACCCAGAGCTGTTCGAAGCTGGTTATTGGCAGCAACTGCAAAGCCAGGTAAAGGCCGGGCATTTTCATGATGTGCGTCCCTACAGCGAAGAAAACCGGTTGGGACACGCGACGCTCTCACCAAAAACGGCCTAATATTTGCTCAGTCATCATGTGTTAACCGCACACTGGCGATTTACCGCCTTTTTGCGCCAATAAAGTGGCAAACCGTCAATATATTGGCACCTTAGTCTATCGACCGTTATCGGCACGCATGAGGAGAGAGACAAAATTCGGCAGTAGTATCTATTTTTTGTCTACACTGATCACAACGCATCAGCGTCTTCTAAGACTGAGCTAAGCCTAAAAAGAACAATGAGGCACAGGATTTGAGTATAAAACAACTAGGACTGTTGACCCTCGTCTTACAAGCTGTGGCAGCGCCTGCGTGGGGCCAACCGTTAACTTGGCAAACGCTGCCAGCTGGGACAGCTGATCACTTCTTTATTCAGTCTATCCCATCGGCCACACAAGGTTTTGATAGCTGGACCATTCAGTCAGGCTATCGTTACCCACTCAGTAATGTATCTGTTTATATGGGCACGCAACTGAAAAGCGAAAACGACCAACACACCACGCAACAAGGGTTGTTAAGCGGGATTGAGTACCGTTTTACCGACAAGCTGCGCCTTTCGAGTCAAATTAGCCGCGATAATGACGATACCCTGATCAATCAGTGGGGCGTCAGCAGTCGCTACCAGTTGAGTGAGTCAATTGATGTGAATGCCGGGCTAGATGTCGAGTTTCGTCCCGAAACCTCCCCCGAATCGATTTACCAACTCGGGGTTGGGTTGCACTTTTAACCCGCCGCCCAGATTAACTGATCAGTGGCTCTGCACACACAATCACGCCATTTAGATCGGCATACAGATAATCACCTGCCCTCACAGACACGCCGTTTAACGCTAACGCGACATCCACATCGCCCTGATCGCGTTTTTGCGTTTTTATCGGACAGACACCCAGAGCCTTAATTCCGATCGGCAAGGTCGCTAGCGTCGCCGCATCGCGAACCGGCCCAACGATGACGACGCCTGCCCACCCATTATCAACAGCGCTTTGTGCGATAAGATCGCCCAGCAAGGCTCTATCCATCGCACCAGAGCCATCCACTACCAGCACCTGGCCCTCACCTGGGGTAGCCAGCATCGCCTTCACTTTGGAATTATCCTGATAGCAACGTACTGTACGAACTTGGCCTTCAAAGCAGCAATGAGCGCCATAGTTCTGCCACTGCAGTGGGATCCATTGCACCGCCTCCGGGTGGTTGTCACATAAGTCCGGCAATTTATCGTCCATGATGCCTTTCTCCTTTTTCGTTGTGGGAAAGAGTTAGCGAGTGGCTGCCGTGAACAAGGATGAAAAACGCACGTTCAGTGATTGCGGTGTGAACGCATCCATCAAAACAGGCAACAACCATAAACTATCATTCTCTACCCAATAGATGGCATTTTGTTGCCATTGTTGCGCCAATAACATGGCTTCGTGCTTATCCACAGCAACCGCAAAACCCGGCTCATACCAACTCCCATCCGGCGCCCCACCATTCATTGGCCAATAGCGTATCCCTTGTTGTGTCATTGCACTTTCAAGCTGAGCATTACGCGATTGATTCTCTTTCTCATATAAAGGTTGGCTACGCGGATTAAATGCGGTAAGAATAGCAAATGCTTCGGCATCTGGCGCTTGAGGAGCGTGAAACGCGATCGATTGGTAAGTTTTCCACAATTCTTGCTGGTTATCAGGATCACACATTGTTTACACCTACTCGTAACGCATACTATGCTTAGTGACTAATTATGCGTCATTATTCAGAAAGTTAAGTTAAAACGCGTCGCTAACTGACATTTAACATGCTTTTGATTGGGGTCAATAAAGGATGAAAAAAATCATCAACCCTTATCCTAATATATTGTTAGCGTGCTGTTAAATGAATACAATTGGCGATAATTAATGGATATCAGAGTGATTGGCTTGGTGGTGCACTCATACTGCCACGCCCCGTCTTAAGCTGGAACTCACGGTGCGTTGTCTAGCATCGACGAACACTTCTCTATGGATGGCGTGCCATATGTTAGTTGCGAGATTCGCGGTAGACACTCCTCGCATTTTTGTAATTTTTTTTCACAGGCTAGACAGTCTAGACTGTGAAGTGCAACCGGATTCTATTTAGATATTAGGTATCGCCAATGCAAACCCCGCAAATTCTGATTGTAGAAGATGAACAGGTCACACGTAACACGCTGAAAAGTATCTTTGAAGCGGAAGGTTACAATGTGTTTGAAGCCAGCGATGGCGACGAAATGCATCAAGTCCTGTCTAACCATCATGTTCACTTAGTGATCATGGATATTAACTTGCCAGGTAAAAACGGCTTGTTGCTCGCGCGCGAATTGCGTGAACAAGGTGACATGGCGCTGATGTTCCTCACTGGGCGTGACAATGAAGTCGACAAGATTCTCGGGCTCGAAATCGGTGCCGACGACTACATTACCAAACCATTCAACCCACGCGAACTGACTATCCGTGCGCGTAACCTGCTCACACGTGCCATGAGCAGTGTCAACGACAGCGAAGAAAAGCGTAACGTCGACGTGTATGTCTTTAACGGTTGGACACTCGACATCAACAGTCGCTCGCTCATTAACCCAGAAGGGGAAACCTTTAAGCTGCCTCGCTCTGAGTTCCGCGCCCTGCTTCACTTCTGTGAAAACCCAGGCAAAATTCAGACGCGTGCTGAGCTGCTTAAGAAAATGACGGGTCGTGAACTTAAGCCGCACGATCGTACCGTGGATGTCACGATCCGCCGGATCCGTAAACATTTCGAATCGCACAATGACACACCAGAGATTATTGCGACCATCCATGGTGAAGGTTATCGCTTCTGCGGTGAAATCGAAGAGCAATAAAGAGTCGTTGAGAGACAGTGCATGGTTTAATGACTGCGTGTCGAACTCAAGAAAAAGGCGCCGATTAAGGCGCCTTTTTTCTCTTTGTCGCTTGCTGGTTTCTCAGTGGGCTCGCCAGCCAGAAGCGCTACGCTTGCTCGTCTAACCACGCTTTTAGCACATCCAGGTCGTGCTGATAGCCATCTTTGATTTCATCAATCCAATCCGCAATGTTCTCCCACCACGCGGGGAGGTCGGGTGACTGTGCTTTTTGCGCCACTTTTTGAATATGCTTGAGTCCCACCGACCCTGCAGCGCCTTTAATTTTGTGCGCTTCAGAAACAATGCCTTCTTGATCTCGTGCCGTCATATTCGAGTCGAGGATGGCGATGTACTCTGGCATGGTTGACTCAAACATCTCAATGCTTTGTTTCACAGGGTCTATACCCACTAACTCCACATACCCAGTGAGCATATCCATATCGAGTAACCGCTCTGCTTGTTCATTCGCGATAGGACGGCTCGGCGCGGGCTCATTCACACTCTCGACGTCTGTCACCATGTTTGATGACAAAGCATACTGCTCAATCACCTGGTTAAGCGCACTCACACTAATGGGTTTGCTGATCGCATCGTCCATTCCGTTGGCAAGATAGCTATTTTTGTCATTAATAACATTGGCGGTCAGCGCAACTAAAGGTGGCAGTTGCGCATACTGCTCTCGCCAAGTAGCCGCGATATCAAAACCGGTCATATCGGGCAGTTGAATGTCGAGCAGCGCCAGATCAAACGCGTCTGGCGAGAACACATCTAACGCCGACTGCCCATCGCGAGCGACGGTCACCTGGTGCCCCAAACTCTCAAGCAAGCTGGTAGCAACAGTAATATTGAGCTCAATATCCTCCACCAATAAAATACGCAGCCTGCTTTCCACTGGGGTGAGTGCCGGTGTTTCGTCTTCTCCAGGCTCACTCAATGGCACCTTGACGGTAACCGTAAAGGTACTCCCCTCGCCCTCTTCACTGTCGAGGGTAATATCCCCCCCCATCAAACGGGCCAATTTACGCGATACCGCCAAGCCAATACCTGTCCCAACGGCATGCAGGTTTTCCCCTGCCTGTTTAACTTGGTAATACATGGCAAAAATCTTGTCTTGTTCATCCGCGGGGATCCCGATACCACTGTCTTCAACGTCAAAGCATAAATGGGCTTGGTCACCGTCCACTTCCGCGCTGACTGTAATGATCACACAGCCTTGCTTGGTAAACTTGACCGCATTACCGACGAGGTTCCATAGGATTTGCCGCAGCCTCGTCGTATCAACCGCCACATAGTCAGGGAGTTCGGTCACTCGCTCAAGTTCAAAACGTAAGCCCTTTTGCTCGGCCATCAACCCTGAAATATTGTCGATTTCGGTAACAAACTCATTTAAATCCACACTGGTGGGATGCAGAGAAAGACGTTTGCGATCAGATTTGTCTAAATCAATGATGTCGTTAAAAATATTTCCCAACGTGATCGCACTGACATAAATCGTCCGCAGATAATTACGTTGCTTATCATCCAAGTTTGACTCCAGCAACATGCGGCTTAGGCCAACAATCCCATTGAGCGGGGTGCGCAATTCATGACTAATGGTGGAAATAAACGCTGTTTTTTCTCGGCTCGCTTTTTCCAGCGCATCTTGGTAGCGCTTACGCTCGGTAATTTCTCGCCCAAAACCAAGCAGCCCAAGGTGCCGCCCATCTCGGGCAAAGAAAGGCACTTTGCGTAATTCAAAATAGGCTTTACGCCCGTCTTGATATTCAAGCCATTGCTCGTAGGTTATCGACACATTGGCGTCAAACACTTGCTGGTCGGTTTCGACCACTTTTTCAGCGATATCTTCGCGATAAACGTCCCAAGGTGTCAGCCCTTTGAGCGTTTTCTCGTCATAACCGGTTAGCTCTTCCATCGCTCGGTTACAGCCCGAGAACTGACCATCAGCGTTGCGGTAGTAAATCAAATCTGGGGAAGCATCAATGAAAGAGCGGAGTAAGGCGGTTTGCTCCGCCAGCTCCAACTGCGCTTTTTCACGCTGATAAACTTCATTTTCAAGATCTTTAATCGCCTGCTGCCGCGCACTCTCCGCTTTCTCACGCTCTTCTATTTCCGAGTTGAGTTGCTCAATATTTTCGGTGAGTTGGCGGTTAAGGCGCATATCACGCGCACGCATTTCTTCCAGCTTAGAAACCAGTTTTGATAACCGCTGACGAGACTCCTCCAGTTGATCAACCACCACCGACAAAAAATAAACCGCCCACGGCGTGATCACCAGGCCAAAGAAAACAGAGCGAATGATATCAATATTTTGAACCGTGCCCTCAAGGACTAAGGTAATCCCCACTTGCACCACTACCGCGAGCGCCACGAGCGCCAAAGCCAGTAGCATGCTAAAGCGCACTATGCCTAACTTGACTAGTAGGTCGACGTAATATTGGGCAAGGACTTTAAGTTGTTTCATATAGGCTTATTAACCGCCAGATTCGAAGTGAATTGATTCAGCCACCGAGGCTCGTTGCTTGTTTGATGGGCGAGAATGAGAGGCACCTTGCAGCACACTCACACGATTGCGGCCATGTCGCTTGGCTTGATATAACGCACGATCCGCGCATTGTACCAAATCGCCATAATCTTGATCCGGCGCTGGGATCATACACGCCGCCCCCAGGCTCATCGTCAGTTGCTGGGTGGATGCCGCGTCCAAGTGTTCGATGTTCGCCGCTAATATCGCTTGCCTCGCCCGTTCAGCCACATCCATCGCGCCGTTTAGCCCTGTCTGTGGTAAGACAATCGCAAATTCTTCCCCCCCATAACGGGCAACCATATCCATCGGGCGATGAACGGACGATTTTAGCGCCTTGGCCACTTGCTGTAAGGCCCAGTCACCCTGCTGGTGGCCATAGTGATCGTTGTAAAGCTTAAAATGATCTATATCGCAAAGAATAAACGCCAGGGGGGTCTGCTCTCTGGCGTGTGAACGCCACAGCGTGCTCAATTGCTCGTCAAGACTGCGTCGGTTAGCCACTTGAGTAAGGCTATCAACAAAGCTGAGCTCCTGCAGTGCCATGATGGCATCGGCTAACTGTTGTTGTGTCTCTTTCCGTTCGGTGATATCTCGTGCCATCAGCAGCACAGCCGGTGCCAACGTGACCGGATCTTGAATGCGTGACTTGGTCACCTCATACCAAGTTTGCTCACCTGTATCCGTTAAAATGACATCTTCATAGGTAATGGTTCCACCCGTTTCTAACACCTGTTTATCACGCGCTTTGTGTTGATCAAATATCTCCGGATCCACCACATATTGCGCCGGTGCATTCTCGAGCGCTTCAATGGTGGTGCCAAGCGCATCGGCGTACGCTTGATTACACGCCAGGTGATAATAGTCTTGATCAAAAATGCCGATAGGGTCGACACTCGCTTGGAAAATCGCACTGAGCAAGTTACTTCGCTGCTCCAGCACTTGCTCAACCGAGTGACGCTGTTGTGCTTCTTTTTGTAACCGCTCCTGCATCTGGTGCCAATTGGTCACATCATGGCTAATACTCAATGTGCCTATCACTTCCTGCTTATCATTTTTAAGCGTTGTGATATTCGTTTCCAATAAGCAGCTCTGATCATGATGTTGTGTCGCCCAGGTACGTACTGTTCGCGGCTCGGAAAGCGGCTCACAGGCTTGCCAAAGCACTGCTTCTTGCTCACGGCCCTGCCAGAAGCGGTCAAAGGCGGCGTTCGTGCCCACCACGTTTCCCTCAACATCTTGAAAGCATACGAGCTCCGCCAAGGAATTAATCACGCTTAAAAGCACACCTTGTTCTTGTTGCTGCAGGTGCCATTGCGTGTTGGACTCAGAGGCAGAAAATGAAATGAGCCAGGCACGCTTGCCGCGACAGCGGATCGGCAAGCCAGATAAGGTCACCTCAACCCGCACCCGATTCGCGCCCGGGGCTCTGACTTTGGCTTCAACATTAGAAAATGGCTGAGGCCAACGCTGCGCCACAATAAAAGCGCGCACCGCTTGCTGCTGTTTTTCATTGGCGGTTTTAAACCGGTTGTGGCTACCTACCAGCGAAAAAGACTCCACACAAGGTGCATTGGCATACAAGATGTCACCATCATCGGCCGTGACAATCGCATGTGGCGTGTCTAACCCGGCCATGTAAACCCGCCAATCGGATAACGCCAGTGTCGCTCGACGCGCGCGCCAACCGTAGCCAAGCAAAGCGCCTAACACGAAAACCAAGCTAAAACTAAAAAACGCCATGCCACTCCTGTCTGCCTTATTACTGTCCTTGATCGTATTCACGCCCTACCTCACCGGCGACGTATTCTGCCACAGTTTTGATAGAACGCGTGATTGTCCTGTTCACAGCTTTGCGAATATCATTTGTTATTTTATTACATCAATTGACAGTGCTTTTTGCTATGAAAGAGAAAGCATATAACGCACCCTTCTTTATTCATCATCAAAGCTAGGATATCTACTCGAATTCGCCTTTTATTTAATAATTATTTAACAAAATGGCATAATTGCGAATAGATATTATTCATCAAAAAAACCACAATAAATACTTTTACATCAGTCGCTTACAATAAAGACATGCTTCTATCGCTATGCATAAAGGATGCATATAAAAATTTGACCTTTGCAAGGTTTACCGTTAATTTGGAAGGTCGCTGAATAGTGCTTTGCCTGTGTATTCTCTGTCAATCCATCGATAAAACAGTGAGTTAGAGTGTAAATCACCGACTTTTCTCGTTAAAAAATCACAACATAACGAGCGCACAGTCACAAAGCGAATCTGTTCAGAGTGGTCAGGAGGATCACGACAATAAATGCAATCACTGCGCGTAACGCAGTAGCAAGGGAGAATTGCAATGTCGCTGTACAACCCAATGCTGGAAAAAGATAACTGTGGTTTTGGCCTTATCGCCCATCAAGAGGGGGAGCCCAGCCACAAACTGGTTCGTACTGCTATCGCTGCACTTGACCGCATGACCCACCGAGGTGGTATCAACTCTGACGGCAAGACAGGCGATGGTTGTGGGCTACTACTGCAAAAGCCCGACCGCTTTTTCCGCCTTATTGCTGAGCAAAACCAATGGAAGCTGAGCCGTCTATATGCGGTCGGCATGATTTTTCTCAGTGCCGATCCGGCAAAAGCCCAACAAGCCAAACAACGCTTCGAGCAAGAAATCAACGCTGAAACGCTATCAGTGGTGGGATGGCGGACCGTACCGACCAACCCAGATGTACTCGGGGATATCGCCAAACAGTCTCAACCGGTCATTGAACAAGTGTTTATCAATGGTCCAGCAGGCTGGCGCGCACGCGATTTAGAGCGACGCCTGTATATTGCGCGTCGCCGTGCAGAACAAGCCTTGGCAGACGATGCTGACTTTTATGTCACCAGCCTATCCACACAAACCATTGTTTACAAAGGGTTGTGTATGCCAGCGGATCTGCCACGTTTTTACACCGATCTCGCGGATCTGCGCTTAGAGTCATCTATCTGCTTGTTCCACCAGCGTTTCAGTACCAATACTCAACCACGCTGGCCGCTCGCACAACCCTTTAGATACCTTGCCCACAACGGCGAAATCAACACCATTGAGGGGAACCGTCAATGGGCACGCACACGTGCATACAAATTTAACTCCCCTTTGTTGCCTGACTTACATCAAGCCGCCCCGTTTGTGAATGAATCAGGGTCTGATTCCTCAAGCCTCGACAACATGATGGAAGTTTTTCTCGCCGGCGGGATGGACTTATTCCGAGCTATGCGCTTACTGGTGCCGCCCGCTTGGCAAAATCACCCAGACATGGATGATGAACTGCGCGCATTTTATGACTTTAACTCCATGCATATGGAGCCATGGGACGGGCCGGCGGGCATCGTGATGTCAGACGGCCGCTATGCCGCCTGTAATCTTGACCGAAACGGCCTGCGTCCGGCGCGCTATGTGGTTACCAAAGATAAGTTTATTACCCTCGCCTCCGAGATTGGGATCTGGGATTACGCACCTGACGAAGTGTCAGAAAAAGGCCGCGTGGGCCCGGGTGAGCTTTTAGTGATCGATACCCGCGAAGGGAAGATTTGGCACTCAGGTGAAATCGATGATGAGCTAAAAAGCCGTCATCCGTACCGTGAGTGGCTGGACCAACATGTCCGTCGTCTCACACCGTTTGAAGACTTAGATCCTGACACCAGTGAAGGCAGCCGTAACCTTAAAGATGCCCAGCTTAAGACCTATCAAAAGCTGTTTGGGATGTCGAATGAGGAAGTGGATCAGGTCGTCAAAGTGCTGGGCGATATTGGCCAAGAAGCCACCGGCTCCATGGGTGATGATACGCCAATGGCCGTACTATCGTCGCGTCCACGCTGTGTGAGCGATTACTTCCGACAAAAATTTGCCCAGGTGACTAACCCACCGATTGATCCGCTGCGTGAGAACCACGTGATGTCTCTGGCCACCTGTATTGGCCGAGAAATGAATGTGTTCTGTGAAACCGATGGGCACGCCGAACGGGTCGCGTTTAAGTCTCCGGTCCTTCTGTTCTCGGATCTGGTGCAACTGCTCGAGCTGGACGATACCTATTATCGCAACAGCATTTTAGATATTAATTACGATCCGAACGAAAAAGATCTTCATCAAGCCATCCTCGATTTATGCGATCAGGCCGAGCGTTGTGTCCGTGATGGCACCGTTCTTGTGGTGCTCTCTGACCGCAGTATCAATAAAGATACGCTTCCGATTCCTGCGGCAATGGCGGTCGGTGCGGTGCAAAAACGCTTGGTTAACCAAAACCTACGCTGTGATGCCAACATCATTATCGAAACCGGCAGTGCTCGCGACCCCCATCAATTTGCGGTGTTACTCGGGTTTGGTGCCACGGCGGTTTATCCTTACTTAGCCTATGAAACACTGGCGAACTTGGTCGATATTGGCGCCGTCGATAAGCCGTATCGCGATGTGATGGTCAACTTCCGTAATGGCATTAATAAAGGCCTTTACAAGATCATGTCAAAAATGGGGATTTCGACCATTGCCTCTTACCGTTGCTCGCAGTTGTTCGAGGCGGTTGGCTTGCACCAAGATGTGATTGAGCTTTGCTTTAAAGGCGTGGCTAGCCGCATTCAAGGGGCCAGTTTTGATGATTTCCAACAAGATTTGATCAACCTATCTCGCCGAGCATGGATCAAGCGTAAACCGCTTGAACATGGCGGTCTGCTTAAGTATGTCCACGATGGTGAATACCACGCGTATAACCCAGATGTGGTGACCAACTTGCAAAGCGCGGTGCGATCTGGCGAGGCCATGGATTACAAAACCTACGCTAAAACCGTGAATGAGCGTCCTGTGGCAACCTTGCGCGATTTAATGCAACTGAAAAAAGCGGCCTCACCGGTTGCGCTCGAACGTGTAGAGCCGGCAACGGAGCTGTTCAAACGGTTTGACTCGGCGGCGATGTCTATCGGTGCCTTGAGCCCGGAAGCGCACGAAGCGCTGGCTATTGCCATGAACCGTCTTGGTGGCCACTCAAACTCCGGCGAAGGGGGCGAAGATCCACGTCGTTTCAATAGCGAACGCAATTCACGCATCAAGCAGATTGCATCTGGCCGTTTTGGCGTCACCCCGCACTATCTGACCAATGCGGATGTGCTGCAAATCAAGGTCGCGCAAGGCGCGAAGCCCGGAGAAGGTGGACAACTGCCTGGCCATAAGGTGACAGCAGAAATTGCTAAACTGCGTTTCTCCGTCCCCGGCGTGACCTTGATTTCGCCACCGCCGCATCATGATATTTACTCGATTGAGGATTTAGCCCAGCTGATCTTCGATCTCAAACAAGTTAATCCGCAGGCACTCGTGTCGGTTAAGCTGGTTTCAGAGCCAGGCGTAGGCACCATTGCCACCGGGGTGGCCAAAGCGTACGCCGACCTAATAACCATCTCAGGGTACGACGGTGGGACAGGTGCCAGCCCGCTCACCTCGGTAAAATATGCAGGTAGCCCATGGGAATTGGGGCTCGCTGAAACTCAGCAAGCACTGGTTGAAAACGGCTTGCGCCATAAGATCCGTTTACAAGTCGACGGGGGCCTAAAAACCGGTTTAGACATTGTCAAAGCCGCTATCTTAGGCGCAGAAAGCTTTGGCTTTGGTACCGCCCCTATGGTCTCACTTGGCTGTAAATACCTTCGTATTTGCCACCTCAATAACTGTGCAACTGGCGTTGCTACTCAGGATGAAACCTTACGTAGTGAGTACTTTAAAGGCCTGCCCGAGCAAGTGATGAACTTCTTCAAAGGCCTAGGGGAAGAAGTGCGCGAGCTGCTGGCCGAATTAGGGGTGGAAAAGCTCACCGATCTGATTGGTCGAACCGACCTCCTTGAGGCGGTTGATGGCTTTACCGCCAAGCAACTGAAGCTCGACCTAAGCCATATTCTCGATGCGCCAACGCCGTGGCCAGGTAAAACCTTGTATTGCAGTGAGCCTAACACGCCATTTGACAAGGCTGAGCTTAACCAAGCCCTGCTTAGTGAACTGGGTGAAGCTATTGCGGCCAACCACAGTGCCAGTGTCTACAAGTCTGTTCGTAATACCGACCGTTCAGTCGGTGCCAGCTTGTCTGGTGCGATTGCAAAACGTTACGGCAATACCGGTATGGCTGCTAACCCACTGGATGTGCAGCTGCAAGGCACCGCCGGCCAGTCGCTCGGGGTATGGAATGCCGCGGGAGTGAACATCACCCTTATTGGGGATGCTAACGACTACGTCGGAAAAGGCATGAGCGGCGGACAGATTGTGATCCGGCCCCCTATCGGCTCAGCATTTGCCAGTCATGAGTCCACCATCATGGGTAACACCTGCCTATACGGTGCCACTGGGGGCAAATTGTTTGCGGCCGGTAAAGCCGGGGAGCGTTTTGCCGTGCGTAACTCAGGCGTCCATGCCATTGTGGAAGGCGCGGGCGACAATGCGTGTGAATACATGACGGGAGGCATTGTGGCCATTCTCGGTCGCACCGGGGTCAACTTTGGCGCTGGGATGACCGGTGGCTTCGCATACGTGCTGGATGAAGAGGGCGATTTTAACGGTCGTATCAACCCTGAGTTGGTTGAAGCCCTATCGTTGGAGGCTTTGGCTATCCATCAAGAGCACTTACGTGGCCTGATAGCCCAACACTTCGAGCTGACCGGCTCGGATCGTGCACAACAGCTGCTCGATGACTTTGACACTTGGGTACACCGTTTCTACCTCGTCAAACCGAAAGCCGCTGATGTGAATACCTTATTAGGCCACCAAAGTCGCAGCGCTGCTGAGCTGCGCGTTCAGGCGCAGTAAAAGGAGGGACCCATGAGCCAGAACATCTATCAGTTTATTGATGTGCAGCGCATTGACCCGCGCAAAAAAGCGATTGAAACGCGCAAAATTGAGTTCGTTGAAATCTATGAACCCTTCACTGAAAAAGAGGTGTCAGCACAAGCGGATCGTTGTCTTGACTGTGGCAACCCCTACTGTGAATGGAAGTGCCCAGTGCACAACTATATTCCGCAGTGGCTCAAGCTCGCCAACGAGGGTCGGATTATAGAAGCGGTTGAGCTGTCGCACCAAACCAATAGCCTGCCCGAGGTATGTGGTCGCGTGTGCCCACAAGACCGTCTCTGCGAGGGTGACTGCACCCTCAACGACGACTTTGGCGCCGTCACCATCGGCAATGTCGAAAAGTACATCACCGATAAAGCCTTTGAGATGGGCTGGAAGCCTGACATGTCACACGTTGAGTGGACAGATAAAAAAGTCGCCGTGATTGGTGCCGGCCCAGCAGGACTCGCCTGCGCCGATGTACTGGTCCGCAACGGGGTAAAACCCGTGGTCTTTGACCGCTACCCAGAAATTGGGGGCTTGCTCACCTTTGGCATTCCATCTTTTAAGCTGGAAAAAGATGTGATGCGGCATCGTCAGCGTGTCTTTACCGAGATGGGGGTTGAGTTTCGCCTCAACACCGAAGTAGGTAAAGATATCGACATGCAAACCTTGGTCGATGACTATGATGCGGTTTTCTTAGGGGTTGGCACCTAYAAGTAYATGCGTGCAGGSCTSGCYAATGAAGAKGCRCCYGGCGTCTTTGATGCSCTGCCCTTCTTAGTCTCCAACACCTATAAGGTGATGGCACTGGACAACGCTCCACCGTTCATCGATATGGCGGGGAAACGTGTCGTGGTGCTTGGAGGGGGAGATACCGCGATGGACTGTGTCCGTACCTCGATTCGTCAACAAGCCGCCAGTGTCACTTGTGCCTATCGTCGTGATGAGGAAAACATGCCTGGCTCGCGCCGTGAGGTCAAAAATGCCCGCGAAGAAGGGGTGAACTTTATGTTCAACCTGCAACCGTTAGGGATTGAAGTCGACGGTAATGGCAATGTTAGCGGCGTCACTGTGGTGAAAACCCAGCTCGGAGAGCCTGATGCTGCGGGTCGCCGCCGCCCAGAGCCAATTGAGGGCAGTGAGCATGTGCTGGAAGCGGATGCGGTGATCATGGCCTTTGGTTTCCAGCCACACGCGATGGAGTGGCTAGAACCTTACGATGTCGCCCTTGATGAGCGCGGACGAATCCAAGCGCCCGCAAAAGGTGATATCTTGTACCAAACTACGAACCCCAAAATTTTTGCCGGGGGCGATGCGGTGCGCGGCTCCGATTTGGTGGTGACAGCCATTGATGAAGGTCGCAAAGCAGCAGAAGGCATCATGGACTACCTAGAAGTATAGCGCGGGCGACGCTCCAGCGGTATCGTCCGACATCGTTCACGTAGACATCGATGCTATCTATCCAGAAGTGCCTCAAAGGAGGCACTTTTTTATTGCCTCATGTACACTAACGGCATTTACACGAACAGGATTATCAGCATGAAAATCGGCATTATTGGCGCCATGGAACAAGAAGTCACTCTACTGCGCGACAAGCTGGAAAACAGCGCCACTCACCAAGAAGGCAGCTGCACCTTTTATACTGGCACTTTGCAAGGCCATGATATCGTGTTACTTCAGTCTGGCATCGGTAAGGTTGCTGCTGCCGTTGGTACCAGCTTGCTGCTATCACAATTCAAGCCTGACTGGGTGATCAACACAGGGTCGGCCGGTGCGTTTGAGCCCTCACTCAATCTGGGTGATGTGGTAGTGTCTTCCAAAGTCTGCTATCACGATGCGGATGCCACTGCATTCGGCTATCAAATGGGACAAGTGCCGCAGCAACCGGCGGTCTTCGAGTCCGATGAAGCATTAATGCAACTCGCAGAAAAAGCAGTGGACAGCCAAACACATGTGGTGCGTGGCTTGATCTGTACCGCCGATACCTTTGTGCACACCGATGCCCACCGCCAACATATCTATACCCACTTCCCAGATGCGGTGGCCGCCGAAATGGAAGCGGCAGCGATCGCGCAAGTGTGTGCCCAGTTTGCCACGCCTTTTGTGGTAGTGCGCGCCATCTCCGATGTCGTGGCAGAAAAAGAGTCACCCATGACCTTTGAAGAGTTTCTGCCGTTAGCGGCCAAAAGCTCATCGGCCATGGTGGAAAACATGATCGCAATGATCGACGCCTGATCACTCAACCCCATGGATGATTTGCTCAATCCGCAACAATGGATGATCTACGCCGCCGACCAAGGCCGCTTATGGGCGCTGTGGTTGGCGGTATTAGTGCACTGGCTACTCCCATTGCCCAGTCAATACTCTCCGTTTCAATACTGGCGACAGTATGCCGACTTGCTCGCGAGCCAAGTCAACAAAGATACTGACCCTAAGCGCCAGCGTAAGCTTGCCGGTGCGCTCGCCTTAATGTTGATGGGTGGCACCCTCGCCATTTTTTTAATCGCCACCCGAGAGCTCGTTTGGTCGCGTCCCCTGTTCGATGCCATATTACTCTGGCTCGCACTTGATTGGCGGCCAATCGATAAGTTTGGCCACACCATCGCCCATGCGATAGACCAACATGACAAGGGCGCAGCGCGCGCGTTGCTCGCCACACGCGTCAATCGTGAAACCGAGTCTCTGTCATTGATCGGAATAGGAAAAGCGGGCGCGGAAACACTGCTTCTTGGCACAGCGCGGCACTGTGTTTGCGTGATATTTTATTATCTGCTCGCAGGGGGTGTGGGTGCCTTGCTATACACAAGCTTGGTACACCTTCACCGCGTTTGGACCCCAAGCCGCTTAAGCTATTACCCGTTTGGGCTCGCCAGCGCCCGCTTATTGAACCTGTTGGATATAGTGCCAATGGGGCTGTTTGCTGTGATCGTGGCAATGAGCCGTCAACCTTGGCCACACCTAAAAACCGGCTGGCAGCAGGGCAGACGCTGGCGAACGCCTGGTTCAGGTTGGCTACTCGCGTGTGCAGGTAGTCGCTTCCAGCTCTCTCTAGGCGGCCCGGCTGTTTATCAAGGTACTAAGACCTTGAGAACCAAAATTGGCTATGGGGTCACCCCTACTTGTTATCACCTTTTATTGCTGCGCTTGAAGTTAACCCACAGTGTTTTAATCTGGCTCGGGTTATGCTCCTTGGTTTTAATCGTTTAAGGACACTGATTGATGCCACGTTTTCGTGCCCTTTGTACCCTTTTTCGCTTGCAAGCCTGTTGGCTTGTCTTGGCCTTAACATGGATGCCTTTTGCTCACGCCACTCCGTTGCGAGTGATTAGTCTCGCCCCCCACACCACAGAGCTGGCTTATGCCGCTGGGCTTGGCCCCAATATGGTAGCTGCAAGTGCCTACAGTGATTATCCGCAGCCGGCTCAGTCGCTCGAACGCGTGGCCAACTATCGGGGAGTCAAACTCGAACGCATTATCGCCCTGCAACCGGATCTTATTTTAGCTTGGCGCGGCGGGAATCCGCCCAAGCCTCTGGAAACCTTGGCGGAATTAGGCTTTACCATCCGTTACCTCAACCCAGACACGCTCAGTGATATTGGTCAGTTTATTCGCGAGCTGGGTCATTATAGCGAGAGCCCAGACATCGCCACACGCAATGCTAACGCCTTTGATCAAAAGCTGGCGCAATTAAACGCCCAGTACCGCAGTGCAGAGCCCGTTCCCTACTTTTACTTACTCAGTGACACGCCACTGATGACCGCCAGTAACCGAGCCTGGCCGAGTCAGTTATTTCGGTTATGTGGAGGGAAAAATATCTTCGCCGACAGCCCCGCCGCCTATCCACAAGTCAATATGGAACAAGTCATCACACGTGCCCCCAAAGTGCTTTTCCACACAGGCGAGCAGCTACCAGACAGTTGGCATTCAATGGCTGAGTTGCTGCCTAAGGCGACGCGCCAGTTTACTTGGTCACTTAACCCGGATTGGCTGACTCGCGCGACCCCTCGTGCATTAAACGCCGCCGAGCAAATTTGTACCGCCCTCGATGAAGTCCGTCAGGCACAATAGGATTTAGCATGACTCAGACCATGATTTTGTATTTATTCGACTTATTCGGTACGGCCGTGTTCGCAATTTCCGGGGTGCTGGTGGCGGGCCGTCTGCGTATGGATCCCTTTGGCGTGGTCGTTCTCGCCTGTGCAACCGCCATTGGCGGCGGGACAGTGCGAGATATGGCGATGGGCGCCACACCTGCGTTTTGGATCACCGACACCACCTATATCTGGGTGATTTTAGCCACCTGTGTGGCCACTATGCTACTTATCCGTCACCCTCGTCGTCTCCCCTGGTACGTGCTGCCTTGTGCCGATGCCATTGGGTTGGCGGTCTTTGTGGGTATCGGTGTCGATAAAGCCCTGAGTTATGGCGCATCTCCCTTGGTAGCGGTGATCATGGGCGTGATCACCGCGTGTGGCGGCGGCATTATTCGTGATGTGCTCGCGCGCGAAGTACCTATGGTGCTGAGAACAGAAGTGTATGCCACTGCCTGTATTGCTGGCGGCATCGTTCATACGCTCGCCGTTCAAGTCAGCCCGGGCTCTGTCACTGCCTCTATTGTGGGTATGGTCACCACACTATTGATTCGCTTAGCGGCGATCCGCTGGCATTTGTCCTTGCCACCATTCGCGCTAGACAGGTCTTAAAAGCCATTATTGGGACAGTATGCCGAGCCTGAATAGACAGCGGTTGAAATTTAGACAACACACCCTAAGGTCTGACGTACAGTCTCAGTAAAGGAGCCACTATGATCAGCATTGCCATTATTTATCATTCTGTCGACGATCATACTCATGCGCTAGCCACCACGATTGCGGAAGGCATTCATGCCGGCGATGCCGAACCTGTGGTTTACCGCATTGAGCCAGACATGATTGAAAACGGACGCTTTGTCGATGACAAGGTGTTTGAAAAGCTTAAAGACGTTGATGCGATTATCTTCGGTGCGCCCACCTACATGGGTGGACCAAGCGCCCAGTTTAAGGCGTTTGCCGATGCCTCTAGCCCCACCTGGGAGCGCCAAGACTGGCGAGGAAAGTACGCGGCAGGCTTTACCGTAGGCACCTACCCAGGAGGTGACCAGCCACAGACACTGCAGTATTTCCAAACCTTAGCCAGCCAGCATGACATGCTGTGGTTAAGTCTGGGTCGCGCCAACATAGGGGTGGAAAAGATTAATCCAAGTGGCACAAGCCTTGGAGTGACCGCACACACGCCAGACGATGATCAACCTAACGAAGCCTGCCTACAAACGGCATTTTATCTTGGTCAACACATGGTACGTGCACTAAAAGGCGTTTGGCACACGTAATCGGATATTCATCAATAAAAAAGCCCTCGATAAATACGAGGGCTTCTAACACTGACATTTCAGCTAGATACGATTAGCGCTGCCACACATCTGTATTTTTTTCTCGACAACATGGCGCATTGCATTCATACCTGGAACTAAGTACTGCCTAGGGTCACTCGCGTCTGGGTGCGAGCCAAGATAAACTTTCATCGCATCAGAAAACGCAATTTTCAGCTCTGTGGCAACGTTTACCTTACACACGCCTAGCTCTATACAATGCCTCACATCTTCATCCGAAATACCAGATGCACCATGCAACACAAGAGGAATATCAACGCATTTATGAATCGCTTTTAACCGTTCAAAGTCTAAGTTAGGCTCTGATTTGTATAGACCATGAGCCGTTCCAATAGCAACGGCCAAAGAGTCAATACCTGTTCGTTCTGCAAACTCTCTAGCGGATACAGGATCTGTAAGCTGAGCATCTTTTTCATCAATGACTAAGTCGTCTTCTTGCCCGCCTAATAAACCCAGCTCGGCTTCAACACTCACTCCCAGCTTGTGGCAATACTCTACGACTCTTCTAACTCGAGTGATATTCTCATTAAAAGGATAATGCGAAGCATCTATCATCGCTGAACGAATACCTGCGTTAACCTTCGTTTGAATATCGTCTAAATCTTCATGGTGATCTAAATGCATCACAAGTGGTAACTGATGTTTCCTTGCCGCCGACTGGCAAATTGATATCAAATAGTCGACGCCTGCATGCTTGTATGTACCAGGAGTACCCGCAAGTATGACGGGAGAGCGTAACGCTGCCGCAGTTTCAACAATAACTTGCACCGTTTCAAGATTATGGATATTAAAGGCTGGCACCGCATAACCATTGCGCTGAGCATCTTTTAGCATTTCATGGGAAGAAATTAGATACATAACTGCTCCTTACAGCCTTAAATGACTGTACGTAAAAATTAATAGACGATTAGCAATCCGCGTTAATTAGGCCAAACCTGCTTACCATTAACCCAGGTCGCACTAACATCAAGACTCTCTGTTAACGACACGAAGCTTGCAGATTTCCCGATTGCAATACTGCCAAGGCGATCTGCAACCCCAAGAAGTTTTGCCGGTGTAATTGTTGCCATATTGATGGCATTTTCGAGAGACTCTCCCACTTCGTTAACCAGGGTACGCACTGCTTGACTAAGCGAGAGAGTGCTCCCCGCCAACCCGCCGCTTTCAGTACGAACAACCCCGTTTTTCATCATCACGGGCATTTCTCCAAGTAGGTATGGGCCGTCAGGCATACCTGCTGCCCGCATAGCATCACTGATCAAAACCAATCGATTTGGTGCACATCGACAACACACTTTCATGACAGCTGGGTGGACATGATGACCATCAGCAATAAGTTCAAGCAAAGCGCTATCGTGGCTTAACCCTGCACCTACGGCACCTGGCTCACGATGGTGAACACCTTTCATTCCATTGAAACAGTGCACAAGTCCATCAGCGCCAGCCTCCAATGCGCTAGATGTCATCTCGTAGTCTGCGGCACTGTGGCCCAACATGACATTTACCCCGCGGGACTTAAGATATTGAATGGCAGTTATTGCTCCCTTTTTTTCAGGTGCCAACGCAACTACTTTTAACGTGTTATTACTAATGTCTATCCAGTGACACAGCTCAGAAACGTCAAGCTCACGAAACAAAGACTCTGGATGAGCACCTTTGTTTTCAGGAGTAAAGTAAGGCCCTTCGAGATAGCCACCTAAAAGCTCCGCCCCATCAACCCCTTGAAAGTATGAATTTGATACTTGTTTAAGCGCCGCTTCTATATCTTCAAATGGCGCCGTCACTGTGGTGGCCAGAAAAGCCCCTACTCCTTGACTAGCCAAATAGGTCGATAGGGTATTCAATGCGTCATGATGGCCGTCCATCACATCAACACCAGCGCCACCGTGAACATGTGTATCGATAAATGCAGGCACCAAACGATCCACATCAAACTGATTGTTACCGATTGCTCCCTCATCACACGCCTTAATCGCGGTAATCACGCCATTAATAGCTGTCACGGTGCTGTTTTCAATCCAACCAAGATCGGTCAGCACCTTCTTGGCTCGTATCGATATTTCGGTCATTCTAGATACCCTCACATGCGCTCGTATCAGCTGCTTTTTTTTGCATCTCATCGGCAAGGCTCGTCATGCCTCTGTGTCCACATATCAGGGCTTGATAGCAAAATTCCTTGGGCGTTAACTCTTCTCTTTCCATCATCATTTCTAGAACTAATTGCAAATTTGCGCCCGTGATAACTTCAATATCAGCTCGAGGTATAGCCAATGTTGATGCCACGCGAAATGGACTTCCGCCCAAGAGATCAGTAATAAAAACCACTCCGTCACCTGAGTCGACCTCGTTAAGAGCCGCTACAAACTGCTGTTCTAGTTGTTGAGTCGTCGAGGAAGCAGGAAAGTCTATTGCGGCTACTTGGGGTTGATTACCCAGCACTTGCAACATCGCTTTTTCCATTCCACTAGCAAAACCGCCATGCCCAGTAATAATCACACCTAACATACTATTTCTTCCTATTCTCAGAGATATAGGGCTAATAAGAGGCCTTATTAGCCCTGTGCTAACTCATAGAAAGCCAGCAAACTTACCGACTACACCCAATATCACTGTCATAACGATTAAACGAATGGGGCTCCAACCTCGCTTGACTAATGCATACATAGCTAAGGTGTACACAAGTGGCAAAAATGCAGGCATTAACTTATCAATAACGCCTTCTTGCACTTTCACAACTGCGTCTCCTGCAGTAATTTCGAGTGTTGTGGAAAGCCTTACATAAGTCGCTACCAAAGCACCGATAACCGTCATGCCCACAATCGAAGCTGCATGACCAACTTTCTTGGTATTCGCTTTTATAAGAGGGATAGCTGCAACGCCCATACGGTAGGCATAATGTGCGAGTCCAAAACGGAGGCCAAAGTGAACGACATTGAACAGACAGAAGAAAACAACCGCCCCCATGATGGAACCTTGTAACGCTAAGTCAGCGCCAATTCCTCCACAAATAGGTAATAGCGTTAACCAGAACATCGCATCACCAATACCACCAAGCGGTGCACCAACGGCAATTTTTGTACTTTGAATACTATTAACATTCTGCTTCGAACGTTCCATGGCAAGCACGATGCCCATGACAAAAGTCACCAAAAATGGGTGGGTATTGAAAAAACCCATATGTCCTTTCATCGCTTTTGATAAATCAGAGCGATTGGTATGGATTTTTTTCAGTGCAGGCAACAAGCCATATAGCCAACCGGACGCTTGCATCCGCTCAAAGTTAAACGAGGCCTGTAACAATAAAGAGCGCCATGCCATTTTATTAATATCTGATTTCGTTAGCTCTGCACCGATGGATTTATCTTGATACTCATCAGTGGTTACGTCTTGCAATTGGCTAGCATCATTTTTTTGATTAGATTCCATCTTCAACATCCTCCGGCTGTACTGCCTGCGCAGGTTCGCTTTTGCGCATAAAATCAATCAAGGCCATAGCGACAGCTGCTGCAGCTATCGCTAACACGGGAAGCTCTAGCCAAGCAGCTCCTACAAACCCCAAAATAAAATACGGAACGTAGGCGTTCTTCATCATTATTTTCATTAGTACGGCAAAACCAATTGCCGGCATAATGCCACCTGCGACTCCTAAGCCATCGATCAATGTTTTAGGCAAAGCCTCTACAGCTACTTTCGCGTGCTCCGCCCCAAAGTAGATAGGCAGAAACGCCCATAGAAAATAGAAAGTGCCGAGTACAGCCAAAGCAAAGTAATTCACATGCTCTATGCCTTTGGTGTCAGCGTTATCTGCCATCTGGTCACACTTAGACATCATTGGTGCCATGGCAGAAAATAAGAAAGTGATCCCCATCTGCACAGCAACAGCAAACGGAACAGCCACTCCCACCGCCACATCAGCATCTACACCTGAAGAGATGGCAAACGTAGCGCCGACGATCGTACCAATAATCACATTGGGTGGCTGAGCGCCTGCCAATGGAGCAAGCCCCATCCAGACCAACTCTAAGGTCCCACCTACCAATATGCCTGTCTGAAGATCTCCAAGGATTAACCCCACGATCGGCCCTAAAACGACAGGCCGGTGGAAGTGTGTTAACCCATTAAACAGATCGAGCCCTGCAAAAAAGGCCAAGATCCCAAGCAACAATGCTTGTAGAAAACCAATATCCATCTTTACATCCTCACTTCTAAACGTTTATAGCAACGTAAAGACATCCGTTGCTGTTTCAGTTGGAACCCCTTGAACCTGACAAGACACACCTAGAGATTTCAGGGCACGTAGACTGTCGATATCACCGTCATCGACAGAAACAGTTTTGTGAATCTGACGTTTTCCTTCGGCATAGTGCATGTTGCCAATATTAAGTTTCTGAATAGGAACACCTCCCTCGATCAAAGTGACAAAGTCAGCAGGAGATTTAGCAACGAGAAGAATTTTCTGCCTATCTGCTGCCTTGCCTATGGTCTCAATCACTTTTTGTAAGGACCAAAAACGGATACCAATTCCCTCAGCCAGTACCATCTCCATTAGACTTTGCTGAATCTGATCATTAGCGACTTCATCATTGGCAACGATAACCAGGTTTGCTCCGGCAAATCCGACCCACTGCACACCGACTTGTCCATGGACAAGTCGCTCATCAACTCGACTTAAAACAATGTTTGGCATAGCGAATATCCTTAGTTCACTCTGTTGATCACATCAGCTTCAAAGGGGTAAATATTAACGCCCTGTACAACGCGGTTTACTTCTCCGCTTGGGCAAGGGTTATCAGGTCCTATCGCCAAATTCACCGAACGAAAGAAGGCATACATCTGTGCAACAAGTAGAAAGGGGAAACAAAGCGCAGCATCGTCAGCATCAAGAGCTTGTGGAACGAGTAAATGCTCTCCTTGTGTAATGCGAGGATCTGGCAAATCCGCGACAGCTATCACTCGGCGAGCTTGCCCATCGTTACGAAGTTCATGCAGCAGGTCTAAGTCATACTGACGTGTATACGTATCGTTAGAGATAAACACCATGACGAGGCTATTACTGTCGATCACAGATTTAGGGCCATGGCGAAATCCAACAGGAGAGTCATAACAAACCGATAATTTTCCAGCAGTTAGCTCTAGCAACTTAAGTGAGGCCTCTTGAGCAACACCTTGTAAGCTACCACTTCCCAAGTAAATAACCCGTTCACAAGGTTCCATGGCAATTTGAGCAATAATGTCTGATTGCTCTTTCAGTAAAAACTCGCAAGCTTGAGCTACTGATAGGAAGGAATTAGTCGTAAATCGGTTTGGCAGAAAAGCCGACAAACAGGCAAGCATCATACTAGTCAAACTGCTTGTCATCGCAAAGCCACGGTCATTGGTTTCTTCAGGCATCAATAGTGCAAACGTTCGCTTGTCATTTAGGCTACGCCGGTATAAATCACCATTCGCATTACATGTCACTACAAGGTGAAAACAGTCTTTAAGTTGATGGCTTGCAAGTTCAACCGCCGCAACGCTTTCAGGACTGCACCCAGAACGAGCAAAGGACACTAATAAAGTGGGACACGGCTCCGCAAAGTATTCGCTTGGATCAGTGACAATGTCTGTTGATGCAATCGCCTCTACACGACGTTGCATTTGACCACTCAAATAGGGAGCCAATGCTTTCCCAGCAAATGCAGATGTCCCTGCCCCCGTTAGCACAATTCTTAAGTCATTTAACCTCAAAATCGGCGCAAGAAAACCATCCAACTGAGTTCGTGATCCCTCTATGCTTGCCAAGGTTTTCATCCAACTCTGTGGTTGTTGGCAAATCTCTTTGGCTGTAGCTTCAGCTCGAATAGCCTGTAATGTTTGTGGGGTATAACCTAGGTACATCATAAACCTCGCTTTATAGCTGATACTCGGAAGCTGCACACGCCTGTGAATACATGGACGTAACTTCCATAATTTTGTCTATAACCAGTTCGTGAGCACGGTTGGCCAGCGTCCCCTCTCGAACATGATGGTATTGGATAGGTAGGTACTGACTGAGCAGCGGTAAAGGAATCTCAATTGATTCAAGATTGCGCAATAGTATTTCAACGCCTTGCGCTACGCTTGAGTCCGGCCAGTAATAGCGAATGCGATCAGAGTAGCTATAGCTTCTTGCTAAGCGCTGCTCCATTTGGGCACCATGGTAGTAATCTTGCCAGTGATCAGGTTCAGCCTGCATAGCTAGCTCTAACACTTCACGTAGTCCTGAGCATGAGCGAGCTGAAATGATTTCTTCTTCTATACATGAGAGAGCGAATAGAGCTTCACGTAGAGCAAATGTGAGAGCTGGGCCAACTTTTAAAATGGCAAAATGATCCGCTACCAGCTGACGGTATGCGCTCGCCGTTTGATAATCTGTGGAATGAGCCTCAAACACCAAATTCTCATAGCCCTCAATCCATCGACTTAGCGCCCTTGCTTTCTCCGGTTGATAGTCGATGACACCACCGTTATCGAACTCAACACCAGGTTGGACAACAAGCCCTATGACCCGAGAACAAAGATCTGATAACTGGAGTTTTTCAAAAGCAGCCCAATGCGCTTGAAGTGTTTTTTCAGCAGCCGATGAGGTGGTAATGACAAGTTCATTTAGCGTGTCATTTGCTCCCCCTGGTACAGGAACTTCAGTCCCAATCACGTACAAAAGATCACTCTCGCCAAACTGTTCTTGGCAGGTTCTCTCTGCCACCATGGCTAACCTAGCCGCCCTTTGTGCGACAATATCATCGGACAAAGGAACGGGATCGCCAGCGCAAGACATGCTGCAATCAAGATGAATTTTCTTAAATCCGGCAGAGACATAGTCCGCTATTAGGATTTCAGCTTTCTCCATCGCGACAGTGGCTGTTTCTTTCTGCCAACGATTGGGGCCAAGGTGATCCCCGCCAAGAACTATGTACTTGCTTGGAAAACCATGCTCTCGTGCTATGTCATAAACAAACTGTTTAAAATCCTCTGGTGTCATGCCTGTATAGCCACCATATTGATCAACTTGGTTTGACGTTGCTTCAATAACCAATAAGCTCCCATCTTTTTTCGATTGGCGAATCGCCGCTTCAATTACAAATGGATGGGCAGAGCAAACAGAATAGACCCCCACGTTTTGCCCTCTTTGATGTGCATTGACAACACAACGCAACATTTCCATAAATCCCCCAGCAGAAAACCACAACCATAAACTTTCATTACCTTTCGATGTCAGATTATACCCACTCACCAAAAAATAAATAAAAAGAAAACGAAAGATTGAGGTAGTTCACAAATAAAAACCGAAATGAAAGAAAGGCAAACAAAGAGGCATAAAAAAATAGACAATACGCTTCCTATGCAGCTTATGAGACTTACTCATGGATAAAATGAAAGATATAGAAAGGAAACAAAAGGAACGTCACTTTTAATTTAAAGCACAACTTTCTATAATCGCTCTCAGTAAGCACAAGAGGCGGATACTTTAATGAAGAGTACAAGTGAGAGGCGTGAACAGACGCTTGCTATGATAAGAAAGCAAGGCAGTGTACAGGTTACTGACTTAGCAAAGTGGTTTGACGTGTCGACCGTGACAATACGTAATGATCTCGCTTTTCTTGAAAAACAAGGAATCATAACTAGAGCATATGGTGGTGCTTTTTTAAACGAGAGCAATACAGCTTATCCAGAGCATTCGTTCGAGGATAAAAGCCAACTGAATCCCAGCGTCAAGTCACAAATAGGCAAAGCGGCAGCAGAGCTCATCTGTGATGGAGACACCATAATTTTGGACTCAGGCACGACAACAAATTACATCGCAAACTGTATGTCTGACCTCAAAGACGTCATTGCTATGACGAATGGACTCAACATTGCTAATACGCTGATGCCAGCTCAAGGAGTCGAAGTGATTATGTTAGGTGGGCATCTTCGCAGGAAATCAATGTCTTTCTATGGTAGCCAGGCAGAGAAAACGCTAGAAAGCTATCACTTTAATAAACTATTTCTAGGAGTAGATGGGTTTGATCTCGCAAAAGGGATTACGACACATAACGAATACGAAGCACAACTAAACCGACGCATGTGTGACGTTGCTGATGAAATCATTGTTGTCACCGATTCAAGTAAATTTGGTCGGATTAGCTTGCACAAAATTCTAGAGCCGGGAAAAGTGAGTAAAGTGATCACCGATCAAGCCATTCCTGAATTTTATCTTGAAGGGCTCCAACAGGCAGGGATTGACGTGATTCTAATCAATGTTGACTAACCGCGCCAAAAAAGGAGGCAGAGCCTCCTTTCTTATTAGCAATAAAACCTTAACCTAGCGTCACCCGAGCAAACTTGCGTTTACCCACTTGGTAAACGGCTTCACCCGCGGCAGGCACTAACTTGGTATCTTCGACTTTTTCGCCATCAATTTTCACCGCGCCTTGGCGAACCATACGCAGCGCATCCGAGGTGGAGTTAACCAACCCCGCTTCTTTTAATAGGTTAGCAATCGCCATACCTTGCTCGAAGGTGAAGCTTGGCATTTCATCCGGCATCGCGCCTTTTTGGAAGCGATTGACGAACGTTTGCTCAGCGGCATCGGCGTCGGCTTCGGAGTGGAAACGCGCGATGATTTCTTTGGCTAGCAGGATCTTAATATCACGTGGGTTTTTACCCGCTTGTACGTCCTGCTTAAATTGGACGATTTCCTCGAGGGGACGGAAAGACAGCAGCTCATAGTAATCCCACATCAGATCGTCAGAAATCGACATGATTTTACCGAACATATCATCCGGGCGTTCGCTCACACCAATGTAGTTGTGTGCTGACTTCGACATCTTTTTAACGCCATCTAACCCAACCAGCAGTGGCATGGTCATCACCACTTGCGGCTTCTGTCCTGCTTGCTTTTGTAGCTCACGCCCCATCAGCAAATTGAACTTTTGGTCAGTGCCGCCCAGCTCAACGTCAGCTTCCAATGCCACCGAATCGTGCCCTTGAAGCAGTGGGTAGATAAACTCATGGATAGCAATGGCTTGGTTGCTGGTATAACGCTTTTTAAAGTCATCACGCTCAAGCATGCGAGCCACGGTCGAGCTTGCCGCCAAACGGATCATGCCATCTGTGCCCAACTCCCCTAGCCATTTCGAGTTGAATTCGATACGCGTTTTCGCCGGATCCAGAATTTTGAACACCTGCTCTTTATAGGTCTCTGCATTTTGCAGCACCTGTTCACGTGTCAATGGTGGACGGGTAGTATTTTTACCACTTGGGTCACCCACCATACCGGTATAATCACCAATCAAGAAGATCACTTCGTGGCCAAGCGCTTGAAAAGCTCGGAGCTTATTAAGGATCACTGTATGACCCAGGTGGATATCGGGTGCGGTGGGGTCCGCGCCAAGTTTGATGCGAAGAGGACGATCCTCTTTCAGCTTTGCCACCAGCTCGTCTTCCGGGATTACTTCATCTACGCCACGTTTTAGTTCTGCTAGCGCAGCTTCCAGGCTCGCCATAGTCTCTTGCTCCTACCCAATAGGCAAAAATGTGATAAACCGACATACTACTCGAATAGCGACAGTTTTTGAAACCAGTTAAACTGATAGAGTGTGTACAGGGTGCGCGCAGCGGCTGCCGTCAAAAGATGTTTGTGGTCTTTGTGTCAGCCGTGTCAAATCTACTTCAGGGCATCATCCCCAATAAAACCGATTGGGTGTCTGACTGTCATAACTTTATTCGTAGTGATTCAACATAGTCTTCATGCCGTTAAATAAACTCGCAGCCTTACCTAAGTTACATAAACTCGTTATCGGTGCATTGAGCGCATTCATTGTCTTATTAATCTTGGTACCAGACGGCGCCGATACGCCGCGCCCTAAACCTAATTTCGAACCGGGTAAACATTACCCTTTACCGGTTAAAGCTGTCTCATTACTGCCTCCCAAAGATGAGATGCCCGCGCAGTTTAAGCGCAATATCAACTGGCAAACCTATGAAGTGCAGCCTGGCGAGAGCATGGCGCTACTGTTCAGCCGTGCGGGATTAAGCCCAACGACCCTTTATCGCCTTGTGAATGCCGACGAAAGAACGCAAACCCTCGCTTACTTAAATCCAGGCGATGAAGTACGCCTAGGGGTAGACGATGACGGCGAACTGGTGCAGCTCATTCAGCCTCGAGGCAGTAATGAAACGCTGATCGTCAACAAAATTGATGATAGCTATCAATCACGTATTGAAACCAAGCACGTGGATACGCAGCTAAACTTTGCGCGCGCGACCATCAAGTCAAACTTCTGGCAAGCAGCCTCGGATGCTGGATTAAACCCAAATCAGATCATGCAATTGGCGGGGATCTTTGGTTGGGATGTGGATTTTGCCCTTGATATTCGCAATGGTGATAGCTTCTCCGTGTTGTATGAAGAAGAGTTTGTGGAAGGGGAGCATATTGGCAGTGGTAATATCCTCGCCGCGACCTTCACTAACCGAGGAGATACCTTTACGGCAGTACGCGCAAAAAATGGTAAGTACTACACGCCGAGTGGTAAAGCGATGAAAAAAGCGTTTTTACGCTCACCGGTTAACTTCCGCTATGTTAGCTCAAACTTCAACCCACGTCGTTTGCACCCGGTCACTGGTCGTGTCAAGCCTCACCGTGGTACCGACTATGTTGCGCCAGTGGGCACCCCCATTAAAGCAGCTGGGGACGGCGTGGTGATGAAAGCCTCGTATAACCGTTTCAACGGCAACTATGTGTTTATCCGCCACAGCTCGACCTATATCACCAAATATTTGCACCTGACCAAGCGTAAAGTGAAAACCGGCCAGCGAGTCAAACAAGGGGATATCATTGGTACGCTAGGCTCAACAGGGCGCGTGACGGGCGCACACTTGCACTATGAGTTTCTCGTCCATGGGGTACACAAAAACCCGCGGACGGTAAAGCTGCCTGAGGCGAAGTCGTTGCAAGGCGAACAGAAAAAGGCGTTTGTGCGACTGGCCGAATCGCGTATGGCTCAGCTAAGTAAGTTTAATCAGTTACTGGCCACCGTGGGCAGCTTGAATCATTACAACCGAGGTGGCTAATCGCCTTGGCGCATAAAAAACGGCGCTCAAAGGCGCCGTTTTTTTATCTCAAAAAGCTCAACGTCGCCATAAAAAGGTTAGACGCTAAACGATGCACCACAGCCACAGGTGGTCGTGGCATTGGGGTTATCAATGAAAAAGCGCGATCCTTCAAGGCCCTCAGTGTAGTCGACCTTACCGCCCATCAGGTACTGTAAGCTCATAGGATCAACCACCAGCATCACGCCGCTTTTTTCGATCTCCATATCCCCTTCATTGACGTTTTCATCGAAGGTAAAACCATATTGGAAGCCGCTACAGCCACCACCGGTGATATAGACGCGCAACTTCAGGTTGGGGTTTTCTTCTTCCTGAATCAGCGTCTTTACCTTGGTTGCCGCGGCCTCAGAAAACTCTAACGGCAAAGGTGCTTCGCTCATTGTTACCTCACATGCTCTTTGTGCTAAGTATGGGATTATCTAATACCTGAGTAAAGTGTTCAAGTATTGCGCGTTTGATCGCAACTGTGATCAGTACGTATTAATTGCCAATCTTGTCTTAACGAAATCATACTCTACCTCGCCAGTGTTCCGTATCTTTGGTTAAAATACGCCAACGCAATTTAGGCCAAGCCTTACCAAACAGGATATGTCATGACCAAATCAGCACAACTTTTTCAACAAGCTAGACGCACCATTCCCGGTGGCGTGAATTCTCCCGTGCGTGCTTTTGCCGGTGTCGGCGGCGACCCTGTCTTCATGGAGCGTGCTGACGGCGCGTATATTTTTGATGCCGACGGCAAAGCCTATATCGATTTTGTCGGCTCGTGGGGCCCGATGATCTTAGGCCATAATCACAGTGCTATCCGCGAAGCCGTGGTGGATGCCGCACAGCGTGGCCTCAGCTTTGGTGCGCCAACCGAGAGTGAAACAACCTTGTCGGAGCTGGTTGCAGAGCTAGTGCCTTCGATGGAAATGGTACGCATGGTGAACTCAGGCACTGAGGCGACCATGAGCGCTATTCGTCTTGCGCGCGGATTTACCAAACGCGATAAGTTCATTAAATTTGAGGGCAACTATCACGGCCATGGCGATTGCTTGCTGGTCAAAGCGGGGTCTGGTGCCCTCACCCTCGGTAAGCCCAACTCGCCAGGAGTGCCGGCCGACTTTGCCAAGCACACACTGACCTGCACCTATAACGATCTTGAGTCGGTACGCCACACATTCGAAACCTACCCTGAAGATGTTGCCTGTATCATTGTTGAGCCGGTATCGGGCAACATGAACTGTGTGCCGCCGCAACCGGGTTTCTTACAAGGCCTGCGCGAGCTGTGCGATGAGTTCGGTGCCTTACTGATTTTTGATGAAGTCATGACTGGCTTCCGCGTGGCATTAGGTGGCGCACAAACTTACTACGACGTAAAACCTGACTTAACCACACTGGGTAAAATTGTCGGTGGTGGTATGCCGGTGGGTGCCTTTGGCGGACGTCGCGAAGTGATGGAATACTTGGCACCGACAGGTCCGGTATACCAAGCGGGAACACTGGCGGGGAACCCCGTCGCCATGGCGGCCGGGCACGCCTGTTTGTCTGAGCTACGTCAGCCAGGTAACCACGATTACTTGACCCATGTTACCAATCAGCTCGCAGAAGGGTTTAAGTCCTTGGCTGACAAACACGGTATTGCGCTGACCACCAACCAAGCAGGCGCGATGTTTGGCTTCTTCTTCACCGAGCAAGAGACCGTCACCTGCTTTAAAGATGTGCAACAGTGTGACACCGAGCGCTTCAAGCGTTTCTTCCACTTAATGCTCGAGCAAGGGGTCTACTTGGCACCTTCCGCGTTTGAGGCCTGCTTTACCTGCTTAGCTCACGGTCAAAAAGAAGTGGACGCTACGCTCGCCGCGGCTGATCACGCTTTCGCGACATTGGCGGCTGACGCGTAAACCCATTACGACATCAGCGCGTATTTGCCCAGTAAAAAGGCCCCGCAGCATGCTGCGAGGCCTTTTTAGGTTAAAGCGGGGTGAATATTGCCCTTATGATCGGCACAACAATCGGAGACACATTAGAATATCGAGCGACCAATTCTCGCCGACAATAGCTCCAACGCGGCCGTCCCTGCCAGTGAATTACCAGAAGGGTCTAGCTCCGGCGACCAGACGGCAATCGACATCTCGCCAGGTACAATGGCAATAATGCCTCCCCCCACGCCAGACTTACCCGGCATGCCTACGCGATAAGCAAATTCACCCGCACCATCATACAAGCCACAAGTGGCCAATAAGGCATTCATCTGTTTACTTTGTGTAGGACTTAAAATCGCGGGGCTGTCAGACAGCGGTGTCCCTTTATTGGCCAGATAAAAGAACGCCTTCGCTAAATCGACACAGCTCATCTCTAACGCGCAGTAATGAAAGTAGTTGGTTAATACCGGCACAACATCGTTATCAAAGTTACCAAACGCGCGCATCAGGTACGCAATCGCCGCGTTTCTGTCACTGTGCAGCATTTCTGAATCCGCCACCCCTTTGTCATAACAAAGGTGCGGGTTGTCAGCGAGATGGCGAACAAACTCTAGCATACGTTGGCGCGGCGCAGATTGGCGCGTGTGTAGCATATCGCTGACCACCAAGGCACCGGCGTTAATAAAGGGATTACGTGGGATCCCTTGCTCCATCTCAAGCTGAATTAACGAGTTAAACGCTTGTCCCGAGGGCTCTTTGCCCACACGCGTCCAGATCTCCTCGGCTTGATAGTTTTGCATCGCCAGTGTCAGGCTCAACACCTTGGAGATCGATTGAATAGAGAATACCTCATCCGCATCACCGGCACGGATCACATCGCCATCGTTATAACACACGGCGATACCGAGCTTGTGATTAGCCACATCCGATAATGCCGGAATATAGTCAGCCACCTTGCCTTGTCCAATTAATGGCCGAACATCAGCAAGAATTTGCTCGAGTAATTGCGCACTGGGTTTCACCGGCAGGATCCTTCTACAACATAGGACAAAAAAGCCAACGCTAGGTTGGCTTTAAGCGTGTCTGTGACACCGAATCACACGCGCGTTTTTATGCGGTGCGCGTGTATTTGATATCCCAAACACCGTGGCCAAGACGCTGCCCACGCTGCTCAAATTTAGTGAGAGGACGATCGTCAGGGCGTGGCACATAAAGACCATCTTGCGCCACGTTCTGATAGTGAGGCGCAGCCTCCATCACGTCAATCATATGTTCGGCATAGTTTTCCCAGTCGGTCGCCATATGAAAAACGCCGCCCACTTTCAATTTGTCGCGTACCATTTCTGCAAATGGCAATTGGACAATGCGGCGCTTATGGTGACGTTTTTTATGCCAAGGGTCAGGGAAAAACAGCTGAACCGTGTCGAGGCTGTCTTTCGGCAACATTTGCTCAAACACCTCCACCGCATCATGACACATCACACGTAGATTGCTAACGCCCGCTTCGCGCGCGGCCATCAAACAAGCACCCACGCCTGGGGTGTGGACTTCAATACCCACAAAGTTTTTCTCAGGCGCATTTTTAGCCATCTCCACCAGGGATGCGCCCATACCAAAACCGATTTCCAGCACCACTGGGTTATCGTTGCCAAACACCTGCTGCCAATCCAGTTCGGTCGCCTCGAAGTCAATGCCCATGGTCGGCCAGGACTCGTTGAGCGCTTGCTCTTGGCCTTTGGTTAAACGGCCTTCGCGACGCACAAAGCTGCGTACTTTACGAATAACTTTGCCATCCTCGGTCAGTTCGGTTTTAGTGACTTCAGTCATGATTGAGTGCCTGTGATGCAGTGTTAGTGATGGTGGTGAAAAAGACCATCGATTGTTGGAAATCTAAACGGACTGCGCATTATGCAAAGTTTTCGCCATTGCGCAAGTTGGCAGCACGGATCCTATTAGTGCGCCCTCGGGTTAGTGTACCCTGTGACCTGCCTTTGTGCACGTGTGAGCAAAACAATAAGAGAGAGCACAGTGAGTCAATCTTTTTCCGACGCCATTTTAAACTGGTACGAGCAATATGGCCGTAAAACCCTGCCTTGGCAGCAAAACAAAACCCCGTATAAGGTCTGGCTCAGCGAGATCATGCTGCAGCAAACCCAAGTGAGCACGGTGATCCCATACTTTGAGCGCTTTATGACGCGCTTTCCAACAGTCACCGATTTAGCGAATGCCGAACAAGACGAAGTGTTGCACCTATGGACAGGACTTGGCTATTACGCCCGCGCGCGCAACCTACACAAAGCGGCACAAGTGATCGCACGCGAACACAACGGCGTGTTTCCTACCACGCTTGAGCAAGTCATGGCGCTACCTGGTGTCGGGCGCTCAACTGCCGGCGCGGTACTATCATTATCGCTTAATCAGCCCCACCCTATTTTGGATGGCAACGTCAAACGCACCTTGGCACGTTGCTATGCCATCGAGGGGTGGCCGGGAAAAAAGCCGGTAGAAAACAAGCTTTGGGACATCGCTGAGGCACTCACGCCCGCCACGGATACCGATAAATACAACCAAGCGATGATGGATATGGGTGCCATGGTCTGTACCCGCAGCAAGCCTAAGTGCGAACTTTGCCCAGTCGCAGAGCGCTGTGAAGCGCGCGCGCAAGGTCGTCAGCTTGATTTTCCCGGTAAAAAGCCCAAAAAGACTCTGCCCGTAAAGCAAGTCAGCTTTTTACTCATTCAATACCAAGACGATATCTGGTTAGAGCAGCGTCCGCCCAGTGGGCTATGGGGCGGGCTATGGTGCTTACCGGAAGCATCAGAGCATACACTTGATGTCGATATTACCGACAAGCTGCAGGGGATCAAACCGACTCACACTGAGGTGCTCACCGCGTTTAGACACACGTTTAGCCACTTTCACCTCGATATTGTCCCCGTCAAGGTGCGTGTTAATGAACGGCCGCAAATCATCATGGAAGCGAACCAAGGGCTTTGGTATAACTTGTCGCAACCAGCAAAAGTTGGGTTAGCCGCACCAGTGAAAAAGCTGTTAACCTTAGTAGAACACGAGCGCCAACAACATCTCACAGGCGATGACAAGGAGCCTAGATTATGAGCCGTACCGTATTTTGCCAACGTCTACAAAAAGAAGCCGACGGGCTAGATTTCCAGCTTTATCCCGGCGAGCTCGGCAAACGCATTTATGACAACATTTCCAAAGAAGCCTGGGCTGAGTGGCAGAAAAAGCAGACCATGCTCATTAACGAGAAAAAACTCAACATGATGGATCCTGAGCACCGTAAGGTGATCGAAGAAGAAATGGTGAAGTTTCTATTCGAAGGCCAAGATGTGCATATCGACGGTTATGTGCCACCCGAGGCCTAATTAACGCGGCCCCGTCCACACTCGGGCATTGCCAAGGCTACAAAGCACCCGCATTGTGTTAATCTCGGTGCGGGTGTTTTTTATACTAATGCAATAACGATGACGCGAATACTTTGCTTGTTGGTGTGCTGTTTTAGCACCTTGCTGTCCGGTTGTAGCCGCGAAAGCGTAGAAAAATACGTGGGCGTGGATTATCAAACCACCAATCGGTTTGCTAAAAATCTAGCGCCTATCCCCGGCCAGTTCGAAAAAGACATCGACGCCCTGAATCAACTGATTAGCCAGTTCACCGGCAACATTGAGGTGCGCTGGGGCGAAAACCAAGTGTTCGTGTCAGGCAAACGGGATTACGTCAAATACACGGACAATTACAAAAGTCGGGCGCGCATTGATTTTGAACGCGGTGTTATCCGCGTGGAAACCGTCGCCACTGATGCACCGAAGTCTCACCTCAAACAAGCCATCGTCACCACCTTACTCACGCCCCGAGATCCGGCTTCCGTCGATCTGTATTCTGCGGCGAAAGTGCCACTCAATGGACGCCCATTTCTCGAAGGACAAGTGGTGGATCATGAAGGAAAAACGATTACTTGGGAGTGGCGCGCCAATCGCTTTGCTAACTACCTAATTGACAAGCGGTTAAAAAAGAAAAAAGTGCGTTTTCAAAACATGTATTACGTCACCATTCCCATGGTGAACGATCATGTTGCCAAGCGCAGTTATCAATATGCCGATATCGTCCGCCGCGCATCCAAGCGTTACGGCATCTCTGAAAAACTGATTTATGCGATCATCAAAACCGAAAGCAGTTTTAATCCTTATGCAGTGAGTTGGGCCAATGCATATGGATTAATGCAGGTGGTTCCCAAAACGGCTGGCCGCGATGTATTCAAGCTGGTAAAGAAGCGTAGTGGTCAACCTACGCCTAAGTATCTTTTTGATCCTGAGCGAAATATTGATACAGGCACCGCCTATTTTTACATTCTCAAAAACCGCTATCTTAAAGCCGTGCGCGATCCACTCTCTCTGCACTACAGCATGATCTCCGCTTATAACGGCGGAACAGGGAATGTCCTGCGCACCTTTGATAGCAATAGACGCCGAGCCATGCAGGATTTAAACAAGCTGCGCCCGAATCAAGTCTATTGGGCATTGACTCACCGCCACCCCTCTTCGGAGTCTCGGCGCTACTTGCAAAAGGTCACCCGCTATCAAAAAGCGTTTTCTAAACTCCCCCAATAAAGGGTGATGAGCGCCGATTTTTGCTTGTTTTTATCGCACTTCGCTGGGTTTTTATCCAAACAATGCGATATCAGCACTTTTTTCAAAAAAACAGTTGACGGTGACACGGAAAATCCGTTTAATAGCGCCCCGTTAGCCCGGATAGCTCAGTCGGTAGAGCAGGGGATTGAAAATCCCCGTGTCGGTGGTTCGATTCCGCCTCCGGGCACCATATAATGAAATAATGGTGTGACACACAGTATTTCGCGATTTGTGTGCCGGCTTAGCTCAGTTGGTAGAGCAACTGACTTGTAATCAGTAGGTCGCCAGTTCGACTCCGGCAGCCGGCACCATTGCCTCGATAGCTCAGTTGGTAGAGCAGGGGATTGAAAATCCCCGTGTCGGTGGTTCGATTCCGCCTCGAGGCACCATTATTCCCCCATAGTTCAGTTGGTAGAACGGCGGACTGTTAATCCGTATGTCACTGGTTCGAGTCCAGTTGGGGGAGCCACATTTAAAGAAAGCGCTAACCGAAAGGTTGGCGCTTTTTTTGTTTGGCTATCGCCAAATGTGTCACTCATTCATTTGTAATTTGAATACCACATCGACTTGACGCCCCTCATCACTGTAAATGACTTCCTCACAGATTGATTGCACCAGAGTAATCCCTCGACCGGAAAGGCTATCTGCATCATGGTTTTTTTCATATAAGTGGTGCTGATAGTCAAATCCTGCGCCGCTGTGAGAGAGGCTCATACTAAAAACGCCTTGATCTGGCTGATAGGCTAAATCGAGCTTAATATAGTTATTACCGCTCAACTCATTAAGTTTGGTTTGTCGCTCGCTAAAGTAGTGAAATAAGCCATCTACATCGTCTTTACTCACCGACTGCATGCCTAAAATGCCATAGTCAAGCGCATTGGTGATAAGCTCTGACGCCACGGTACAAATCAAATCTAAGTCAGTACTCTCCCCGACCATCCCTTTTACACGGCCGCGCAAGTCCATAACAATATCCGCTTCTTTTAGCAAAGCGGTATCAAACACGATGTGAGTTGTTGAAGGGACGACCGAATAAGTCGCGCCCTTTTCGGAAAGCGGCTCACGAGGAGGGGCTATCAGCGGGAAGGTAAGCTCGAGCATCGACACATCATCCGTGACACCATTATCACCGGCAAAGGCGGTTAAGGTGCGTTTAGCTTGTGCTATCAAACTGCCTTGACAGCCACTTAAGGTACGAATAAGCCCAACTTCGCCCAACTGCTTACCTGAGATATTACGCGCTTCTGTCACGCCATCGGTCGCAAAAAACAGGCGCTGACCTGGCTGAAGTGCTAATCGAGTGATAGTAGCATCAAACTGCCCTTTTGCTTGTGCGCCTAATGCCATATGCCGACCTTGGTATGAGGCGAGTATTTGTCCGTGTTTATCCAGACAATAGGCATCGGGTAGTCCGCCACTCCAAACGTTAACCGTCAGACCATCTGGCATCACCTCTACCAACGCGCCGGCAAGTAGGGTGCCAACTGGCATAAAAGTACAGATATGCTCATTTATTTCAATGGCCATATCACCGACAGGCAACCCTCGTTTTGCCGTGGCGATAAAGGTTTTAACCGCAGGGATAGTACTGATAGCGGCGGGTAGGCCATGCCCAGTGGCATCCGCAATCATAATATAGAGTCCACCAAATGGTCGGCGGAGAACCATGGTCACATCACCATTAAAAAGGCTAAATGCGCCTGAGAACGTCTCCACACCCGGCACGCCATCAACATTGAATGACATCAAGCGTTCAAATATCTGGCTCGCCATAGCATGTTCGTAAACGGTGGTTTCTTGGAATTGCTTGAGTTGGTCGCGTTGATGGCTCACTTCTCGGAATAAGCGAACGTGGCGCAAATGCGTGCGTACTTTGGCGATTAGCACGGCGATGTCAACGGGTTTGCTGACAAAATCATCCCCAGCTTTCAAGCAGTTGGCAAAGATATCAGAATCACTCACCCCGGTAAGGAACACAATCGGCAACAATTTTTGCGGATAGCGATTCCTTACCTCTTGCGCCATGTCAAAGCCATTGAGCTTGGGCATATTCACATCTGAGATAATAAGATCAGGAAACATTCCAGGATCAATATTCTCGAGGAGCGATAACGCTTCTTGGCCATTCATCGCCATACTGATATTGTCTGTTTCGCTCTTTAATGCCGCGGCAATATAGTGTACTAATGCCGGCTCATCATCCACTACCAAGACGTTCATAGGCGCCTACTCACTCAATGTGGAATTTCTTTTCGAACTTGGCAATCAATAGCACCCGTTTTATCGCATCAGAGCAATTGACCAGTTTTATCGCACCATTTGGCTTATCAAGATAATCTTGCATATTGAGCAATATCCCAAGTCCCGCACTGTCCATATAAGTCGCTTCCCGTAAATCGACAATCACGTCCTTCCCTTTAAGATCCACATAGGCGTTACGCACTTCCTGAACTAAAGCGAAGTTAAACTCTCCCTTAACATGCAAAATAGCTTGTTTTCCATCACTCGATATGTCGCGCTTGATATTCATGAAGCATCCTTAAAATAATTCGATGTCACCCTCGTCCAACGAGGCTTGTTTCGCTGGCGCTCGCGCCGCAGACCCCGCCTTTTCCTCTATCTCATTGACCTGTTGGTTGAGCTGCTGCCAGTCGATGGTATCGTCCGCCATGGTGTTGATAATCAGCTCGTTGAGCTCTTCTAAGATGTGCAAGTTATCAAGTATGTGGCCACCTTGTTGCGACACGATGTCGGCGAACTGGAGATTTTTGATACAGGTGTTCACTTCACTTTGCACTTGCTCACCTAAAGAGGAAACACGTTCAATCTCTTTCCCAACTTCATCATTGACCTCTTTAACCCCTTCTAGGAGTGAGTCAATATAGTCTTTCGAACGGATAGACTCGGTCATATCAAGTGAGGCAATTTCGCCCACCGTCGCCTTGGTTTTATCGACGCTATCTTGAGCCAAGTCGATGTGTTTGTGGATTTCGGTATTCAGGTCGGTCGCTTTAATTGCTAAGGAGCGAACTTCTTGCGCTACCACCGCAAAGCTGCGCCCATTCTCCCCCGCACGCGCCGCTTCAATCGCTGCGTTAAGCGCCAATAAGTTGGTTTGTTCCGACATGGCTTGTACATCATCCAACAGCTGGAAGACTTCATTGAGCTTGCCGGACATCTCTTCGATGATGTAAATCGACGCCACGCTTTTATCACTGACCTTCACCATGATGTCGATATAGCCATCAATGGCTTTTTCAGTGGCAGGCAACACCTTAGTGAGACTGTATTCACTCTCATCATTATAGAGCAGCTCATTGGCCATTTTGGTGGCAGTGTTGACCTGATCACGACAGGCGCTTTGCATCGCGAAAAAGCTGTTGTTAAGGCTTTCTACCGAGTTATCAATCACCTCACGTTGGCGTGAGAGTTGCTCACGAATAGGCACGAGCTCAATAGAAAGAATATGGTGGATACGACGTAAAATTTGCTTGGGCTCATCGCTCTTCTCAGTGCTGTCAGATGCGCCGTGCTGAGTGATGGTTTGAGCTGTGTGGCGTAATTGCCACAGGTGCCAACTCATGCTGGCGAGCACAAGCCCAGCAAGCGCCATGGTCTGCCAAGACATTGACCAAAGCGCTAACGCAACCACGCTGACCATCGTCAGCGCGGGTGGCCAAATCAATGTGTAGCGATTAGCGTCCATATACGGCCTCCACTAAAAAATTTGCCACTTCGGTTAAACACAGCGTCTTTGTCGCGCCGCCAAGTTCGATCGCGACTCTGGGCATTCCCCATACCACAGAGCTGGCTTGGTCTTGCGCGGCGGTAAGTGCACCGGTTTGATACATTTGCAGCAAACCATTTGCGCCGTCTCTTCCCATCCCGGTTAATATCACACCGATAGATTTCTCTCCCACTGACTCGGCAATGGATGAGAACATTACATCGACTGAGGGACGATGCCGCTCAACCGGGTCACTATCAGAGAGGTGACAATACAAATGTCCTTGTCGATTAACGACGGTAAGATGTTGGTTTCCCGGTGCCACATACACATGCCCTTGTACCAAAGGCATCCTTTCCGACGTCACTTCTTCAACCTGCAAACGACACGCACGGTCTAACCGCTTGGCGAAAGGGCCACAAAATGCCGCTTTAATATGTTGGGTGACAACGATAGGTGGCATATGGGGAGGTAAGCGCTCAAGTACTCCACGCAATGCCTCGGTGCCGCCCGTTGATGCCCCTAATCCAATCACTTGATAGCCCCGGCGGTTGTAATGCTGACGATCGATGGTGACATTTGGCTGTTTATGCCAATGCTTTGTTTGTCCAACATTGGCCTGGGCGGCCGTTTTTACTTTGCTGACCAGCTCATCACGCTCGTGAGTGATCGCGGTGGCGCTGTTCGCTGAGGGCTTGGGCACATAATCCACCGCGCCGATTTCCAGTGCTGCTAAAGTGACATCTGCACCATGTTGAGTCAGCGTCGAGACCATAATCACGGGCATCGGCCGCAAACGCATCAGGTTTTTAAGAAACTGAATGCCATCCATTTTGGGCATTTCAACATCGAGTGTTATCACGTCTGGATTAAGCTTTTTAATCTTTTCACGCGCCTCATAGGGGTCTGCCGCCGCGCCAACCACTTCTAACTCAGCGTCACTTTCTAGGCATTCTCTTATCAAGGTGCGATAAAGCGGCGAGTCATCGACGACTAAGACTTTGTAGCGATATTGGCTCATCAGAATAGCTCCACATCTTGCTCGTCGGCGCCATCATCATAGGATTCTTGCAGCAAGCGCTGGTTGTATTGCGTTTCTTCCGCCACCAGCTCTTGTTGACTCAATGACTGGATTTTCTTTACCCACGCTTTTCCTGTACGAGGCTCGAATAACACCCGGCGCGGGAAAGCTAGTCCTAGATCTTCAGACACTAAAGGGAGTTGTTCATTGATGACGTACTGGCGGACAAAGTCGATATTCTTACGGCCAATGGCAATGTTTTGCCCCATGATATTTCCGCCACCAAACAGCTTGACCCGCAGACGGTTTTTCACCGCGCCTTGTTGCAGCAAAGAGTTGATCAGAATTTCCATCGCGTAGTTGCCATAGCGCGCGGCACGCGACAAATGCTGTTCGGGAGTCCAGGTGGATTCCGCCTCTTCACGCTTGAGTGGCAACATAAAATGGTTCATGCCTCCGATTTGGGACAAAGGATCCCAAATACACGCGGCAATACATGAGCCTAAGCCTGTGGCAATCAGCTCATCATCAGAGCTGACGTAAACATCGCCAGGCTGTAGCTTCACCATATGCTTATCGTGCTCGGGGCTGAAAAAACGTTTTAGCGTTTTCTCTTGCGCATGGTGATGTAATTCCAACGCTTGGTGCATATCACTCCCGTTTGCGATACATGGTGTGGCCTAAGTTATCGAACTTCTCTGCCATCTTTCCGATCCCTTCCGAGTGGCCGATAAAAAGCACGCCGCCAGGGACAAGCTGCTGCCAAAACCGCTCAATAAGCCGCTGCTGTGTATCGCGCTCAAAATAGATCATCACATTACGACAAAAGATCGCATCCATCGTATGCTTATGTGGCCACTCTCCTTTTAAATTCAGCTGCTTAAAACTGATCACATCACGAAGCAGACGTTTGGCCTTGAACAAGTCTTGCTTGATGCCTTTTCCTTTTAAAAAACCGTGTTGTAAATAGTTTTTGGGAATCGTATGTGCCACTTCCAAACTGTAGGTACCATTACTGGCAGTATTGAGCACCTGGGTATCTAAGTCGGTGGCAAGAATTTGTACATCTAACTGCCCTTCTAACATCCCATGCCCCGCGAGTACCGAGGCGATGGTATAGGGCTCTTCGCCCGTCGAGCAGCCCGCAGACCAAATCCGGATACGCTTTTGCTTAGCCGCCTGCCACTGGGGGATCAGTTGATGCGCTAAAAGCTCAAAATGATGACGCTCACGAAAGAACTGGGTTTTATTGGTGGTTAGCGCATTGATGAAGGCCACACGTTCGTCCTTGCTTTGCTCAACCAACGCAAAGTAATCATCAAAGGTCGCCATCCCTGTTCGTCGTAAACAACGCGCTAACCGACCATAAACCATGCTTTTCTTTTTATCAGCCAGAGAGATCCCCGTCTCATTCGCCATAAATGTCTGTACATATTTAAAATGGCGCTGGCTAAAGTCATAAGCGCCAGCCGACGAAGCATTCACTGGCGCAGACATGATTAAAACTCCTCCCACTCATCACTGACTTCATTGCTCGGCGCTTTTTGGCTGTTCACCGCCTTAAGGCGCGCTTTCGCGGCCTCACCATTGCGGTAACTATCACTGCTCGCTCTAGGCGCTGTCTTAGTCGTGTGAGTCGGGGTCACCTTGGGTTTAGTGCTTGGCGTTTGAATATCCACGAGCTTGTCAGCATCAATATCTACTTGGAAGAAGCCAATTAAGTTAATTAACTCCGCGCCTTCTTCTCTCATCGACTGGCTCGATGCAGCAGCTTCTTCAACCAATGCAGCGTTTTGCTGTGTCATTTGGTCCATACGTGCCACTGAGCGCGTGATTTCATCAATGCCTGTGGCTTGTTCTTGGCTCGCCGCATTGATTTTATCAATCAGCTGAGACACCTCGGAGACAGAGGCAACGATTTCCTCCAGCATTTCGCCAGATTCATCCACCAGCTTCGAGCCTTGAGTCACTTTCTCGACACTGTCTTTGATCAAGTCTTTGATCTCTTTCGCGGCGCCGGCACTGCGTTGTGCCAAATTGCGTACCTCACCCGCGACAACGGCAAAGCCACGCCCTTGTTCACCCGCACGCGCAGCCTCTACCGCCGCATTCAAAGCGAGCAAGTTGGTTTGGAAAGCAATTTCATCAATCACCCCAATGATATCGGCGATTTTCTTACTGGCATCGTTAATTTCAGCCATTGCATCCACGGTCTCTTTGACCACTTCACCGCCTTTACGCGCTTTTTCGCTAGCTTTACTGGAGAGCGTGTTGGCCGATGATGCACTTTCCGCATTCTGCTTCACCGTGGCCGTCATTTGCTCCATACTTGCTGCGGTTTCTTGCAGATTAGCCGCCTGCTCTTCAGTGCGCTCACTCAAATCGTTATTCCCCTCAGCAATTTCTGCTGAGGCTGACGCCACCCGTGCCGATGAATGGGTGATCTTTTCAACCATATTGCGAACGTTATTAATCGAGGCATTGACCGCTTGGCTGAGATCTTCGAAATCGCCTTTGTAATCTTCCGGCATGGTCGCTTTGAGATCCCCTTTCGAGACCCCTCGCATCACGCGAATACACTCGTTAAGCGGGTCAACGAAGCTATCCAATAACTGGTTTATCCCCTTACCGAGTTTTGCCATCGAACCACGGTACTTACTGGTATTCATTCGGTCGCTCAGATTACCATCCGCCGCTTTGGCGATAAGACGCTCGACTTGGCGCTGGCCATCCATTTGCTCGGTAATGTCTTCCCATTGCAGCGCAGGGCCAATGTACTCATCGTCATCGTCATAAAGGGCAATACAATTGAGCGCAAATTCCAGCTCTCCAACCGTAATTTCCGCTTTAAATGGCATCCGGTCTGGGTTGGCAATCACAGACTGTTGGTGCGCCGGGTTTTTGTGGAATTGGTCAATGCTGGTACCGACCAGCTTATCGGCAGCAAAGCCTGGGAAGATCTCGCGCATTTCATCTTCACGGCTATTAAACAGATCGGTGACTGCAGGGTTAAGGTAGCGAATGATGCCGTCTTTGTCCGCGAGCATCACATTGGTGGTCATTCCCTCAACCACGGCCGCCAATAATGAACGTTCTGACTCTTTCTTACGTCTTTCAGTGACATCACGCCACTCAATCGTGGTACCAACATGCTTACCGTGACGGTCGTAGCTGGCGGTGGCATGAAACTCAAAGCGCGCATCTTTAAAGCGAATATCCCGATTGATAGGCATCTTATCAGGGGTGTGAAAGGTTTCGCGCTGCAGTTGAGGGAACAGATAATCAATGTGTTTGCCAAGGATATCGTCACGGCTGGCAACAAAGGCACTGTTTTTCGCCCGGAAGGTTTTCTCATGTTGTTTACACAGTTTCACCGCTTGCTCATTCACATGGGTGATTTCGCCATGGAGCCCTAACAATACAAAAGCACTGTGGGTGTTATCTAAGGCTCCTTTTAAGCGTTGGTGCTCCTCCGTTTGGTGGGCGCGCGCCGTCACATCGCAAAGTTCCACGCTGTAGCCTTGCCCATCAGCGACTTTACTGGCCGACACACGCAACTTGCCCGCACCTAACTCGATAGTTTGGACGGATGGTTTATCATCAATAAGCTGCTGCCACTGTTGGTAGTCCACTAAATCCGCCGCGAATATGCTGCTCATTGGCTTACCAAATAACACCTCACTTTGCGCGGTGAAATCGACATTGCCGTGCTCGCGAATCGCTGCCTGATAACATTGCAACAGTTGCAGCGCACGTCGATTAATCAAGGTGACGTGCTGCTGACTGTCGAGCATAACAAGTGCAGCAGGCGCGACATTAAGTGCCGCTAACAGCTGCACATTTTGCTTGGTCTGTTGGTTGTCTTGCTGTACTTCCCTTTTAAACCACGCCATATTCTAGTCCTCGTTTGCGCTTTCCGGTTGTGCGCTTTGTTGTAACTGATCAAAGTCGAACAACTGTTCCAAGTTAATCAACACCAGGTGCCTGTCATTCACTGACGCAATGCCTTCCATGTACCACTCATCGTGTTGATGCAGTCCAGGAGGGGCTTTAATTTGCTCTTTTTCCAAGTTGTGCACTTCAGCCACCGCATCCACCACGATACCGAGCGACACCCCTTGTTGGTTGCGAACAATAATGATGACGCTCATAGCGGTGAGCGTCGCTGGCGTCATACCAAAGCACTGGCGGATATCCATAATGGGGATGTATTCGCCCCGAAGCTCCAACACTCCCAGCATATGCGGCAGCGTGTTGGGGATTCGACGGACTTCCGACCATCCTCTGACTTCTTTCACATCGAGAATATGGACGCCGTATTCTTCATCCTCGAGTAAGAAACTTAAGTATTCTCGCGATTGCGCCATATCCTCACCTATATCCATCGCTCGATACGCAACAACTCATCCACATTCACCAACGACATCACCCGCTCGCCGACATTGAGCAGGCCACTGACATAAGCAATCACCTGAGAATCACCAAACGGAGGCATAATCTGTCCCTCCCCTTGGTCAACCACATCGGAAACGGCATCGACTACTACGCCCATCACCTTGTTATTGGCTACCTCACTGGCGCGCAAAATCAGCACCACGGTTTCTCGGTGATAATCGACCTGTTTGGCCTGAAAGCGAATACGTAAATCCATCACGGGCACTATCATTCCGCGTAGGTTGATCACGCCCAAGATAAAGGCGGGCGAGCGCGGGATCAGTGTCGGTGACTCCCACACCCGAATCTCCTCTACCGTTTGGATATCCACGCCATACAACTCACCATCGAGCTCGAAGCTCAGATAGTCACTGCCTTGCAGTTGCTCAACACGGTCATCAATATCCAGCGCATTGTCTGATTCCATTACCGTCTGCATATTCCCTCCCTAGGCTGCTGCGATATGACCGCTGGCGTCGCTAACCCGCGCTAAAAATTGCGTAATTAAGCCTTGAATATCTAAAATGAGAGAGACAGAACCATCCCCCAAGATGGTCGCGCCTGAGATACCAGGCACGCGGGCATAGTTGGACTCCAAGCTTTTGATCACCACTTGCTGCTGCCCAAGCAGCTCATCAAGTAGCAGGCCGACCTTTTTATCTCCGGCTTCGACCAAACAAAGCAGCTGTTTATCAAGATCGTCGCCACTGCTGCCGAGCTCAAACTCTTCTTTTAAACGCAGAATGGGAATGTTTTCTTCTCGCAACCGGTAAAGCTGAACACCAGAGGCGGTTTTAATTTGGCGGCTATCAATCTGAAGCGATTCAATGATAGAAATCAGTGGCACCACATACACTTGGCCTTCTACTTTCACCAGCTGACCGTCTAAGATAGCCAGGGTTAACGGCAAGCTAATTTTGAAAGTGCTGCCTTGCTCTGGCGCCGAGTGCACATCAATGTTGCCGCCCAGCTGTTCAATGTTTCGGCGCACCACGTCCATGCCCACGCCACGCCCGGAGACATCAGAGACTTGTTCGGCTGTGGAGAAACCAGGGGCAAACAAGAGGTTAAAAACATGCGTGTCCGTCAGTTCACTGAGCGGGAGATCGTCTGAAATCAGCCCCTTATCCAGCGCTTTACGCCAGATCCTTTCTTTGTGTAATCCAGCGCCATCGTCACTGACYTCAATCACTATCGAGCCGCCCTGATGGTAAGCATTCAGATGCACTTTCCCTGTTTCAGGCTTGCCTTTTTCCGCGCGGATTTCTGGGGTTTCTAAACCATGATCCACCGCGTTGCGCACCAAATGCACCAGCGGATCAGCAATTCGCTCGAGCACGGTTTTATCTAGCTCGGTGCTCTCGCCTTCAATGACTAACTCCACCCGCTTTCCCAACTGCGAGGACAAGTCTCGAATCAAACGAGGGAAACGGTTAAAGGCAAAACTGATCGGCAACATGCGGATATCGAGCACGCTTTCTTGCAACTCTTTGGTATTGAGCATCAGTTGCTCAAGGCCAGATTGCAGTTGCTCAAGCCGCTCAGGTGAAAAGTCGCTGCTTAACTCTGCCAGCATCGACTGAGTGATGACTAATTCACCTACAAGGTTAATCAAGTTATCGACTTTGTCGATTTCAACGCGAATGGAGGACACACTGGCTTCGCTTTTCGCCGGTGGCTTATTGGCTTTTTTCGCTGCCGGTTTAGCGTCGGGAGAGGAAGCGGGCGCGGAGACGTTGCCTTGCGGCTGTGATGATACGGGATGCTGCTCTACCTCAACGGGTTCAGTATCCGCATCGCTCTCATTCTCAGCGCCGATGGGGCTAATAGTGAGGTCGCATTCATCTTCCACCCACTCAAAAATCGCGGCAATTTCTTCTTCTGGGACATGACCATCAACACGAATGTGCCAACGCAAGTAAAGCTGCTCAGGGTCCAATTGTTCGAAGGTAGGCAAGTGCGTCTGATCGCACGTTACCTCTGCGCCCCCGGGTAGTGCATGAAGCTCACGCAATATACGTACAGGATCATTGCCAGAAAAAAGCATGTCTGGGTGCGGCACAAAGGTAATCGACCATTCTTCATGTCCCGTTGCCGCCGACGCTTGCTGTCCGAGATCTTCTGTGTCTGCTTCTGTTGGCTCAGAGGCTGTTGACGCAGCACTATCACTATCCATAATTGCGTTAAGCGCAGCAGTGACGGCATCTCGCTCGCTTTTGTCGTACTCAACCTCATTTTCGTAAGCTTCAAGCATCGCGAGGATACAATCACCACCACGCAGTAATACATCGATCGTGTGGCTGTCGAGCTGTCGCTTTCCTTCCCGAGCCTCGTCAAGCAAGGTTTCCATCACATGTGTGAAGTGACTAATATCGTCAAGATTAAAGGTGGCAGCCCCCCCTTTAATCGAGTGCGCAGCACGGAAAATGGTATTTATGGATTCAAGATCTGTCGCCCCCGGGTCAAGCGCCAAGAGCTCTCTTTCCAGCACTTCGAGGTTTTCACGACATTCTTCATAAAAGATGCGTCGCAACTGGTCCATATCCATGGCCATATTACCCTCCGTTGATGCGCCTTACAGCACGCGTTTGAGTGTTTTCAGTAAGGTGTCTGGGTTGAATGGTTTAACAATCCATCCTGTCGCTCCCGCCGCTTTACCCGCCGACTTTTTCTCAGCGGACGCTTCGGTAGTGAGCATCAATATCGGGGTAAATTTGTACTGCTGTACGCCTCGCACTTGTTTAACAAACTCAAAACCATCCATCACCGGCATGTTGACGTCGGAAATGATGAGGTCAAACTTTTTAGACTTTGCTTTTCGCAGTGCATCTGCACCATCATTAGCTGTTTCAACCTGATAACCCGCCTCTTTTAGCGTGTGGCTCACCATTTGCCGAATAGACACCGAATCATCCGCTGCTAGTATATTTGCCATCCTTTTACTCCCACTCCGTGTATCAAGTATTTAGCTTTAATAAAGTCGTCATGCCGGCATGTTGCGCCGATATGTGTAGGCAATCCGGTACGTTTTGCCACTGAATGTCATCACACGAAAGTACCAGCCCCAGCAGTAATTGCAGGCCTGCACCATCGACCCTGCCCAATTGGCTGGCATCTATCACGCATGACGGACTGTCCGTCTTTCTCGCCTCCCATTCCGCTTTTACCTGCTGTACTTGGGAAATATCGAGAGACTCTCCAAGTTCTATTACCATGGCAGAACCGCCCTAATCTGTTGTCAAAACAAGGCATCTCATTTACTTGTTGAATAAGTGTAGCAACATTCAATAGAACAACTGGTTTTAGTCCTTACTTTTAAAGATGGATTATCGACAGGTAGTTTTTTCGACCAAAAAGAAAAGCTAAAATTATGTATATGAAACAGAACTTTATATAAAGTTCATTTGTAAAACATAATTAAATCAACACCTTTGCATTCCTTTCTATTCATTCAAAAGAATGAGTGAGATCACAAAAAGTAACGGTTAAACAACGTGGGAATAATACTTATTCCAATGAAATGAAGCAGTTAAATATGCTTTGACACGAGCCGGTTAATGCTATTTAATAGTCGCCCTGGCCCGGATAGCTCAGTCGGTAGAGCAGGGGATTGAAAATCCCCGTGTCGGTGGTTCGATTCCGCCTCCGGGCACCATGTTTACGAAAACCCCTGCTCACATGAGTGGGGATTTTTTTATGCCGACACCGTGTCGGTGACCTTGCAGGCCGCGATCTATTCCGCCTCCGGGCACCATGTTTACGAAAATCCCTGCTCACACGAGTGGGGATTTTTTTATGCCACGACAGCAAATGCATCCCCCCTCTGGCACTTTTTGCTACCCTTTAAGTCGGCTTCCGCTCAGTGCGATAGCGATTAGGCTTTTTACTCAACATCGCCTATTTATGGTAATCTGTTGGGGTTTTATTCTTGTCTTTTACCTCATGGATCGAGTGTCATTAACGCATGTCAGCCAATAGCATCAAGCTCTCAACAGAGCGACTTCAAGCCGGTCTTTACATCAAACTCCCGCTAAAATGGCGCGATCATCCGTTTATGCTTAATCGTTTTCAAATAGAAAGTGAGGCACAAGCGAAGGTGATACGCTCGCTCCCGATAAGCTTTGTCTACTATTACCCGGATAAAAGTACGGCGGCGCCTTTACCCGCACTGGCAGAAAAAAAAGAAAACCCGGATGAAGTCGATCCACATGCGGTCAGCCGAGAAAAAGCGGCGATGGAGCAGGAGAAACAACTGCGTATAGAGGAACAACGCCGCTTTCGTGCGCGCATTCAAAAAGTGCAGAAGCATTATCAACGTTCGATGGCACAGCTACGGGCCATCAATATGAAGGCGGCCAACCGTCCACAAGCGGCTAACGAGGATGTCCGCATGCTCGTCGATAGCATGATGGTCTTTGGTAGCGAGTCGAATGTCACCCTGCATCTAATGGACGATCCTAGCCTGGCAGAAGACATGTATGCGCACTCACTGAATGTGGCCGTCCTCGCGCTGATGTTGGCACGTAGTAACGGGTACGACAATGATCAGCTTCGCGCATTGATCACCGGCGCGGTGCTGCATGATATCGGTACAAAGAAGGTGCCGTCGGCCATCGTGCGAAAAAAGGAGCGACTGACGGAGCCGGAAATGAATTACTACCGTCAACATGTTAATTATGGGGCGGAGCTGGTAGCAGAAATGAAAGAGTGTACCCCTGAAGTCGAAACCATCATTGCCCAGCACCACGAGTTTGCTAACGGCAGTGGTTTCCCCAAAGGCCTATTAGGCGATGACATTGACGAAGCGGCACAAATTGTCAGTATGGTGAACTTTTTTGACCGCTTATGTCGCCCTCAGTTTGGCGCACCAGCAAGGATGCCTTTTGCTGCCTTGTCTCATCTTTTTAAAGACAACAAAGCCAAGTTCAACCCACGTTTGTTGGCATTATTTGTCAAGATGATGGGCGTCTATCCACCGGGGACGGTGGTGAAATTGTCGAATGACGATGTCGGCATTATTATTTCGGTGAACAGCTCTGCCCTGCTTAAACCCAATGTGATGATTTATGATCCGGATATTCCTTCCGATCAAGCCACCATCATTGACATGCGCGACAGTGAGCTAGAGATAGACACGGCCGTGCCTATCTCCAAATTGCCAGAAGTGGTGAAAGAGTACCTGAAGCCACGCACTCGAATTGCCTATTTTATGGACGCTGACGGCTAAGCAACGACGCATTAGTCGCCACTGGGATCAGCTTTGTCCGCTTTATCGACGGCTCGATGCAATTCCACTGTCAGGTTATCAATAAGGCGTGTATTACCAAGATAAGCGGCGACCAAAATCACGGCTTGTCGGCTGTCTTCGTTCACGTACGCAAGAGAGGTGGCGTCACGAATATAAAATTCGTCAGGCTGTAATCCCGCCGCGCGCAATTGATCATGAGCATCTTCAATCAGATCGTCGAGATCACGACGCCCATTGCGCATTTGTGCACTCATCCAGCGCATGGTTTTTGCCAATACTGGTGCACGTTGGCGCTCATCGACGGTTAGGTTGTTATTACGAGAGCTCATCGCCAACCCATCGCTTTCACGCACGGTGGGTACACCAATAATCTCAATCTGCATGGCCATATCTGCCACCAATTTGCGGATCACCGCCAATTGCTGAAAGTCTTTTTCGCCAAAACAGGCCACCGCAGGCTGCACCAAATTAAAGAGCTTGCTCACCACGGTGGCAACACCACGAAAATGACCGGGGCGCGATGCCCCTTCTAACATGGTTGAGAGCCTTGGCACCTCGACCGTGGTGTGTGCATCGAGTCCGTGTGGATATAGCGTGTCGGCCGTTGGTGTAAACACCAGATCCACGCCCTCCTCACGCAACTTGGCCAGATCATCATCCAATGTACGCGGGTAGTTGGCTAAATCGTCCGCGCGATCAAACTGCATCGGGTTAACAAAAATGCTAACCACGACAGCATCGCCTCGCTCGCGAGCTTTGCGCACCAAGGTTAAATGCCCTTGGTGGAGATTCCCCATGGTCGGCACAAAGGCGATGCGCTTATCCGCTTTTTGCCACTGGCTGATTTGATCGCGCAGTGGCGCCACCTCAGAAATTACCTGCATACTCGGTCTCTCTATTTAAACGTGTGGGCGGAACCGGGAAATTCGCCACTCGCCACTTCCTGCACATACTTAGCCACCGCAGCGCGCGCATCACCGGCCTCTGCCAAGTAGTTTTTCGAGAACTTGGGCATATAGTTTGCCGATACGCCGAGCATATCATGCATGACCAAAATTTGACCATCGGTATCACCGCCGGCACCAATGCCAATCACTGGCACCGACACCGTCTCGCTAATACGTTTAGCCAGTGAGGCGGGCACGCATTCAAGTAGGATAATCTGTGCACCGGCCTTCTCTAGCGCGACCGCATCGGCCACCATTTGCTCGGCTTTCTCTTCCTCACGGCCTTGTACTTTAAAGCCACCAAAGATATTCACCGATTGCGGGGTGAGGCCCAAGTGCGCACAAACCGGCACGGCGCGCTCAGTCAGCATTTTCACCGTATCAACCAGCCATGATCCGCCCTCAATTTTGACCATATTGGCGCCCGCTTTGATCAACGCTGCAGCATTAGTACAGGCTTGCTCAGGGGTGGCACAGCTCATAAATGGCATATCGGCCATCAGCAAGCTGTTAGGACTGCCCGCTCGCACGCAACGGGTGTGATACGCCAGCTCGTCAACAGAGACTGACAAGGTATCGCTTTTTCCTTGCAACACCATGCCTAACGAATCGCCAACTAATAAAACAGGCACGTCCTGCTGCTCAAATAATTGAGCAAAGCTCGCATCATAGGCAGTCAAGGACGCAAACTTCTGCCCTTGCTGCTTCCAAGTGATCAGATCGGTAATTGTGATTTTTTTCATTGTGTCTCCCAAAGCCTGAAACTGGGGCCCACCGATTAAGCGTGATCGCTAATACGGGTTAAACCATTGCGATCAACGCGCGTCAGGCACGCGGCGAGGGTGCTGCCATCAGGCAGGCACAAGTCGGGGGCGATGTCGGCAAGTGGATAAAGCACGAACTCACGCACTTTCATGCCGTAATGTGGCACCGTCAGTCGCGGCTCGTCGATGACGCGATTGCCATAGAGTAGAATATCGAGGTCCAACGTTCTCGGTCCCCAACGCTCTGCTTTGCGTTCCCTGCCATAATCAAGCTCAATGGCTTGTGTTGCATCCAATAGTGTCAGAGGGTCAAGCTGAGTGTCCAGCGCCGCGACGGCATTAACATAATCGGGCTGATCGGTCGGCCCCATGGGTTTGCTGGTATAAAGGGCTGATACTGCCACAAAACGACTCTGCGGCAGTGTCTTTAACGCAGCAATCGCCTGTTTGGCTTTTTCTACAGGCTCACCGAGATTGCTGCCAATGGCGATATATACCCGATTCATGCGTCTGAATTTGACTGCGGTTTACGCCGACGTGGCGGTCCCTTACGCCGACGAGACTTGGGTTTACGCGTATTATGAACTTTATTGATCGCACGCACCATTTTTTGGCGGCCACTTTGATCTGCACGCTGAAAGTCTCGCCACCACGCACACAGCGCTTCGGTCTCTTCACCTTCGACCGCACCGCGCATCTCGAGCAAATCAAATGCCGCGCGGAATTTTTTCTCGTCCAGTGTTTTAAACGCACGCGCACCAGTGCGACGAGTCATACGCATTTGCAATTGCCACACTTCACGTATCATGGCGGTGAAGCGCCGCGGAATGGCGATGGTCTTAACTTGCTCATCCACAATGTCACTGGCGGCCACCATGAAAGCATCGTAGTAGCTCAAACCACTCTCAAATGCCATTTCTTCCGCCCGTGTCACCAAGGGATACCACAGCATGGCAGCAAATAAGAAAGCCGGATTAATGCGCTGTTCGTTAACTACCCGCTTATCGGTTGAGCGTAATACCTGCTCTAACATCTGTTCCGTTTGGCTAGATTGCGCTTCGGTAAAGTGCGCGGCCACGGCAGGGAAAAGCTGCTGAAATAAGTTATACTCGCGCAACATTTGGTACGTCGCGAACCCTTGACCGGACTGCAATAGCTTCAAGCTTTCTTCAAACATTCGCGCGGCCGGGATGTCTTGCAATAACGGCGCAAGCTCGACAATCGGCGCCGCTGTCGCGCTATTAATCGTCATATCAAGCTTAACCGCAAAGCGCACGGCGCGTAGCATCCGTACCGGATCTTCACGGTAACGCGTTTCAGGATCACCGATCAGGCGGATAACGCGGTTATTGAGATCATCAAGCCCCCCCGCATAATCCCGAATAGAAAAGTCGGCGATATTGTAATACAGCCCGTTCACCGTAAAGTCACGGCGCTGCGCGTCTTCATCGATGGTGCCATATACATTGTCACGCAATAGCATCCCATCTTCCGAGCGAGCGGTTTGCTTATCTTTTTCGCCTTTACCGTGGTGGCCTCGGAACGTGGCGACCTCAATCACATCGCGGCCAAATAAGATATGGGCAAGACGAAAACGCCGCCCAATGAGCCGGCAGTTACGAAACAGCTTTTTGACCTCATCTGGCGTTGCGTCGGTCGCAATATCGAAGTCTTTGGGTTCACGCCCCAACAATAAATCTCGCACACCGCCACCAACGAGGTACGCTTCAAAGCCCGCTTTGTGCAGGCGATAAAGCACTTTCAGCGCATTTTCGCTGATACCTTTGCGCGAAATGCCATGTGCTTTGCGGGGGATAACTTCCAACTTAAGATCCTCAATTGCGCGTGTTTTACTATCACGATTCAGAACCTTACGGCAAAAGCTGGTCACTCGATTAAAGATAGCTCACCTCGTATTTAATTGTTCGGGCCATGAAACAGCGGCATATAATATATCAGGGTGGGCCATTTTAGAATGCTGTCGTCACTTCCGTTTTTCTCGGTATCTGTGTCAACGACCAACGCTTAACCGCCAGGTCCAATAATTGGGTGGGACTAGCCACCTCTTGCTCAGCCACTGCATGCAAACCAAGAAACGTCATCGCTGCGCGTAAAGCTGGAAGCGGCGCTTGATTATCAATGGCAGGAGCCCGGTTTTGCTTAGAAAGCTTGTGTCCCTCTGCATTGACAGCCAGAGGAAGGTGTAAATAACGCGGCACGGGTTGGCCGAGTTGTTGGTACAACGCGATATGGCGCCCTGTCGGCATAATTAAATCCGCCCCACGCACGATATCGGTCACGCCTTGGTCGATATCATCCAATACCACCGCAAGGTTATACGCATACAAGCCATCGCGTCGTTTGATGATAAAGTCTTCATTGGCAAGATGCGCATCAAGACCAAGCGTACCATGCAACCTGTCCTGAAAAGCGAGCACCTCAACGGGACTTTTTAGTCTCACCGCCGCCGCTTGCGCCCCTTTACCTTTATCACGACACCAACCTGGGTAGACGCCGCCCGCCTCTTTAATCTGCCGACGCGTACAGGTGCAATAATACGCCTGTCCCGATGCAAGCCAAGCCTCTATTTGTGCTTGATAATCAGAAAGGTGCTGGCTTTGGTAACGCACCTCTCCGTCCCACTCAAAACCAAACGCCTCTAGCGTGCGCAAAATGTCACTCGCGGCGCCCGGCTGCTCCCGAGGCGGATCGATATCTTCAATCCGAACCAGCCATTGCCCATGGTGTGCACGCGCATCTAAATACGAGCCAAGTGCCGCCACCAATGAGCCAAAGTGTAGCGGGCCCGACGGGGAAGGAGCAAAACGGCCAATATAAGCGGTCTGCAAAGTCATGATAAGCGCATAGACAGTAGGTGCAACGCCTGCAGCGAGTGTGAATAGCGCAAATTGTACGGGGATCTTGCGCTAACACAAGCACCCTAAAACACAAAAAGGGAGCCGAGGCTCCCTTTTATCTGTCTGATTTTCTCTCCGCTAACCACGGCTAGGCATCGATGTGTGCAAATATAACGCGCCAGCGTTAGCCAGCCATTTGCTTTTCTTTTAGCTCAGCCAGTGTTTTACAATCAATACACAGCTCTGCTGTTGGGCGAGCTTCTAAGCGGCGCACCCCAATTTCGATACCACACGAGTCGCAAAAGCCGAAGTCATCATCTTCGATACGCTGCAATGTCTTATCGATCTTCTTAATCAGCTTGCGCTCGCGATCGCGATTACGCAGCTCTAGGTTGAATTCCTCTTCCTGTGCTGCACGATCGACAGGATCGGGGAAATTGGCCGCCTCATCTTTCATATGATTCATGGTGCGGTCGACTTCTTCCCTGAGCTGATTACGCCACGCATTGAGGATTTTACGGAAATGCTCAAGCTGAGCCTCTCCCATATACTCCTCTCCAGGTTTCTCCTGGTATGGCTCTAATCCGGCAATGGCCAGGATGCCCAGCGATTTCTTTTCTTTGCTTTCTGGCATTCAGCTTCTCCTAAAAAACCTTGACATGACCCGTGTCTGTCAAATGAGGGCGCTATCTATAGCAGAAAGCCTTTAGGGTGGCAATCTTTGATTTACGCCGCGCAACGCCCAATGTGAACATGCTTACACTTTTGCGGTATGACTAACAAAAGGTACGGAATTAACCAGATTTAGCTCACTCGGCGACATCTGAGCCTGATAGCAGATCACYTCTACCCCTGACGCCAACGCCTGATTTAATAACTGGTTATAATCCGGGTCGATATGRGGGGCGCCAGTGACTTTTTCAATCCCCGAGTGCAAAACAACGAACAATAAAACCGCACGATGTCCTTGCTCTGCCATCGCCATCAGCTCACGCAAGTGCTTTTGCCCACGCGTCGAGACGGCGTCCGGAAACGCGCCCCAGCCGTCTTCCTCCAATAATGTGACACTCTTTACTTCTATATAGCAGTCCGCTTTGTCATCGTCACGTAATAGTAGGTCTATGCGGCTGTTTTCACTGCCATAGCGTACTTCCGTCTGTAATTGTCGATACCCCACTAGTTCAGGAATACGATTCGCCTGCACCGCCTCAACCGCTAAGGCGTTGGCGCGCGCCGTGTTGACACAAATCCAGTGTCCCTGCTGGGTATGATTAAGCTCCCAACTGTGAGGGTATTTACGCTTGGTATTATCGGAGGTGGAATACCAAACGGTATCGCCTGGCGTCGCACAACCGGTCATCGCCCCCGTATTGGCACAATGCATGGTCAGCGACTCGCCATTAGCCAAGGTCACATCGGTTAAAAAACGTTTATAGCGGCGTACTAAGGTTGCCGACGCTAGTGGTGGGGAAAACTGCATCTGCCGTTCCTGCTGATGATTAACAAAGGCTGAATTGATGCAGGCATTGGTATAACGCCCGCCCCTCATTATCTCGAGGTATCGATTCATCCGACGAGGAGGAAGGCGAAGCATATAATCCAAATCGTTGACACGCAAATGTCTGGGCAGGAGGCGTCGGTAAGTCCAGCGCATCGTCATCTTTGACACCACGACGCAAGGTAATATGCGGGGTAAACGCATGACTGTCCGCTTTCGCTGGCCAAACGGGTACGGTCTGTAAATGATGAGCCAGCGCCAATAAGGCTTGCGGAGGAGACGCTAACGTTGCACAGACAATCCTCGGCTGAGCCCATACTTCAACGGTCGAGGCCGTGATGGAAAAGGCGGGCAGTTGAAGGTCTTGCACCGTGGCTTGTAGACGAGGAATATATGCATCCGGCACATCACCCAAAAACGCCAAGGTAAGATGTAAGTTTTGATCGGGCACCGCATGCCCTACTCCACTGAGGCGATTTTTATACGCCACCAGCTGCGCCCGGGCGGTTTGGTTAATGTCCTCCTCCAAACCTAGCGCGAAAAATAGTCGCATGGGCTCTCCTTTTACGCTCAGTCCGTTAAAATAGTCACTTTGATTCTGACACAAAGGGCAAATTCTTGTCGCAGCTTCCGATTGATGCCGTGATACCTGACCTGATAGACGGGCTCGCGGCCTATCCACAAATCCTCTTATCCGCACCACCAGGAGCGGGTAAGTCGACGCGCTTGCCCCTCGCGCTACTTGAGCAAGCATCACTGCCGGGAAAAATCGTGCTACTGGAACCCCGTCGGCTCGCCGCTCGCAACATTGCTCGCTTCCTCGCCCATCACCTGGATGAGCCTATTGGCCAAACCATAGGTTTACGCATGCGTGGTGAGACAAAAGTCAGTGCTAAAACGCGTGTTGAGGTGGTCACTGAGGGAGTGCTGACACGTTTGCTGCAAACCGACCCCATGCTCGATGGCGTGAGTGTGATCATGTTCGACGAGTTTCACGAACGCAGCCTGCATGCCGATCTGGCGCTCGCCTTGAGCCTAGATTGCCAAGCCGGCTTGCGAGATGATCTGCGCCTAGTGGTCATGTCTGCCACCTTAGATAATCACGCCTTGGCGCAACATTTACCCGACGCCCTGACCCTGACAACTGAAGGGCGCAGCTACCCGATTCATTATCACTATCACCCACTGTCACGGCATTCACCATGGGCCAGCGCAGTAGCGAGCGCCAGCCTTGATTTTATCGCTCAACACGCAGGGTCGGCCCTACTCTTTCTCCCCGGCATGGGCACGATTAGACAGGTTTATGCCGCCCTAGAAGGGCGCCTACCTGATGACATGGATTTGCACCGCCTCCACGGCAGCCTTGACGTCTCGGCGCAACACGCCGCGATTGCGCCTCCCTCCCCTGGAAGACGTAAGTTAGTGCTCACAACCAACATTGCTGAAACCAGTTTAACCATCGAAGGGATTCGTTTAGTCATCGATGCTGGGCTTGAGCGCTTGGTGTTGCACCAAGCCCAAACCGGTATCAATAAATTGGTGACGCGGCAAATAACGCGTAGCGCTGCCATCCAGCGTGCGGGGCGAGCAGGTCGTCTCGAAGAAGGGCAATGCCTGCGCTTATACAGTGAAGAGCAATTTCAGCGCTTACCTGCCACTCCCACCGCGCCGATCTTGCGAGAGGACTTGACCGATCTTGCCCTCAATGTCATCCAGTGGGGCTGTGATGTCAAAGATTTACATTGGCTTGACGTGCCGCCCACCAAGCATTGGCAAGCGGCCTGTACCAGACTGACACAATTGGGGCTGATTGATACGCGCCAAGGACTCACAGCGCTGGGGCAACGTGCCATCCAATTGGCTGCTAGCCCGCGCGCTGCCGCCATGTTGGCTCGGGCTGAAAAGGCGGATACCGCCGTGTTATCCACCGCCTGCTGGCTCGCCGCATGGGCCGACAAACCGATGACCTCAGGTGTATCACTGGCACTGATTGACCAATTACAGGCGGTCATGTCTCACAAAGACTATCAAGACCGCGCTCAATCGCTGGCACGGGCACTTGGGATAAAGTTACAACGCTCACTCGATGAAGCCATATTGCCACTGCTGGCCGCGAACATCTGGCCAGATAGAATCGCATTGAGACGGGGAAAAACGGGGCGCTTTATGATGGCCAATGGTCACGGCGTGACACTCGATAGCCAAGACGCACTCAGTCACAACGAGGCAATCGTGGTTTGTGATGTGATGGCCGGCGAGCAACACGACAGCCGCGCCTACAGTGCTATCGCGCTTTCACTGCGCTCGCTACAACAAATGCGCCCCGACTTATTACGTGAACATGAGGTCGTACAATGGGATGACCAACGCGGCACATTACAAGCAGAAAAACAGCAACGCCTCGGCGAATTAGTGCTTTATCGTGAGCCACTTAATACACTCAGCGCTGAGCAACAGGCGCAAGGGTTATTAAACGCCGTGCGCCAAAAAGGCATTAATACATTGAACTGGCAAAGCGGCAGCCAATCCTTGCTCACCCGCGCCCGCTGCGCACAAGCCTGGGGACTGGATATCATGCTACCGCCACTTAGCGACGACGACTTATTGGCATCGCTCGATACCTGGCTGGCGCCTTTTGTCCATGGCATGTCACGTTGGCAAGCCCTGCAGCAGCTGGATCTCAAGCCCGTGCTGGAGGCCTGGTTCGGTTTTGCGGCAACACAGCAATTAAACACCGCGTTGCCCACACACATTACTGTCCCAACCGGATCACGTTATCCGCTGCGCTATAACCCGGAAAACGCGCCCGTCTTAGCGGTAAAAATGCAGGAAATGTACGGACAGGCGGATACACCCACCCTGGCTAACGGCCAGGTGGCCGTGCAAGTGGAGTTGCTCTCTCCCGCCGGACGGCCACTGCAAATCACGCAAGATCTGGCGGGGTTTTGGCAAGGCAGCTACAAAGAGGTGCAAAAAGAAATGAAAGGGCGCTACCCTAAGCACCTTTGGCCTGATGATCCGGCCAACCATGCGCCAACCCGTAAAACCAAGCGCCATTTTAACCAGAGTTAAGCTATTGTATGGCAGAGAAAAAAACACGCTCACGCCCGAGCAACAAAAAACGTTCATCACCCAAGCGCCAGCCCAAAAAGACGTCTACTAAGCCAAGTTGGGGGAAACGCCTGTTAGGCTTGGGGCTAAAGTGCAGCCTCGTCGGGATTGCGGCCGTCGTTATGTTAGGTATCTATCTGGATGGCAAAATCCAAGACAGGTTCAGCGGCCAGATTTGGCAGCTTCCTGGGGTCGTTTATGGCCGAGTCATCAACCTGTCTCCTGGCAGCGACTTTTCCCTTTTGCAGCTGCGCCAACAGCTAGACGCCCTCAACTATCAGAAAGTGCGTACGCCCAAAAGGCCTGGCGAGTATTCGGCGTCAAGCACTCGGCTTGAGATCATTCGTCGCCCATTTGATTTTGAGGATGGGCCCGCGCCGGCGCGTCATGCGATGTTGAGCTTTGCTGACGGCCAAGTGGGTAAAATCACCGAGGTAAACAGCCAACAACCGCTAGGATTACTGCGTATCGAGCCCAAGCTGTTGGGCATGATGGAATCTGGAATTCGCGAGCAGCGTTTATTCTTACCACGAGAGCGCTTTCCCGAATTTTTAGTTGAAGCTTTGATTACCACGGAAGACAGAGACTTCTATCATCACGAAGGCGTCTCTCCTACGGGTATTTTGCGTGCCTTGGTCGCCAATATTCGCGCAGGACGCACCGTGCAAGGTGGCTCGACGCTTACCCAACAGCTGGCTAAAAACCTATTCCTCACCCGTGATCGTACCTTGTGGCGTAAGGTGCAAGAAGCCTACATGGCTTTGATCCTCGATTTTCGCTACAGCAAAGACAAAATCCTAGAGGCCTATCTTAACGAGGTCTACCTTGGCCAAAACCGCGGCGAGCCGGTGCATGGCTTTCCTTTGGGCGCGCGCTTGTATTTTGGTCGCCCTATCAGTGAGCTACGTATTGATCAACTCGCGCTGCTGGTTGGCATGGTAAAAGGGCCATCTTATTACAATCCCTTCCGCCACCCTGAACGCGCGAAAACACGACGTGATCTGGTATTACGCTTGATGCTCGAGCAAAATCTACTCACCAGTGCCAATTACGATGCTGCCGCCAGTCGTCCGCTCGATATTCAGGCCACTCCAACACTTTCGCGTCCCCAACCCGCCTATTTTGATCAACTTAAAGAGGAGATCCGCCAACATGTAGGCGATAACTACGCGGCAGGAGAAGGGCTACGTATATTTACCACACTGGATCCTGTCTCACAGCAAGCCATTGAAGGCGCGGTGGTGGATAAAGTTAAGGCGCTGAAAAATAGAGCTGGCAACAAACTTGAAGCGGCGGCCGTCATCGCAGACCGACGCAGCGGTGAAATACGCGCCATGGTTGGTGGGGCGCGCCCAGGCTTTGCAGGCTTTAATCGCGCATTAAATGCCAAACGTCCTATCGGCTCGCTCTCAAAACCAGCGGTGTATCTGACCGCGTTGAGCCACCCCGAACGTTTCCAGCTCACCAGTAAGATTGACGATAAACCGATTCGCTTGGAGGGTAGCCAAGGCAGTAGCTGGCAACCACGCAACTATGATCGCCAGTATCGAGGCCGTGTGTCCTTACTCACCGCTCTCGCCAAGTCTTATAACGTCCCGACGGTGAATCTCGGCATGCAGTTGGGGTTAGATGAGGTGATCAATACCTTTGGCAAACTGGGTGCTAATACCGATAATATCCCCCAGGTACCGTCATTGCTCCTCGGCGCGTTTAGCATGAGTCCCTTCGACGTCACCCAAATCTACCAAACGCTCGGCAGTGGTGGGCAACGTGCGCCATTAACCGCCTTACGCGCGGTCACCACCAAAGAAGGACAGAGCCTTTATCAAAACTGGCCAAAAGCCGAGCGTGTTGTCTCTCAGCAAGCCGGCTGGCTAACGCTGTATGCGATGAAACAAGTGGTGCAACAAGGCACCGGCGGTTATTTAAAACGTCATCATGGCAACGTGGCACTGGCCGGCAAAACCGGCACCACAGACGATAACCGAGACAGTTGGTTTGTGGGTATTGATGATAAAGAAGTCACCACGGTGTGGCTTGGCCGCGACGATAACCAATCGACCGGGCTCACCGGGGCCTCAGGCGCATTGCGTGTCTATGATGATTATCTCAGTCGTCGAGGCGCCAGTGCGCTGACGTTATCTTGGCCGGCTCACATCACGACGGTCGCGGTGACGCAAAAAGGCAGTCAATACCAGCTGAGCTGTCGCGGAGATGCCTCGCTGCCAGTTTGGGATATTAACGGGCAGTTTGCCAAGCGCTGTGGTCAGTCAGACCCGGTCGGCTGGCTGAAAGGTTTATTTAATTAACCGTCAGCACACCATCAGGCATCACCGTTCAAGCTCGTAATAAAAAGCCCCGGCCATCATCGCCGGGGCTTTTTTATCCAATATTAATCCGAATCACAGATACGGTGAGGTCGTTAACTACGCAAGCCTGTCCCTTTGGAAATCAAACCCCAAGCCAGCGCATACAAGCCGATAATAAACAGCGTCAGTACCCCAAACGATGTCATGATGCCGACATCTGACACGCCAAGAAAGCCGTACCGGAACGCGTTCACCATGTACACAATCGGGTTGAGCTTGGATACCCCTTGCCAAAAATCGGGCAACAGTGAGAGTGAATAAAACACCCCACCTAAGTAGGTTAAGGGCGTCAGCACAAAGGTGGGGATAAGGCTAATGTCGTCAAACGTTTTGGCGAAGATAGCGTTGATAAGCCCACCCAATGCGAACACCGCCGAAGTAAAGACCACGGTGGTAATCACGATCAACGGATGCGCTATCTGCAAGTCGACGAAGAACAAAGAGGTCATGGTCACCAAGGCGCCGACCGCTAACCCCCGACACATCCCGCCACCGATATACCCGGCAATGATCACGTAATTGGGGATCGGCGCCACCAAAAGCTCTTCAATATTATGCTGAAACTTGGCACTAAAAAATGAAGAGGCCACATTCGAGTAGGAGTTGGTGATCACCGACATCATGATAAGCCCCGGCACGATATACTCCATGTAGGAGAAACCTTCCATCTGGCCAATCCGCGAGCCAATCAGATTACCGAAAATGATAAAATAGAGGCTCATGGTAATCGCGGGCGGAACCAAGGTTTGCACCCAGATACGGGTAAAGCGCGCCACTTCTTTATGAATCAGAGTTCGAAAGGCGACCCAATACAAAGCATTCATGCACGCTCCTCCCCATTTTGCTGAATTAAGGTGACAAATAGCTCCTCAAGGCGGTTTGCCTTATTGCGCATCGACAGCACCTGCACCCCTTGTTGCGACAACTGATCAAAGACAGGGGTCAACCCGACTGACTTATTCACTTCCACTTCCAAGGTATTGGTATCGGTTTTCTGCCAGTTGACACCGTCTAAGGTGCTCAGTTTATGCCCCGGTTGTAAATCAAGGATAAACGTCTCTGCGTCCAGCTTCGCCAGCAAGGCCTTCATGGAGGTATCTTCCACCAGCTCGCCTCGATTGATGATACCGATGTTGCGACACAAGGTTTCGGCTTCTTCAAGGTAATGAGTGGTGAGAATAATGGTGATCCCTTGCCGGTTTATCTCGGAGAGAAAGTCCCACATTGAACGACGCAGCTCAATATCGACACCGGCGGTTGGCTCGTCCAAAATCAACAGACGAGGCTCATGCATCAGCGCACGGGCGATCATTAAGCGACGCTTCATGCCTCCCGACAAATTACGGGCAGGCTCGTGGCGCTTATCCCATAAATCGAGCTGCGAGAGGTATTTTTTCGCGCGTAATTTGGCTTGGTCGCGGGGCACACCATAGTAACCCGCTTGGTTCACCACGATCTGCTCCACTTTCTCAAACTGGTTAAAGTTAAACTCTTGTGGCACCAGCCCGATTTGTTTTTTGGCTTCCACTTTTTGGGTATCGAGATCGTAGCCAAAAATGCTCACCTGCCCCTGGGTTTTATTCACCAGTGAGCTCAAAATGCCAATGGTGGTGGATTTGCCCGCCCCATTTGGCCCCAATAGCGCATAAAAATCGCCCTCTTCCACAGAGAGCGATACCCCTTTTAGCGCCTTAACACTGGTCCCATAGGTTTTGACCAGGTCTTTGATGTCGATGGCTTTCATAAGCTCCCGTTCTTTTAAGGCATGACCTCGGTCACTCGGTGCGCAGCACGGAGTGCGTCATAACGGCTATCAAAAGTATGATCGTCAGTGAGCCAATTTTTAACATGCAAGCGCTCAAGCTGATCCCGTGTTTTTTGATGGGGGCAGAGCAGAAAAACTTGGCAATTGGCGTCAACCGCATCTTTGATCGCATTTTCCAGCGCGAGGCCGACGGTCATATCAATCATGGGCACGTCACTGAGGTCTAAGATCATGACATCGAATTCCTCGATTTTACTGTGCTGACGTGCAATCGCTTTCGAGACACTGAATATCATTGGGCCTGAGAGATAGAAAAACAACACTTTTCCGTTGGCGCTGTCTAGTAAAGCCCTTTCCATCTCGCTCAGGGGGACGTCATCTTCATCCGCATCACTGATCGCTTTGACCTGCTTTTCTTGCTCACGGCTTAAGTGTTCGATGGCAATAATATTGGCAATAAACACGCCCACACCCACTGCCACGATTAAGTCCACCAGCACGGTTAATATCATCACCCCATACATGATCACGGTTTGATGTAAGCTGACTTTGTGAGCACGTTGGATAAAGGTGCGGTCAAGGATATTGAAGCCCACATAGATGGCGATACCCGCCAGCACCGCCATCGGGATGGGCTCAGTCAAAAAGCCTGCGACCAAGATCACCGCCGCTAAAATGAGGGCGCGCACAATGGCCGCAAAGGGTGAGCGCCCGCCCACTTGTACATTGACGACCGTGCCCATGGTGCCACCCGCTCCCGGCAAAGCGCCAAATAACCCCGCGACCATATTGGCCAGCCCCTGACCGCGCAACTCTTTATCCGAGTCGTGCTCCTCACGCGTGAGCGAGTCGGCAATCACAGCAGAGAGCAAAGTATCAATACAGCCCAAGGTCCCCAACACTAACGCGTCCACCACCATGGTGGTCAGCACCTCACTGTCGATGTGTGGCAGCATCAAGGTTGGCAAGCCAGTTGGAATAACACCAATTCGACGAATCGCCTCGAGATCAAACCACCACATTGACAGCAAAGTCACCACCACCAAGGCAACGAGTTGTACCGGCATATAACGGCGATATTTTTGTGGGAAAGAAAAGAGGATCCCAAGCGTAAGCAGCCCCAATAAAAGCTCACTGCGCTGAGTGTGTGCAATCAGCTCAGGCAACGTCTTCAGTGTGCCCAGCACGCCTCCTTCGGGGGTCACGTGTCCCAACAAAGGCGGCAGCTGCAAAATGATCAAGATAACGCCAATACCGGACATAAACCCAGATATCACGCTATATGGCATTAAAGTAACGTACTTTCCAAGCTTCAAGGTCCCTAAAATCACTTGGAATAAGCCCGCCATCATCACCACCGTAAAGCCCATTGCCATGCCCCCTTCGGGGTAACGTGACACCATGGTGGTGAGTACCGCGGTCATGATCACTGTCATCGGGCCGGTCGGCTCTGAGATAAGGGTTGAAGAGCCACCAAATAACGCGGCAAAAAGCCCCACCAAAATGGCCCCCCACATTCCGGCTTCGGCGCCTGCACCTGACGCTACCCCGAACGCCAGCGAGAGGGGCAAAGAAATAACCGCCGTGGTGACGCCCCCAAACAGGTCCCCTTTCAGGGTCCAGTTCTTGAATCGTTCGAATTTCAAAACAGCTGATCCTTTCAAGTCGTATGCAGTATCACGGCCATGACGGCTTTACTCACTGGCACGGGGGTCCCCCAGTGCGCGCGCCAGTATATAGGAATGTGCACAAGATCAAATCAGGAGGGGAAACGCATGGTTAGTTTTCAACCAAAAAGAATAAAATGATGAGAAATGTGGCAAATATTCACTAAATACATTGTATTTAAGTGATCGTGTATGACGTAGTTTTGAGACTGAAAGTACCGAGCACCTGTCGGGATCCGTAACGACACTGGCACGCGCCAACCTAGCCCGTTGACGCGCACCAGCGTATGCGTGTGTAAGATAAATTGAACAGCGTGCTAAGGCATCACTTCTACCAAGCGGTTGGCCGCCTCGAGCGCTGGCTTGCGTGTGGTAAAAATATGCGCTTCTCTGACCCAGTCACCGATATGCAAACGCTGCAATTGCTCGCGCGTTTCATCATGCGGGCACAGCAAAAATACTGTGCAATCGGCCTCGCGCGCATCTTTAATCGCGTTCTCTAACGCCAAGCCAACCGTCATGTCTAACATAGGCACATCGCTTAAATCTAAGATCATCACGCGGAACTCGTTGATGTGCGCATGCTGGCGTGCAATCGCTTTCGAGACACTAAAGATCATTGGCCCTGAGAGATAGAAAAACAACACTTGGCCATTGCTCGCATCAAGCAGCGCACGCTCTTCGTCATCAAGCGGCACTTCATCGTCTTCGGCATCACTGATGGCCCGTACTTGCTTGGCTTGCTCTCGGCTTAGACGCTCAATGACCAGCAAGTTCGCAATGAATACCCCTAGGCCGACGGCAACAATCAAGTCGACAAACACCGTCAGCGCCATCACGCCATACATGATCCCCGTCTGCTGTAAGCTGATCTTGTGGGCACGATGCAGAAAGCTCCAATCGAGGATATTAAAACCGACGTACAAGGCGATGCCCGCCAATACTGCCATCGGGATCGGCGCGGTCAGCGCACCGGCGACCAATACCACAGCGGCTAACATCGCCGCCCGCAAAATTCCCGATAAGGGAGAACGCGCGCCTACTTGTACATTCACCACGGTGCCCATAGTCGCCCCCGCGCCAGGGAGCGCACCAAATAACCCGGCAATCATATTGGCAATGCCCTGCCCACGCAGCTCACGATCGGAGTTGTGCTCTTGCCGAGTCAGTGAGTCAGCAATCACCGCGGTTAACAAGGTATCAATACACCCTAAGGTGCCCAGCACGAGGGCATCAATTACCATCGCGGTAAAATGTTCTGTCGTGATATGCGGGATCACCAGCGAGGGTAAGCCTGTCGGTATTTCCCCAATACGGCGAATGCTGTCGGTATCAAACAGCAAAATAGAGACCAAGGTGATACTCACGAGTGCGACAAGCTGTGCGGGAATAAAACGACGATACTTGGCAGGGAAATAAAACAAGATGCCAAGCGTCAAAACACCGAGAAATACCTCTTTAATGTCGGCTTGACTGATTAAATCAGGCAATGCTTTGAGTGTGCCAAGCGCCCCGCCTGTCGGGGCCGCTTGCCCCAGCAAGGGGGCCAGCTGGAGCAAAATCAAAATCACCCCAATCCCCGACATAAACCCCGACACCACGCTGTATGGCATTAAGGTGACGTATTTACCCAGCCTTAAGCTACCAATCAGTATTTGGAACGCGCCTGCCATCATCACCACAGTGAACGCCATCGCTACGCCTCCTTCCGGGTAGCGAGACATCATCGCGGTTAGCACCGTGGTCATGATCACTGTCATCGGGCCGGTCGGTTCAGAGATCAGTGTAGACGAACCACCAAATAGCGAGGCAAACAGCCCGACTAAAATCGCGCCCCATAACCCCGCTTCCGCGCCAGCCCCAGAGGCCACACCAAATGCAAGTGCCAATGGTAAAGAGATGATCGCGGTAGTCACCCCACCAAACAAATCCCCTTTTAATGTCAGCTGCGCAAATCGTCCTTTATCAAACACTCACTACCCTCTACTGCATTGATGGTGGAAGAGACAGTATACGAATTTTCTTGGATTAACCTATCCGAGCAGTGGCTTTGAAGGTAAACAGCGTGATCTATTGGGCGCGCAAGATGTAAAAGAATGTGAAATTTGATCTCAGTATATTTCAAACCCCATCATTGCGGTATAGTGGAAATTGATAACCTTGCCAAAAGACTGAGTGGATATGGCCCAAATCAAAGCGTTGTTCGCCAACAATAAAGCCTGGTCAAAAGACATTCGTGATACCAACCCACAGTTTTTTGCCGACTTGGCGAAGGAGCAACATCCAGAATACTTATGGATTGGCTGTGCGGATAGTCGAGTTCCTGCAGAGCGCCTGACTGGCCTAGACTCGGGCGAGCTTTTTGTCCATCGTAATGTCGCCAATCAAGTCATTCATACCGATTTAAACTGCCTGTCGGTCGTGCAGTACGCCGTTGATGTGCTGCAAATCAAGCACATTATTGTCTGTGGCCACTATGGTTGTGGCGGGGTGCATGCTGCAATTGAAAACCCTGAGCTGGGTTTAATTAACAATTGGTTACTGCATATTCGTGATCTCTACCTCAAGCACAAAAGCTATCTTAGCCACCTGCCTGCACAAGCACGCGGTAATCGGCTATGTGAGATCAATGTCGCCGAGCAGGTGTATCACCTTGGTAATTCCACTATTTTGCGGGCGGCCTGGGAGCGCGGCCAAGATGTGAAGGTCCATGGCTGGTTTTACGGCACGACCGACGGGATCTTGCGGGATCTGGGGATGACTGCCAATAGCCGGGAATCACTGGAAATCAACTATCAAGCAGCAATGTGTGAACTCGTGTCTGAAAAGGTCGAGTGTTAGTCTTTCCACACCTCCCTGACAAAGCAGATTGGCACTCACCTGTTCATAGATCAAAAAAACCGAGCATCGGCTCGGCTTTCTCCTTTCGCATTCCTTGAACCTTTTAGTCCAACGGAATCACTTTACCGACGTACGGCAGATGGCGGTATTTTTGCGCATAATCAATGCCCACACCGACCACAAATTCATCTGGAATCGTAAAGCCCAACCAATCAACCTTAACGTCAACTTCTCGGCGCTCTGGCTTGTCTAACAATGTACAAATGCGTACTGAATTTGGCTCGCGCAAAGACAGGATTTCACACACCTTGCTCAGCGTATTGCCAGTATCGATGATGTCTTCGACTAAGAGTACGTCTTTGCCTTTAATATCATCATCCAAGTCTTTCAAAATACGCACATCACGCGTACTTTCCATGCTGTTGCCGTAACTTGATGCGGTCATAAAGTCGACCGCATGCGGCATATCAATCGCACGGCATAAATCCGCCATGAAAACGAACGAGCCACGCAGCAGCCCCACTAATACCAACTCAGATGAGTCTTTATAGTGCTCGCTGATCTCAGCGCCCAAGGCTTTCACTCGCGCCTGTACGTCCTGCTCTGAAATCATCACTTCAACGGTGTGTTTCATATCTGCCCCGATGGTTGTCTCTCCACAAAAGGGAGGTCACTAACAAAGGTGGCATAGTCTAGCACTAAATCGATTGCGGATCCCAGCGAGCGCGTTTTCATCGCTTATGCACCCGCACACTAGTTGGGTATCACACTGATTGATAAGAAAAAATAATCCGTGCCTTTGTTTTTTGTAATGAATGACTTTTTTTGCAGACAAAATTACGTTTTTACGGCCTAGATCAGGCTTCTAGCCGTTGTCAGGCCATAAATGGCTGGTATAAACTCAATCCCGCTAATAATAAAATCATTAGCACAAACAATAATTAATTTGTACAAACCAAAAATAAGTTGGCAGGTTTTAGGATGGCTCAATCAAATGAGAGAACAAGGACGCGGCTATCGCCCGAGCGCCGCAAAGAGCAGTTATTAGGGTGTGGCTTAGATGTGTTTGCCAAACGCGGGATTGGTCGTGCGGGGCACGCCGATATTGCCGAAATGGCAGACGTCTCCGTCGCAACGGTATTTAACTACTTCCCAACCCGTGAAGACTTGGTGGAAGAGATCTTGGCCCAGACCGAGAAACACTTCATTAAACTGATTAATGAGTGCACCGGGCAAGATCAATCAATGCGGGCATCGCTAAACTGCATTACCTCGCAAATTATTGACACAGCTCTGGCAGACAAAGCGTGGATGAAAGTCTGGTTTGAGTGGAGTACCTCTATTCGCGAAGATATTTGGCCACGCTTTGTCAAAGGCAGTCGAGACGCGATGGATCAGTTCGAGCAAGTGTTCGAGCACGGGATGGCAAAAGGTGAGATGGTCGACCGTCACCAACCGCGTGAGCTTGCCAGTATGTTGGCAGGGGTATGCTATGTGCTCTTTTTACAGGCGCATCAGCAACCAGACAAAACGGCTTTAAACGCCATGGCTCAACACTATATTGACGTATTGTGCCAACAAAGCTAGCCACGTTGTCAACGCCGTAAAAAGCCAACCCCTCGGTTGGCTTTTTTGGTTCTGGTGCCTTAATCGTCAATAAAACTCGGCCCATCATTGAACAGGACTGGCTCGTGAGGGCGAATATGTAAGCTGACTTTATCCCCTACCAATAGCGGCTCACGCGCGTGCACCGACAGTTTTTGACCATGGATATCGATGGTATAACGGCTACTATCACCCATAAACTGTTGGGATAACACCTGTCCTTCCCCCTCAGCATCCGCTCGAATGCTTAGAAATTGAGGGCGCAGTAACCACCAATGCGGGCCTGGGTGACAATGCACCGGACGTGGCCACGGACCGAGCGGTGTCTGCATTTGTTCTTGCGACGAGACCGTTACGGGCACATAAGAGCCCTGGCCAAGAAAATCAGCGACGAAACGGCTCGCAGGTTGGTAATACACGTCTGTGGTATCACCATACTGTTCAATGAGCCCCTGATTCATTACCGCTAGCTTATCGGCAAACGCGAATGCTTCCTCCCGACTGTGCGTCACAAGGATCGCCGTGACGCCTTGGGATTTAAAAATGCGTCGGATTTCTTCAATTAAATCATGACGAACCTGGGTATCAATATTCGAAAAGGGCTCATCAAGCAATAACAGATCCGGTTCATAAGCCAGCGCTCTCGCTATCGCCACGCGCTGTTGTTGGCCGCCCGAGAGCTGGTGAGGATAGCGGTCACCCAGCTCCGCCAGACGCACCAGCTTGAGCATCTCAGCCACTTTTTCACTTCGCGCTGCCGCGCTGAATCCAGACAGACCAAACCCCACATTGTCTGCCACCGTAAGGTGTGGGAACAGCGCATAGTCTTGAAAAATCATCCCAATATTACGTTGCTCTGGCGGGATTGAATGCTGATTATCATCCATGAGTTTGCACCCAATCGATAGTTTTCCTGACGATAATGGCATTAATCCTGCCATCGCTTTTAGCAACGTCGTCTTCCCGCAGCCACTGGCGCCGAGCAAGCACACAATTTCTCCCGGCGCGACTTGCAGCGACAAATCTTTTAAAACAGGGGTGCCGTTATAACTGCAGGTCAAATTCTCTATCGCGAGCGCACACTTCATTGATATTTTTGCTCCAATGACCGGTTAATCAGGATAAGGGGGACCAAGCCAACCACGACCAACAAAATGGCAGGTAAGGCGGCATACTCTAGGTGCTCATCCGAGGTAAAGTTGTACACATAAGTGGCCAGTGTTTCGAAATTAAAAGGGCGTAATAAAATCGCAGCATTAAGCTCTTTCATCGACTCAATGAACACCAACAGCATCGCAATGAGTGTCCCCCGCCGAATTAAGGGTAAATGCACACGACGAATCACCCCTGTGATGGTGCACCCCATGGTTCGCGCCGCCATATCCAATGAAGGAGGAATTTTGGCCATGCTTGATTCAATGCTGCCAATGGCGACGGCACTGAACCGCACGACAAAGGCCACCAATAAGGCCACCATGGTGCCAGATAATAGGAGGCCAGGCCGTCCCCAGCCGTAATGCGTGGCGATATCGTTAATGAAGTGATCGCCGCGCGTCAGCACTAACATCACGCCAATCGCAAGCACCGTCCCCGGCACCGCATACCCCATAGACGCCAATCGCATGGGCGCCACACTGACCCCATGCCCACGCAGGCGGCGATACACATTCACTGTCCACGCAATGCCGACGGCAATGAGCGCCGCTAAACTTGAGGTATAAAAGCTGTTATAGCTAAAAGTGGCAAACTCGCTGACCGCATTTTTTTCGTAGTAGTGCCATGCATAAACTAAAAGCTGGAGCAGAGGTAAAATAAACGCCAGTGACAGCAGACTCCAACACCAGGCTAACACCCCGACTTTACGCCAGCCTGTTAAGGGCATTTTCTCAATCGCATCACTGCTCGAGCTTGGACTAAATTGTGCTTGTTTACGTCGCCCATAACGTTCAGCACTGATCAAAAGGAAGATAGCAACCAGCATGATCGCAGAGATTTTGGCGGCAGCGGTTAAGCTCGAGTAGCTCAACCAAGTATCATAGACTGCGGTTGTCAGGGTGCTGACCGCAAAGTAATTGACCGTTCCAAAATCGCCCAGCGCCTCCATCGCCACCAAAGAGGCCCCCACCGCAATCGCCGGCCGTGCCAACGGTAAAGAAATGCGACGAAAGCTTTGCATCGGCGAGCAACCGAGCAAGCGCGCAGAGTGGGTCAAGGTGACACTTTGCTCCATAAACGCGGCACGGGTGAGCAGGTAGATATAAGGGTATAAGACTAACGCCAGCACAAAACACGCACCCGGCAAGGTACGCATATCGGGAAACCAGTAATCATTGACCGTTTGCCATTCAAACAATGCCCGCAAGCCACGTTGTAGCGGACCGGCATAATCAAACCAATCGGTATAGATATAGCCAATAATATAGCCCGGCATCGCAAGCGGAAGCACCATCGCCCACTGCAGTTGCCGGCTGCCCGGTACCTGATACATGGCCAGCATCCACGCGGTGGGCACCCCGAGGATAATCGCAATCGCCACCACGCCAGCCACTAACAAGCTGGTGTTCAAGGTATAAGTCGGCAGTACGGTCTCGAATAAATGGGGGAAAATATCCCCAGTGTCGCCCACCGCGGTATAAAAGATCGCTAAGATCGGCAAAACCAGCAATAGGGCTAAGCCCCAACTGCTGGTTTTTATCATGGGTAATCTATCTCGCATGGCCTACTACATTAAGGCGTCAGAGAAAGACAACAGGGGCGACATCCGCCCCTATGCAATGGCTTACAGGTCGAACTGAACTTCATCCAGCAGTTTCACTGACTGGCTGTAGTTATCCGCAATCGCCTCAAGCGGCATTGGGTCATGCTTGTAGTCGCCCCAAGACGCCACGAGCTCAGACTGCTCAACACCCGGCTTCACAGGCTCTTCGAAGTTCACCTCAGCATACATATGCTGTGCTTTGTCTGACGTTAAAAATTCCATTAGTTTTAGCGCGTTTTCTTCGTTCGGTGCGTACTTCGCCATCGCCATGCCACTCACGTTCACGTGCGTACCGTGCGCGTTTTGGCCAGGATAGTTCAAGTAAACCGCTTCCGCCCACGCTGTTTGTTCTTCGTCGTTCAGCATTTTGCCTAGGTAATAGCTATTACCCAGTGAGACGTCACACAGGCCTTCTTTGATCGCTTTCACTTGTGCACGATCATTGCCTTGTGGTTTACGTGCGAGGTTGTCTTTTACGCCCTCAAGCCACTCTTTGGCTTTCGCTTCACCGTGATTTTCGATGATAGCTGACACTAAAGAGACATTGTATGGGTGCTTACCTGAACGGGTGCAAATCTTGCCTTTCCATTCTGGTTTTGCCAAGTCGAGATAATCAAAATCGTCACCCAATTTGCCGACACGCTCGCGTGAAGAGTATACCGCACGAGCTCGTGTTGTCAGCGCGACCCACTTATCTTCACTATCTCGGAACTGCTCAGGCACGTTTTGATCGATAACATCACTTTGCACGGGCTGTACCACGTCTTGGTTTACCAGCTCTTTAAGGCGTGAAATATCAACGGTTAGCAGTACGTCAGCCGGGCTGTACTCACCTTCTTGCTTGACCTTTTCCGCCATGCCTTTTTTAGCGAATTTAACATTCACAGCAATGCCGGTCTCTTCGGTAAACGCATCGAACATGGGTTCAATCAAGAAAGGTTGGCGATACGAGTAAACATTGACTTCTTCGGACGCAACCGCGGCGCTGGTTCCTAATAGGCTTGCGGTGATAGCCGAGGCAATCAGTAGTTTTTTCATCGTGGCAGTCCTTAAATATGATGATAAATGATAACGAATCTCAGTTTCGTTAGTATACAACTAATGACTCAGGGCTCAATATGATCAGACGCAAAAAGAAAGAAACCTTACATCCAAAAATGTAAGGTTTCGTTTCAGAGTTTACTCGAGTTACGTGTAACTGACTATTTTACGCTAACAAATTCGGGATACGCATCAATACCACAGTCGTGAAGATCCATCCCTGACATCTCCTCTTCTTCGGTGACACGAATGCCCATGGTATTTTTCAGCACCAGCCACACGAGGAAACTTGCCGCAAATACCCAAGCAAAAATCACTGCCGCCCCCAGAAGCTGCGCACCAAAGGTCGCCCCTGTGTTGCTTAATGGCACAACCATCAGGCCAAAGAAGCCACATACACCGTGCACGGAGATAGCACCGACAGGATCATCCACTTTGACCTTATCCAGACCAACAATACTGAATACGACAATCACACCCGATACCGCACCGATGATCAGCGCTGCCACGGGTGAAGGCGATAACGGATCCGCCGTGATGGCCACTAAGCCGGCTAAGGCACCGTTGAGTACCATGGTCAAATCGGCTTTCCCCCATAGGGTTTTACACACCAGTAATGCTGCTATCGCACCAGCCGCTGCCGCTGCATTGGTATTCAAGAAGATTTGTCCGACAGCCGTGGCATTTTCAAAATCTGACACCATCAGTTGTGAGCCGCCGTTAAAACCGAACCAGCCGAACCACAAGATGAAGGTACCCAGTGTTGCCAGAGGCAGGTTTGAGCCAGGAATGGGGTTAATTTTACCATTTTTGCCGTATTTACCTTTACGCGCTCCCAAAAGCAGCACACCTGCGAGGGCTGCCGCCGCGCCCGCCATGTGAACAATCCCAGAGCCGGCGAAGTCACTAAAACCAGCCTCTGAAAGGAAGCCTCCGCCCCATGTCCAGTAACCTTCAACCGGATAAATCACTGCGGTCAAGATGACAGAGAATACGAGGAACGCCCACAGTTTCATGCGCTCGGCCACCGCCCCTGACACCACAGACATGGCGGTGGCAACAAACACCACTTGGAAGAAGAAGTCAGATTCGAGCGAATGATCCGCATCGGCGCCTTGGGTGCCAATCAAGGCCCCAAAAGAAGGGACAAAACCGCCGCCACTGTTGTCCACGTACATAATGTTGTAGCCCACCAACAGGTACATGGTACAAGCGATAGCATAGAGGCAGATATTTTTGGTCAGTATCTCAGTAGTGTTTTTCGAGCGCACCAAGCCTGCCTCTAACATGGCAAAGCCAGCCGCCATCCACATCACTAACGCACCAGATAAAAGAAAGAAAAAGGTGTCGAGCGCGTAGCGCAATTCAGTCACCGTGTTTACCAGTTCCATTGTCTTTACTCCCTGTTTTTAAATTGCTTCCAGATCCATCTCACCAGTACGGATCCGCACCGCTTGCTGAAGATCAAAGACGAAGATTTTACCGTCGCCGATCTTGCCCGTTTGTGCGGCCTTAGAGATCGCCTCCACAACACTGTCGACATGTTCGCTCTGCACAGCGATTTCTAATTTTACTTTGGGTAAAAAATCGACCTGATACTCAGCACCACGATATAACTCTGTGTGCCCTTTTTGGCGGCCGAAACCTTTCACCTCTGAGACAGTCATGCCGTCAATGCCAGCATCCGCCAACGCTTCACGTACGTCATCAAGCTTGAACGGCTTGATAATGGCGCTAATCAGTTTCATATCCTTCTCCTGAGTCCTTGTGTTTGCATCATCGTCTAACTATCAAGAGCCGTGCCAATATTTAATCTGTTTAAAATCAACAACTTAAATAAATGCGGGATAGAAAGGCGTTCATTTGCACCATATAAGTGCGAATTATTCACCAACACAGCGCATGCCAGGGAGAGCAGCATGCGATTGCACCAAGGGGGAACATCGAAACGAGAATCGGGAGAAAAAGCGGCGGGGAGGTTCAGCCATTCGAAGCACGCACACGGTGATACGTGCTCAGCCATGAAGAGTTGACTCAGAGAACCCGCTTAACGTCGACCGTAACGGGCAATGAAGTCTTGGTAGGCGTCCAGCATCACCACAAAGTCTTGGTAACCACACGCCGCGTAACTTTCTTCATCGTAAAAGGTCAGCGCTTGCTCATTGAGCGTGGTTTGCGCCTCATCCGAGGCAGGTTGCAGCATGGCATTCGCCACCACCACGACCTCATCACGATTGGCGGTAAGCGTGAACGTATGCCCGCGCCACTGCTGCTCTGACTCAAGTTGCTGCAGGGTATGTAGACAGGATGTCACTTGAGTCAGCTCAGTGCCGAGTTCATCCAATAGCCAACGTCCTATGGCTTCATGTCCCATCGAAAAAACAATCCGGTAGCTGTCATCAAAACTGTTGCGAGAAAATTCGTAATCCACACTGACCTCCAAAATTGGCCGGCTATTGTCCTGCTTTTTGTCAGAATTGCCAAGCCAGTGCTGTCATCAAAATGTCACTTCAACCATACTTAAATGGAATAACAGTAAGCAGTAAAGGATAGGCTTATGCATATCGTGATCGCGCCTGATTCATTTAAAGAGAGCCTAAATGCTCGCCATGTTGCACAGGCGATCGAGGCAGGCATGGCGCCTATTTTGCCTCACGCTCGCTTTTCACAACTGCCAATGGCGGATGGGGGCGAAGGTTATGCGCAAAGTTTTCTCGACCAAATCGGCGGTGAGCGTTATCACTGTGAGGTGACTGGACCCGACTTTCGCCCGGTGACCGCCGAATTTGTTATCAATCGCGAACATCGTCTGGCCGTTATCGATGTTGCCAGTGCTTCAGGCCTTCCCTTAGTCCCACAAGACGCACGCAACCCTCGTCATACCACCAGCTTAGGCACTGGCGAGCTTATTCGCGCCGCACTTGACCATGATATTGACGAAATCATTATCGGGTTGGGCGGCAGTGCGACCAATGATGCCGGTGCGGGGATCTTGACCGCCCTCGGTGCCAAGCTCCTTGATGGCGCAGGCCACCCCATCACGCCCACCGGGGAAGGACTCGGCGCCTTGATGACAATTGATCTTGATACGCTTGATTCACGGCTTAAGGCCGTGACACTGACCGCCGCCTGCGATGTGGATAATCCATTATGTGGACCGCACGGCGCCACCACTATCTTTGGGCCACAAAAAGGCGGGCAAGAAGAGGATATCCGTGTCTTAGAGCAATACCTGCACCGCTTTGCGAGTATCTGTCACTTGCAACTGGGACAGTCGGTTTGCCACTTTTCTGGCGCCGGCGCAGCAGGAGGTATAGGTGCTGCCTTGGGAGGGCTACTCGGGGCAAGACTCGAACCCGGGGTCGACTTATTACTCTCACGCACCCAGGCTCATTCATTATTGGCCAATGCCGATTGGGTGATCACTGGCGAGGGGCGTGTCGATGGACAAACGCAGCACGGCAAAGTGCCGGCTGCTATCGCCAGCATTGCACAAGCTTATCAGATCCCAGTCGTGGTGCTCGCAGGCAGTGTGGGCGACGATTGCGAAGCGCTTTACCAACAAGGTGTCACGGCGATATTTCCCATTCAAGCCGGCCCCTGTGAATTGAGCGACGCGCTAATGAACAGTAAAAAAAACCTCATTCGCACCAGTGAAAACATCGCACGCATGATCCGACTCTCCTCCCATCGATCCACAACGGCTTAACACACATAAAAAAAGCGCCCCACGTCTGGGGCGCTTTCAGAACGAAATGAGTCAGCAGCCGTTATACCGCTGCTTTAATAATCACATCATCCGCTTTTTTGGTGTAGGCATCCATTTGATGGAAGTTGAGGTAGCGATAGGTATCGCTGGCGGTCGCATTGATTTGCTCCGCGTACTCAAGGTACTCCTCTTTGGTCGGAATACGGCCAAGGATCGCGCCGACAGCAGACAACTCCGCTGACGCGAGATAGACATTCGCGCCTGTACCCAGTCGATTAGGGAAGTTTCGCGTCGAGGTCGACAGCACAGTCGATTTTTCTGCCACACGCGCTTGGTTACCCATACACAACGAGCACCCTGGCGTTTCGATGCGCACCCCTGCTCGGCCATAAATACCGTAGTAGCCTTCGGCGGTGAGCTGATCTCGGTCCATCTTCGTCGGTGGTGCCACCCACATACGGGTAGATAAACTCCCTCCGAACTTGTCCAGCAGTTTACCCGCCGCGCGGAAGTGACCAATGTTCGTCATACAGCTGCCGATAAAGACTTCATCAACACTGTCACCTGCCACATCTGACAAGCTACGTGCATCATCTGGGTCATTCGGCGCACACAAAATCGGCTCTTTGATGTCAGCCAAGTCGATCTCGAGCACATGCGCATATTCGGCATCTTTATCTGCTTCCATCAAACTTGGGTTTTCCAACCATTGCTGCATAGCTTGAATGCGGCGCTCGATGGTACGGCGATCGCCATAGCCCTCAGAGATCATCCACTTAAGCATCACAATGTTCGACTCGAGGTATTCAGCCACTGAATCTTGCGACAGCTTGACCGTACAGCCAGCCGCAGAGCGCTCCGCTGACGCATCTGACAGCTCAAACGCTTGCTCTACCGTCAGGTGCTCAACCCCTTCGATTTCCAAAATACGGCCAGAGAACTCGTTAATCTTGCCCGATTTCTCCACCGTCAGCAGCCCTTTTTGAATGCCAAAATAAGGGATAGCATGAACCAGGTCGCGTAGCGTTACCCCAGGTTGCATCTCACCTTTAAAGCGCACTAGGACCGATTCTGGCATATCCAGTGGCATCACGCCGGTCGCGGCCGCAAAGGCCACGAGACCTGAGCCAGCAGGGAACGAAATGCCCAGCGGGAAACGGGTGTGTGAATCCCCACCCGTCCCCACGGTATCGGGCAGCAGCATTCGGTTGAGCCATGAGTGGATCACACCGTCACCGGGACGCAGCGCCACGCCACCACGGTTCATAATAAAGTCGGGCAACGTATGGTGTGTTTCCACATCAACCGGTTTTGGATAAGCAGAGGTATGGCAGAACGACTGCATGGTCAAATCAGCGGTAAAACCAAGGCAGGCCAAATCTTTCAGCTCGTCGCGCGTCATGGGCCCGGTGGTATCTTGTGAGCCCACGGTGGTCATTTTTGGCTCACAATAGGTGTTCGGGCGCACGCCCTCAACGCCACACGCTTTACCCACCATTTTTTGTGCCAAGGTAAAGCCTTTGGTGGAATCAGCCACCGGACGTGGGCGACGGAACACCTCAGACGGCTCAAGCCCTAAGCATTCGCGGGCTTTGTCAGTCAGGCCTCGGCCAATGATCAATGGAATACGTCCGCCAGCACGCACTTCATCGTACAAGATGTCTGTTTTTAGTTGGAAGGTAGATAGGACATCATCGGTGCCGTGCTTGCACACTTTGCCGTCGGCCGGATACAGGTCAATCACATCGCCCATGTTGAGCTTGCTCACATCAAGTTCAATCGGCAGAGCACCCGCATCTTCCATGGTATTAAAGAAAATAGGCGCGATTTTGCCACCTAAACAAAAACCACCTGAGCGCTTGTTAGGGACGTTAGGAATATCGTGCCCCATAAACCACAACACCGAGTTGGTTGCCGACTTACGAGACGAGCCAGTACCGACCACATCACCGACATAAACCAGTGGATGACCTTTTTCTTCCAGCTTTTTCATTTGCTCGATCGGGCCAATCTCTCCCGGTTTGTCCGGGTGAATACCTTCACGCTCGTTTTTCAGCATGGCCAGCGCGTGCAGGGGAATATCAGGACGCGACCAAGCATCTGGCGCGGGCGACAAGTCATCGGTGTTGGTTTCACCCGAGACTTTGAACACCGTCAGTGTCACTTTTTCAGGAATTTGTGGTTTTTCCAGGTACCACTCAGCGTTCGCCCACGACTCCATCACCTGCTTGGCGTAGGCATTGCCTGCTTTCATTTTGTCTTCAACGTCGTAAAACGCATCGAACATCAATAAGGTATGAGACAGCACTTTCGCCGCAATCGGCGCGAGCTTGTCATCATCAAGTAAGGTGATCAGCGGCTCGATGTTGTAGCCACCTTGCATGGTGCCAAGTAATTCAGTGGCACGCTCGGGGCTAATCAACGGAGACTGCGCTTCACCTTTTGCCAGTGCGGCCAGAAAGCCTGCTTTCACGTAAGCGGCTTCATCCACACCGGGTGGGATTCGGTTTTCCAGTAAATAAACGAGGGTTTCTTCTTCGCCAGCGGGCGGTTTTTTCAGCAGTTCTATCAAACTGGCGGTTTGCTCAGCGTTAAGCGGTTTAGGCACAATACCCTGAGCGGCACGTTCTTCGACGTGTTTACGGTAGGCTTCAAGCACGACTATTTCCTCTTTTCTCGGTCAGACCGTATGATCCAACATCCTTGGAAAGTGTTAGTACTCGTATCACGCTTATCCGGCGAAGTTTATTAAAATTTTCCAGCAAGACGAGGGTTCGAGCACGTAACCGCTGCGTGAGGATAGCATTTTTAACCTAAAATTAAAATCTACTCGTTTTGTGAAACATAATACTTAGGTCGTAGTGACGCGGTACACTATCTTCCACCTCTGAGTACAGCTTACTCAGAGCCTATCGCGGTTGTGACTGATTCTACACCGCTTTTCGCCATAGCGCAGTGATCCCGCTACCATTGCTCGATGCACCAATGTCCCGCAAATGACAGCGCACTTTTACCGCTTTATGTTGAAATCGCGAGGAGAGTGTCATTTTTATCAATAACCCTGAACAAAGGCTTCAATTTTATTGTTTCATGGTCGATACATAACCAATCATTCACCCATATCTGCTAACTTAGATGTTAGTGCCATAAACATCATCACATTTTTGTCACGCTAACCTATCGTCTGTTAATAGACCAAATAGAGAGAAGGGCATGAAGCTAAAGCAACTCACGATTAAACAAAAACTCGTGCTGGCATTTGTCTCAGCGGTGATCGCCTCCACCGCCATCATCAGTTATATGAGCTTGAGCCAAGCACGCGACATTATGGAAAAGCGTCTGTTAGAAAATGAGCTTCCCACCACCCTCACCCAGTTTAGAGATACCATTGATAGTGAGGTCAACCAACTACAATCCGCCGCACGTCAGCTGGCTTCTAACCCGGTGATGCTAGATATCATCAACCAAGATATTACGCCCGCAGAAGAAACCCGCGTGATCAAACAGCTCAACGTATTACGTGAGCAATACGATTTGAATGATGCCTCCATTGCCAACCGCAACACCGGGCAATATTGGAATCAGAACGGATTTTTACGGGTGTTAACGCGTGAAAAAGACAGTTGGTTTTACAACTTCCTCGACAGTGGCAATGCCACCATGGCCCAGGTTTTCCAAGAAGAAAACGGCGAACTCAAGCTATTTGTTAACTTCCAACAGCTCAACGGCAAAGGGTTAGCCGGTTTCTCACGCTCGTTGGAGGACATGACCCGCTTTTTGAATCAATTTAAAATTGAGCAGTCAGGGTTTGTGTTCTTAGTCAATGCTGAGGGCTTGGTCCAATTACACCGCGACACCAATCTGATGGGTGAGCAAACCCTAAGTGATATTTATGGTGGCCAAGCACGCAGCTTGCTACAAAAAGGCGATTTTAACCTTCTCGACACCCGTATTAATGGTGAAGAAGTACTGCTCGCATCCAGTTATGTGCCCTCTATGGATTGGTTTGTTATTGCAGATGTCCCTGCCGAAGAAGTCTATGCCCCCCTCAATGAAACGCGTAATCAGATCCTGATGGTGTCGGTTGTCGTCGGTCTTATTTTTATCGTCGTCGCCGTCTGGTTAGCTGCAACCATTACCAAACCCATCCAATATGTCGCCAATGTATTCCGTGAAATCGGTGAAGGTGAAGGGGATCTGCGCCAACGTGTAGACATCAATAGCCAAGATGAAATTGGCCAACTCGCCTCTGGTTTCAATAGTTTTGTGGAGAAAATCCATCGTCTAGTCTCAGACGTTGCCCGTACCGGTGGCGAATTACGTAGTGCGGCCGAGCAAGTCTCTTCACAAGCCAGTGCTACCCAATCGCAAAGCGAGTATCAGCGGGATCGCACCGTGCAAGTGGTTACCGCCATCAATGAAATGGGGGCGACCGTTAATGAGATTGCAGGCAATGCCGCCAGTGCTGCCAGTGCCGCCAACCAAGCCTCTGATGATGCGGCAAGTGGCCAAGGCGTGGTGACCCAGGCACGGGATACAATCGCTCGCCTTGCTGATGACATGGAGAATATGTCGAAAGTGATCAGCGCCTTGGCTGAAAACACCGATTCGATCGGCGGCATTTTGGATGTGATTCGCGGGATCTCCGAGCAAACCAACTTACTGGCGTTGAATGCGGCAATTGAAGCGGCGCGAGCCGGCGAGCAAGGACGTGGCTTTGCGGTTGTCGCCGATGAGGTACGCAGCTTGGCCAGTCGCACCTCTGATTCCACCGATGAAATCCAGACCATGATTGACCGCCTGCAGCAAGAAGCGCGCAACGCCGTGGATGCCATGGAGCAAAGTCGCACCATGACTGCTGAAGGGGTCAATGCCTCCGATGAGGCGTCACAATCGCTCAATGCAATCAACGAGCAGATTGTACAAATCTCGGACATGAATACCCAGGTGGCCACCGCGACTGAAGAGCAGTCCACCGTGGTCAACGATATTAACCAAAATATCGAAGAGATTAACCACAGCTCACAGCAAACCGCTGATACCGCCAACACCATGGCAGAAGCCAGTGAGTCACTACGTGATCTTTCTAAGCGTCTTGATACCTTGGTTGGGAGCTTTAAGCTCTAAACCATTGCGATGCTACCAACTGACGCACGAAGCGGGCCTTGGCCCGCTTTTTTATTGTGCTGAACGAGGCCGCGCACTAGCAACGTCTTTTCCATCTTTCCATAGCTGACGCCATAAGGGTTTAACGCCCTCCTCAATCCCTAAAATAACGCACAAAAAGCCAACTCCACCCACTAATAATAACGGTGCCAATGTCAAACTCAGCAAACCTGAGTAAAGAAACAAAAATGGCACAAAGCATATATATCCAAACACGGTTTTTGTCATTTCCAATAATGTGTTCATTATTTCTCCTTACCTAAGACCAAAACTGAGCGCGCTCACTAACAATAAAATGAGCGTGCTCAATTTACAATATTTTTAGGCTAAAAAAAGGACAAACAGTATTAAGATCGAGGAAAGGATCATGGCGAGCACCACACCAAGTCAGTATCATGAAACAAAAAAGGAGTGAATGTGGATACACCCAAAAAACAGGCGACACGCCAGAAGATCCTCGACAGTGCATGGGCATTATTTGTGGAGCAAGGGTTTGCGGATACCACTACACGTCAAATTGCACATAAGGCGGAGGTCGCGACAGGAACTGTCTTCTCACACTTTCCGTTGAAAATTGACTTGCTAAAAGTTGGGCTGATGACACGTATTGATACCGTGCTCGAAAACGCTGCCAAATTGGATCACTCAGACACGCCAACGCAACGACTTCTCCATTATGCCGATCACCTCTATGCGTTTTATCTCACGCATCCAGACTTCAGCCGAGAGCTCTTTCGTGCACTCTTGTGGCAGCAAAAAGCCTTAGCGCATCACATCGCGCCTTTTCAAGCTCACCTTTCTATTGAGCAAAGTCCAAATCATCAGGCGAAAACTGCGTTAATGATGGATGCCTATTTCATGACCTTGTTTCAAGGCTTAAGTGAGCCTATCTCCACCAAAGAGGCCATGCTTAGCCGCCTAGCTGATAAGCTTGCGACCATCGCGTAACCATATCGCAGGTGTTGTAAATGACAGAGATAAAAAAGCCCCGCATGGCGGGGCTGAGTCAGAAAAACATAAACGTGTGGTTTATTTCTTTTTCTTCGCTTTCGGGTTAGGCATATCAGTGATTGAGCCTTCAAACACTTCTGCAGCCAAACCAACCGATTCGTGCAAGGTGGGGTGAGCGTGTACTGTCAAGGCGACATCTTCGGCATCACAACCCATTTCGATGGCAAGACCGATTTCACCCAGCAGCTCACCGCCGTTGGTACCCACGACGGCACCACCAATCACACGGTGGGTGTCTTTGTCGAAGATCATTTTGGTCATACCGTCTGAACAGTCAGACGCAATCGCACGACCTGAAGCCGCCCATGGGAAGGTCGCCACTTCGTAGTTAATGCCTTCTTCTTTACACTCTTTCTCAGTTTTGCCGACCCAAGCCACTTCTGGCTCAGTGTACGCAATCGATGGGATCACTTTTGGATCGAAGTAATGCTTCTTACCTGAGATAACCTCTGCCGCCACATGGCCTTCGTGTACACCTTTGTGCGCCAGCATAGGCTGACCCACGATGTCACCAATCGCATAGATGTGCGGCACGTTGGTGCGCATTTGCTTATCAACATTGATAAAGCCACGATCGTCGACTTCAACACCCGCTTGGCCCGCATCAAGCAGTTTGCCATTCGGGCTACGACCGATAGCAACCAAGACAGCGTCATAGCGTACAGGCTCTGCTGGGGCTTTCTTGCCTTCCATGGTGACGTAGATGCCGTCTTCTTTGGCTTCTACCGCGGTCACCTTGGTTTCCAGCATGAGGTTCATCTTCTTGCTGATGCGCTTAGTAAAGACTTTGATCACGTCTTTATCTGCCGCAGGGATCACCTGATCGCACATTTCGACCACATCAACCTGTGAGCCGAGTGCGTGGTAAACGGTTCCCATCTCTAGACCAATGATACCGCCACCCATTAACAGCATTTTTTCAGGCACTTCTTTGAGCTCAAGCGCGTCGGTGGAGTCCCAAATGCGTGGGTCATCATGCGGGATAAATGGCAGCTCGATTGGACGAGAGCCAGCCGCGATGATGGCATTATCAAAGTTGATGGTAGTGCTTTCTTCCCCTTCAACTAACAGGGTGTTGGCGCCAGTGAAACGGCCTGTGCCATTAACGACTGTCACTTTACGCTGCTTGGCCATACCGCCTAAGCCGCCCGTCAGTTGACCAATGACCTTATCTTTCCAAGAACGGATCTTGTCGATATCGGTTTGTGGTTCGCCGAATACCACGCCGTGCTCGGCCATGGCTTTGGCTTCTTCAATCACTTTGGCAACGTGAAGTAGGGCTTTAGATGGAATACAGCCGACGTTTAGACACACACCGCCAAGGTTGTTGTAACGTTCAACCAATACGGTTTCCAAACCTAGGTCGGCACAGCGGAAAGCGGCGGAGTATCCAGCAGGACCAGCGCCAAGGACGACGACTTGCGCTTTGATTTCTTTACTCATTCTGACCTCGTTATAGTCTTATTCCCTGACAGGCTAAGAGCGGTAATTTTTTTATTGTTGTGGGTATCTGGGAGCCACAGTTTACAGCCATGTTAATGGGCTGAAAAATAAAAACCCATAGCCTGTGAGCTACACAACAATTCCCGACCGACCTTTAACCGGCCAGCCGGGTTGTTGGTATTGCGATTAGAGTACCAAACGGCGAATATCAGACAGTAAGCCGTTGAGGTAGCTAATAAAGCGCGCGCCCTCGGCACCGTCAATCACACGGTGGTCGTAAGACAGCGATAGCGGCAGCATTAGGCGAGGTTCAAAGTCCTTACCGTTCCATACTGGCTTCATTTCTGACTTAGACACGCCCAAGATAGACACTTCTGGTGCATTAACGATTGGCGTAAACGCCGTACCGCCGAGACCCCCTAGGCTAGAGATGGTAAAGCAACCACCTTGCATGTCAGAGGCCGTTAGCTTACCGCCACGGGCTTTCTTCGATACCACCATCAGCTCTTCAGATAGCTCGTGAATGCCTTTCTTATTCACGTCTTTAAAGACAGGCACGACCAGACCGTTTGGTGTGTCAACCGCGATACCGATGTTGACATACTTCTTCATGATCAGGCTTTCACCATCTTCAGACAGTGACGCGTTGAATGAAGGGAAAGCTTCCAGCGCTTTAGCAGCCGCTTTCATGATGAACACCAATGGGGTGATCTTCATGCCTGACTCTTTCTTCTTCTCGATCGCGTTTTGCTCTTTACGGAACGCTTCAACTTCAGTGATATCGGCGTTATCCCACTGGGTCACGTGCGGGATCATCACCCAGTTACGTGCCAGGTTCGCACCCGAGATCTTCTTGATGCGAGACAGTGGTTTTTCTTCCGTTTCACCGAATTTGCTGAAGTCGACTTTCGGCCAAGGTAGCAGACCCAGTGCACTACCGTCGCCTGAGCCAGATGCTGCGCCAGATTCAAGACGCTTAAGCGCCTCTTTCACGTAGCCTTGCACGTCTTCTTTCAGTACACGTCCTTTACGGCCAGTGCCTTTGACTTTTGCCAAGTTAACACCGAATTCACGCGCAAGACGACGCACAACAGGTGACGCATGGGCGTACTCTTTGTTTTCGACAAACTCGTCTTTACCGGCATCAGCTTTAGCCGCTGCAGGTGCTTCCGCTTTTGGCGCTGGCGCAGATTTTTCCTCTGCAGCAGGTGCCGCGGCGGGCGCTGCTGGTGCGGCAGGTGCGCTACCGGCGACTTCGAACACCATGATGTGCGAGCCGGTAGACACTTTATCGCCCGCGGCGATTTTGATTTCTTTAACCGTACCCGCAAACGGTGCCGGCACTTCCATCGACGCTTTGTCGCCTTCAACGGTGATCAGAGACTGTTCTTCTTCAACCGTATCGCCTACAGCGACCATGATGTCAGTCACTTCAACTTCATCACCGCCAATGTCAGGAACGTTTACATCTTTTGCTTCTGACGCAGCGGCGGCAGGTGCAGCCTGTGCTGGCGCCTCAGCAGGGGCACTGCTGCCGACTTCAAACATCATGATAAGAGAGCCGGTTGACACTTTGTCACCCGAGGCAATCTTGATCTCTTTGACAGTCCCTGCAAACGGTGCCGGCACTTCCATTGAGGCTTTATCGCCTTCAACGGTGATCAGTGATTGCTCTTCTTCGACGCTATCGCCTACCGCCACCATGATCTCGGTGACTTCGACTTCATCGCCGCCGATATCAGGCACGTGCACTTCTTTGATTTCTGACGCAGCCGCTGGTGCTGCAGCAGGGGCGGCGGGGGCCGCCTCTTGCGCGGGCGCACTTGGCGCGGCGCCTTCTGCTTCAAAGATCATCATCAAAGAGCCGGTGGTCACTTTATCACCTTCGGCAATTTTAATTTCCTTGACCACACCCGCTTGTGACGCAGGGACTTCCATGGATGCTTTATCACCTTCAACGGTGATTAACGACTGCTCTTCTTCAACCTTGTCACCCACGCTGACAAGGATCTCAGTCACTTCTACTTCATCCGCACCGATGTCAGGTACATTAATCTCGATTGACATTATTTCAGCCTCTTACGCGAACAGCGGGTTTACTTTGTTGGTATCGATGTCGAATTTTTTGATCGCTTCTGCGACCACTTTTTTGTCAACATCGCCACGCTTAGCCAGCTCATTAAGTGCCGCCACAACCACATAGCCTGCGTTCACTTCGAAGTGACGACGGAGGTTTTCGCGGCTGTCAGAACGACCAAAGCCGTCAGTGCCCAGTACTTTGTAAGAGTCAGCTGGGATAAACGCACGAACTTGGTCAGCGTAGTTTTTCATGTAGTCAGTCGCAGCAATCGCAGGCTCAGATCCCATGACAGTTTGAATGTAAGGAACTTGTGCCTCTGCATCTGGATTCAACATGTTGAAGCGATCTGCATCTTGGCCGTCACGTGCAAGCTCGTTGAACGAGGTCACGCTGTATACGTCAGACGCCACACCGTACTCATCGCTAAGCAGCTTCGCGGCTTTACGCACTTCGGTCATGATGGTGCCAGAGCCCATTAGCTGGACTTTCGCTTTGTCGCCCGTGTAGGTTTCTAGCTTGTAGATACCTTTACGGATACCTTCTTCCGCGCCCTCAGGCATGGCTGGCTGATGATAGTTTTCGTTCATCAGCGTCAGGTAGTAGTAGATGTTTTCTTGGTCAGGGCCGTACATGCGACGGATACCGTCTTGCATGATCACCGCCACTTCGTACGCGAAGGTTGGGTCATAAGAGACACAGTTAGGTACAGTGCTTGCCAGAATATGGCTGTGACCGTCTTCGTGCTGTAGACCTTCACCGTTAAGTGTTGTACGACCGGCAGTGGCACCCAATAGGAAACCACGTGCTTGTTGGTCACCCGCCATCCACGCCATGTCGCCAACACGTTGGAAGCCGAACATTGAGTAGTAGATGTAGAATGGGATCATGGGTAGATCATTAGTGCTGTAAGAGGTCGCCGCGGCTACCCACGATGACATCGCACCGAGCTCGTTGATCCCTTCTTGCAGTACCTGACCGCCTTGGTCTTCTTTGTAATAAGACACCACACCGCGGTCTTCTGGAGTGTAAGTCTGACCGTGTGGGTTGTAGATACCTACTTGACGGAACAAGCCTTCCATACCAAAGGTACGCGCTTCGTCGGCAATGATTGGCACAATGTTTTTGCCAATGCTTTTGTCTTTCAGCAATACATTCAAAGAGCGTACAAAGGCCATGGTGGTGGAGATATCACGCTTCTGCTCAGACAGCAGGGCTGAGAAATCGTCCAGTTTTGGCAGTGTCAGTTCTTGCGTGAATTTAGGCAGACGCTGTGGGGTATAACCGTGTAGCGCTTTACGACGTGCGTGGAGGTATTCGTGCTCAGCAGAGCCTTCTTCCAACTTCAGGTACGTCAGGTTTTGTACATCGTCGTCAGACAACAAGTCTTGTAGGCCAAGACGATCACGCATCGCGTGAACATGGGTCATGTCCATTTTCTTGACTTGGTGCGCGATGTTTTTCCCTTCAGCCGCTTCACCCATGCCATAACCTTTTACGGTTTTCGCCAAGATCACGGTTGGACGGTCATTGCACTCTTGTGCTGCTTTGAAGGCAGCAAACAATTTAGATGGCTCGTGGCCACCACGCTTAAGTGCAAAGATCTCTTCGTCAGTCATGTCTGCAACCAAGGCTGCCGTTTCTGGGTACTTGCCGAAGAAGTGTTCGCGGACGTAAGCGCCGTCTTTCGATTTGAACGTCTGGTAATCACCGTCGATGGTTTCATTCATCAACTGCAGCAATTTACCTGAGGTGTCTTTGGCCAGCAGTTTGTCCCAGCCAGAGCCCCAAACCACTTTGATCACGTTCCAGCCAGCGCCTTTAAAGAGGCCTTCCAGCTCTTGAACGATTTTACCGTTACCCATCACAGGGCCATCAAGGCGCTGCAGGTTACAGTTAATCAAGAAGCAGAGGTTATCCAGTTTTTCGCGCGCCGCAAATGACAGCGCACCGCGTGATTCTGGCTCATCCATCTCACCGTCACCAAGGAACGCATAAACACGCTGCTCAGAGGTGTCTTTCAGGCCACGACCGTTGAGGTATTTGAGGAAACGCGCTTGATAGATAGACGCAATGGGACCCAGACCCATAGATACGGTTGGGAACTGCCAGAACTCAGGCATCAGTTTCGGGTGCGGATATGAAGACACCCCTTTGCCATCGACTTCCTGACGGAAGTTGTCGAGCTGCTCTTCGCTCAAGCGGCCTTCAACAAACGCACGCGCATAGATACCTGGAGAAATATGACCTTGATAGTACACCAGGTCGCCACCGTCTTTCTCGTTAGGCGCACGGAAGAAGTGGTTAAAGCAGGTTTCATAAAATGCCGCCGAAGACTGGAATGATGCCATGTGGCCACCCAGCTCTAAATCTTTCTTGGACGCACGCAACACGATCATGATTGCGTTCCAACGAATGATAGAACGGATACGGCGTTCCAGATTCACATCACCTGGGTAAGCAGGTTCTTGATCAGCAGGAATGGTATTTACATAGTTGGTGGTCACGCCCGTTGGCATGTCAACACCGTCTAAACGTGCTTGCCCTAATACTTGCTCCAGAAGGAACTGGGCACGTTCTACACCTTCTTCACGAACGACTGACTCAAGAGCTTGCAACCACTCTTGTGTTTCAAGTGCGTCCACGTCATGTTTCATGACTTCAGACATGGCGATCTATCCTTTCGTTGATTGACTCGTACAAAACAAACGTTGTCGCAGCTGCAGTGCCCTTCGCGTTTTTATCGGTGCGAATAAGGCTACTCCAACTCGTCCTTGCGTTGTTGAATTCGACGTAGAGACCGTTCGCGACGGCTTTCTTCTCGACCAAGATCCAACAGAGTTTCCTCAATGTAAGCCAAGTGTGCATGCGACGCTTGTCGGGCTTTTTCTGGCTCGCCAGCGGTAATCGCATCCACTATCTCAGCTCGGTGTCGGCTGACGTTTTCCACCGTCTCTTGACGGCGATAAAGTAGCTCAAAATTTTGCAAAATATTCTGTTCCAGTAACGGCGCGAGACTGCGCATGATGTGAAGTAACACCACATTATGCGCCGCTTCCGTTACGGCAACGAGATACTGCATCACAGCCGATGCTTCTGCCTCTAAGTCCCCATTTTGCTGCGCTTGGCGAATGGCGTCATGACAGTCTTCAATGCGAGAGAAATCCTCTTCTGTACCCCGAAGTGCGGCAAAATAAGAAGAAATGCCCTCCAAGGCATGTCGTGACTCCAGTAAGTCAAGCTGGGTTTCTGGATGGTCCGCCAATAACTCTAGCAGTGGCTCAGAGAAGCGTTGCCAAAGGCGTTCACTGACAAAGGTGCCGCCACCTTGCTTGCGCGTCAGTAGCTTTTTGACTTCCAGCCGTTGAATCGCTTCGCGCACTGACGGGCGAGACACATCAAATTGCGTCGCTAACTCTCGTTCAGGCGGTAACTTCTGGCCTGGAGACAAGGTCCCTTCCAGAATTAAGCCTTCGAGCTCTTTTTCAATTACATCTGAGAGTTTAGGTTGACGAATTCGCTGATATGCCATTGTATTTATTGACCATCCGCATCCTAAGCTTGGCGCTTAGTTGCAGAAACTGACTGATTGTAAATTGGTAAGACCAATTACTTTATTGATCCCTAAAGTTACCAGACAGCGGGTATTCTGTCCACCTGAACTTTGATTGACATCATGGAAACCTGTGTATTTTTAGCCTGACAGCCACGAATACTCCGCCCCTCAAAATTGGTCAGACCATTTAGATCAATCAACGCAATAGGCATTTAAATCAGCGCGTGTAACTTTTTCCAGTCAAACGCCGCGCCAGGATCCGTTTTTCGTCCTGGGGCAATATGTTGGTGTCCTGTGATTCGATCACGGGTAATGGCTGGGTAGTACTGCATCAGCGTCTGCGTGATCGCCGCTAACGATTGGTACTGCTGATCGGTGTATGGATGTGTGTCTGTGCCCTCTAGCTCAATACCGATAGAAAAATCGTTACATTGCTGCCGACCGTCAAAACACGAAGCGCCAGCATGCCATGCACGCGCACTGAATGGTACAAACTGGATCACACTTCCATCTCGTCGGATCAGTAGGTGGGCAGAGACGCGAAGCGATGCGATCTCGGCAAAGTAAGGGTGTTCAGCCGGATCGAGGTGCCCCTGAAAAAACTGTTCAATATAGGGACCGTCAAACTGACCGGGCGGCAGGCTGATATTGTGGATCACCAGCAAGGAGATATCGTTACTCTCCGGGCGTTGGTTATGATGAGGAGACAGGCAAGCGCGCGCGCCTACCAACCAATGATTGTCAATCTGTGAAAAAGACATACCCGATCCGCTTGAGCAAAATCGCTACTTTATCTGGTCAGTCGGTAGATTGGAATACAAGCAACAACGCGCTGTCGGATGGGTTTTGGCGTAATACATGGCGGCATCGGCTTGATTCATCATCTGCTGTAGCTCGAGTCCATCCGTTGGGAAGCAACTCACGCCGATACTAATGGCCAAAGACAATGAGGTCTCGGCAACCTGTATTGGCGCGTGCATTTCGTCTTGGATACGTGTGATCACTTCATTCAACGCCGATTTGTCCGCTAACAAATCCAGCCAGACAATGAACTCATCACCGCCCAAGCGGCCAACCAAATCAGAGCGGCGCACGGATTGTTTCAAGCGCTGACTGACCACCTTGAGAAGCTCATCTCCTACACCATGTCCATAGGTGTCGTTCACTTGCTTAAAGTTATTCAAATCAATAAACAGTAAGGCAGCGTTCGTTTGGGCGCGATTAGCGCGCATCAACGCCACTTCAACATGCGATTCAAACGCACGCCGATTGAATAAGCCCGTCAACTCGTCGTGTTCGGCAAGGAATTTAAGTTGGTGTTGCTGTTCACGAAGCTGTTGGGTTTGGCGTGCGACTTCTTCGCTCAACTGTTTTTTGTCCACCATGGTATGGCTCAGCGCACGCTTCATCTCATTGACATGATCAGCCAACTCAGTCAGCTCATCTTTGTCAGTCAAGGTTAATTCAGTGGTTAAGTCACCTTGCTTTATTTGTGTAATCGTCGAATGCAATGCTTTTAGGCGGTGTGTTAACCGTCGCCGCAAGCTGGTCACAAACATGGTCACCAACAAGGCTAACACCACCAGTACACCACCATGTACGACTAACAGGGTTTTCTGTTGCTGCCCCGACTGGTGCATGACTTGCTGACGCACCGAAAAAGCGGTTTCACTCATCGCCTGCAGTAACACATTAAAACGTGAAAACAACATCAAACGCCTGTCATCCACAGAGGGATCATCATCTAATTGCTCGGCGGTAATGCCCAATAGGCGATCAATGCTGTTTGCCGCGAGTCGGATCGACTGCGCGGACTGCGGCGGTAACGCCTCTTCATCACTGCTTAACTGCGCCCGCAATGCGTTGGTTGACTGATGGACATCTTGGCGTGTTTGCGTGCTGGGGTATTGGCGATATAACCACAGACGGCCTCGCAGACTATCAATCTGCGAATGCACCGCCACGATGCTGTCTAACCGTGCTTGGATTTGATTTTGCTTATAAAAAAGCTCCACCGTAATTAACAGCGTAACGAAGGTGAGCGCCGTACAAGCATACACAACGATACTGAGCTGCTGACCAATCCTCATTCTAATAAACTCACTTTTTGCGTGGCCTCAACCAAGGGGCCGGGGTTGAGTATGTGGCGGAATGACGGCGTGTTCCCTTCAACTAAACCCGCCTCTTGCGCCCATCGCGCTTGGTTTTTTAACCGCAGTAACAATGAGTCATTCAATGAAAGGCGAAATAAGTAATCTTGCCATAGCCAGCTGAGTTTATCGTCTGACATGTCAAGATACGCGGAGACCTGTGCCTTCGCTCGCTCTGGGTGCTGATGAATAAAGCTCACCGCGTCGTCTAAGGCACTGACAACCCGTTGCATGTCCTGGTGTTGCTTATTGACGAGCAAGCGATCACTGACTAACAGAAAAGAGAGGCTGTGCAAGCCTTTACTGTCAAGCGACTGTACCGGCTGGTTAGACTGCTTGAGTAGCTGATAGCCATAGGGCTCCCATATGGCTATCGCATCCACTTTCTCGTCGAGGAGCGCGTTGGGCAGTGCTTCGGGGGGATAATCAACTTTTTCCACCTGATCTCTAGGAATGTCGTGCAATTGCAGCAAGGAATCAAAGAAATATTCACTGGCACTCGACGCAACAATGCCAACGCGTGCCTTGTCGAGCGCGTCCACCAGCGAGCCACTAATCTCACGGCGAATAGACCAGAGTTTTACGTCGTTATCTGACTCGACAAAGCTGGTTAGCACATTAAAGTCATCGCGCTCAAAACTGTTAAACATCACCACCGTCTCTGAGGTAGTGGCTAAGTCCACTTCCCCTGACATCAAGGATTGAAAGCTTTTTACGCCCCCATGAACCGGCTTTAGCGTCATGTCGATGCCCTGCTTTTTAAACAAACCTTGCTCCTTAGCCACAATAATCGGTGCCGATAAGGGGGTAAGCGAGACGGCGATGGTCAGTGACGATAATGGCTCGGACACCGGAGGTCTGAGTTGCTGCCAAGCACGAAACCCAATGAACGCGATCGCTATCATGGCCACCAGCGCTAACCCTCGCTTCATGGCATCACCTCTTTGACTGTTCCTGCCTAAAGTGTAGACAAGTTAAAAGACAGAATATGATTAAAAAGATAGACGAATACGGGGAAACGAGAGAGAAAAGCTGCATTTCGTTATCACCAGCGTTATCATTCGACCACTTTTTGATGACCGCGGTAAGCCATGATGACATCGACCCCTTTTCATGCTGTCCATGACAGCGAGCGCCGCCTGGCCTATCTCACCTCTCACCTCAGCGCCGACGTGACCCGCGCGGTGACCGACGCACTGCGAGAAGATCTGGGTGGCGAGATCGACGCCAGTAAAGACATAACCGCCAGCCTCATTCCGGCAGACTCAGTATCCACAGCCACATTGATCACCCGAGAAGATGGCGTTTTCTGTGGCCGTGCCTTTGCGGATGAAGTGTTTCATCAGCTCGGTGGCGAAGTCACCTTGACGTGGCATGTCGAGGACGGCGACGCCATCACCGCCAACCAATCGCTGTGTACCTTACAGGGACCCTCGCGTGTCTTGTTGACCGGTGAACGCAATGCGATGAACTTTATTCAAACCCTCTCTGGGTGTGCAAGTAAGGTCGCCACCTATGTGGCAGCGCTCAACGGCACCCACACCAAATTGCTCGACACGCGTAAGACCATTCCGGGACTGCGCAGTGCCCTCAAATACGCCGTTGCCTGCGGTGGTGGCCATAACCATCGTATTGGTGTGTTTGATGCTTACTTGATCAAAGAGAATCATATTCTCGCCTGTGGCGGGATAGAGAACGCCGTCAAAGCGGCGCGCCGACTTAATCCTGATAAACCGGTCGAAGTAGAAACCGAAACCCTGGATGAGCTGCAACAAGCGATTAACGCAGGCGCCGATATTGTCATGCTGGATAACTTTAGTGTGCCGATGATGCGTGAAGCGGTGGCGTTAAACCAAAATCGCGTTGCGCTGGAAGTCTCGGGCAATGTCACCCTAGAGACGTTGGCAACATACGCCGCCACCGGGGTGGATTATATTTCTGTCGGCGCACTCACCAAGCACGTGACCGCACTCGATTTGTCGATGCGCTTTCAATAACACGTACGCTCACTCAGATTCGACCAGGCCGCCCACGATGGGCGGCCTTTTTTATCGCGCTTTCGTGACAAAAAATTTGTTGTCAGTCGAATACTACAGTAGAAAAAAACACCATTACATCCGGCTTTTACCCTTCACTCTCAAACTCATATTTGCTCTCTTTTTTGCGTCACACACGAGCGTAAAGTGCTGGTACTGATTGTTGCCCACTCACTTTGGGCAACTCATGATTACGAGGAGAGAAATAGGATGCAAAAGCAACAAGGGTTTAGCTTGATTGAGTTACTGGTGGTATTAGGCATTATTGGCGCCCTAACTGCCATCGCCATTCCGCAATACCAAAAGTATCAAGATAAAGCCAAAGTCACTGCCGCGATTGCCACACTCACCAATATGCGCTCCGTGGTAGAAGCAAAAATTATGGAAGATGGCGCGTTCCCAGAAGATACGGATAAAAAAGGACTTGGTATTCCTGATGATGTAAAAATCAACGCCATTAATGGCGTTAAAGGAAACATGAAACTAGCCGTTGAGGGGATGCCGAAGGGTAATGAAGTCACACTCGCACGGTCTCCTGAAGGCAAGTGGACATGCACGCAACCGTCAACCATAGAAGTCAATGGCTGCAAGCAAGCGAGTAAAAAACAGCCAACACCTTAAGCAAATATAAAACAGGGACTCACGATGATCCCAACCGCTCAGTTGTATCAATCTGGTTTGTTGAGTGATGCCCAGCGCCATGCGTTGGGCATTGGCGACGATGCGTCGCTCAGCCTCGCGCATTTACTCGATGCAGGCGTTGACCCCACCGCGCTCGCCCACACCCTCGCGAGTCAGCACCACCTTCCGTTCGTGGAGAGCCATCAGTACCCGTTTAAAGACACCTGTTATGCCCTAGATAGGCGCGATTTGATTCAGCGTCATCAAGTGTTGCCGCTTGCTCAGCAAGGCCAAGAGCTACTGCTCGGCGTCAGTGACCCAGATAACACAGAGGCGGTCGCCGACTTTCGCTTTTCTACTGGGCTCAATGTTCGTTTGGTAGTGCTCAGTCAGCCGGATTTGGATGCCGCTTTGCGTCACTTATACGGGGCTGATATCGATGGCACCGGCGATGGCATGACCATCAGTGATCAGGACTTAGCCGCCCTGACCGTCACCGATAGCCCACAAGAGGACAGYGCCGAGCTACAAAGCGATCAGGCGCCGATCAGTCGCTACATTCAACAGATCTTGGTGGATGCAGTGCGTAAAAACGCCTCCGACGTGCACTTTGAGCCCTTTGAGCAGCACTACCAAATTCGCTTTCGCCAAGACGGTTTATTGCACATCTATGCCCACCCTCCTGCGGGGGTCTCGCGGCGGCTGTCGACTCGACTCAAAATCTTAGCCCAACTTAATATTGCCGAGCGACGCTTACCACAAGACGGACGCATCAAGCTGACTCTCACCAGTGATCACACCGTCGATATGCGCGTCTCCACCTTACCGACCGTTTGGGGCGAGAAGGTGGTGGTGCGCTTGTTGAATAACGGCCAGCAGCAACTGACGCTGCATGATTTAGGCTTAACCGAGTGGCAGCGCCGGCACTATCAAGAGGCACTGGATAGACCGCAAGGGATGATTTTGTTTACCGGCCCAACCGGAAGCGGCAAAACCGTCTCTTTGTATAGCGGGCTAAGGTATCTCAATCAGCCCGAGCGCAATATTGCCACCGTCGAAGATCCGGTTGAGATCCAGCTAGAAGGCGTCAACCAAGTCAACGTCAACACGGCCATTGGTTTAGACTTTGCCACCGCACTCCGCGCCTTTTTACGCCAAGATCCCGATGTGGTGATGGTAGGAGAAATACGCGATCTCGACACCGCTGAAATCGGGATCAAAGCGGCGCAAACCGGTCATCTGGTGTTATCAACGCTGCATACCAATTCAGCGGCCGAGAGCATCACCCGTTTAGCCCATATGGGCATTGCGCCCTACAATCTTGCTAGCTCTCTGAGCTTGGTAGTGGCCCAGCGTTTAGTACGCCGTTTATGCCCTATTTGCAAACAACCGCATCCGTCTGGTGATCCTCGCCTTCAGTACTTGGCTAACCTCTATCCGTCTCTAACCCCAAGTACTCTGTACCAAGCTAACCCCCACGGCTGTTATCAGTGCTATCAGGGCTATCAAGGCCGCACAGGGGTATACGAGGTGCTTCCCGTGACCGAAGCCATTGCTGGCGCCATTTACCGCAACGCCAGTGCCATTGAACTGACCCAACTGGCTACCGAAGAAGGCATGTGGCGGTTGCCCGACTCTGGCGTTGCCAAACTCAACCAAGGGAGCACCAGTATTCAAGAACTTACCCGCGTTATTCAACTTGCCTAAGGAGTCGTCATGGCCAAACCCACCCTGTTTATCTTTCATTGGCGCCAAGCCGCCGCAAGCGGTGAAAAACAAGGGCAAGTGTTCGCCTATACCGAGCGAGATGCACGCCAAGAGCTAGCCAACCAATCTATCGTCCCCAGCCGCCTTATTCGCCGCCGACTATCGAGCTTTCAGCAGCGTCGTCATAAAGCCAAAGCAGCAGATATCACCCAATTTTCCCGCGATCTCACCACCTTGCTTGAGTCTGGCATCCCTATCGTGCAAGCCCTCAACCTCATCGCGCTCAATCAGGTCAAAGCCGAAATGCGCTTACTGGTGCGTCATATCCGCCAGCAACTGGAGGCGGGTACCAATTTGAGTGATGCGTTGGCGCACGCAAGTCCCTTGTTTGATCGCTTTTATTGCGATTTGGTCGCAACGGGCGAGCAAACCGGGCAACTGCCGGAGATCTTTGCTCGCCTGACTCTATACCGTGAAAAGCAGGCGTTGCTTCGCAGTAAAGTCATCAAAGCCATGATCTATCCCAGCATCGTGGTCAGCGTGGCATTAGGCGTCAGTGCCTACCTGCTGGTATTCGTGATCCCGAAGTTTAAACATATTTTTGACTCCTTCGGGGCAGAACTGCCTTGGCTCACCCAACAAGTGCTCGCCTTATCTGATATCGTCAGTCAGCACGCCTTAACCATGACTGTTGTCGTAGCGGGCCTTGCCGCTGCGCATCAATTACTGCAGCGTAAAAACGCGACCTACCGATATCACTATGACCGCTGGCTGCTCAAATTCCCCGTCATTGGTGAAGTGATTAGCAAAGCCTGCATTGCCAAATTTTCTCGCACCTTAGCCACCACCTTTAGTGCCGGTATTCCGTTACTCTCTGGCTTGCAAGCCGCGACGAAATCCATGACCAACGCGTATTATGTTCACGCGCTTAACGCCGTGTATCAGCACACGGCCACTGGTATTCCGCTTTACCAAGCCTTGCGCGACAGTAATAGCTTCCCTGTGATGGTGACGCAAATGGTGATGATTGGCGAAGAGTCGGGATCGCTCGATGATATGCTCAATCGCATCGCACAAATCTATGAAGCCGAGGTCGACAACACCGTGGACAATCTCGGCAAAATCATCGAGCCCCTGTTAATTTTAGTGCTAGGGCTATTAATTGGCGGCTTAGTGGTGGCCATGTATCTACCCATTTTTAATCTGATGTCTGTTCTTGGCTAGCCAAGATAGAGTCTCTCGCGACAAGGCGCTATGATGCGCACAAGGTTCATGCCCAGAAGGTACCATGTTGATATTCTCATCACCGTTATTCATTTTTTTTGCTGGCTTATTTGGTCTGATTGTCGGTAGCTTTTTAAATGTGGTCATCGCGCGCGTGCCAATCATGATGGAACGCCGTTGGCGGCAAGAATGCTTGGCCACGTTTCCCGATGCTAATATTGACGCCCCTAACGCGCAGCGCTTTGATTTGTGTCTTCCCGCCTCACACTGCCCAGATTGTCAGCAGCCGATTGCGTGGTACGATAATATTCCTTTGCTCAGTTGGCTGATGTTAAAAGGCCGCTGCCGTCAGTGTGGCACGATGATTAGTCCGCGCTACCCACTGGTCGAGGTCACCAGTGCTATTGTCTGTGTGTTACCGGCATGGCTTATTTCCTCACCGGCGTGGGCTGTCGCGGTGATGGCGGCCAGCCTCACTTTGCTGGCGCTGACCCTCATTGATTGGGAAACCCTGTTGCTGCCCGATCAGCTTACCCTGCCACTCCTTTGGGCTGGGATCGCTCTCGCACTCTTGGGGATCAGCCCGGTCTCACTCACAGACAGTGTCATCGGCGCCATGACAGGCTACCTCAGCCTATGGAGCCTCTTTTGGGCATTCAAGCTCACCACTGGCAAAGAAGGCATGGGCTATGGTGATTTTAAACTGTTTGCTGCACTGGGCGCTTGGGTCGGTTGGCAAGCCTTACCGCTACTGATTTTACTCGCCTCACTGAGTGGCGCCATCGTCGGGGCACTATTACTGCGCCAACAACAAAAAAGTCTGCAACACGCGTTTGCCTTTGGCCCCTTTATTGCTGTCGCAGGCTGGCTAAGTCTGCTTTGGGGCGATAGCCTGTTACACTGGTACCTTTCACAAATTCTAGGAGTGCGCTAATGGCCGTTGTGGTCGGGTTAACCGGAGGGATTGGCAGTGGTAAAAGCACGGTTGCCAACCGTTTTGCCGCCAAGGGCATTGATATTATTGATGCCGATGTGATCGCCCGTGAGGTGGTTGCTCCCGGTAGTGATGGTCTGGCCGCGATTGTCGCGCGTTTTGGCACGCCGGCATTAACCCCAGATGGCAGCCTAGATCGTGCCTGGCTTCGTGAGCGAGTGTTTAGTCATCCAGACGACAAGCAATGGCTCGATAACCTGCTTCATCCCATGATCCGCCAACGCATGATCCAAGCCTGTGCGCAGGCCAGTTCAGCGTATTGTTTGCTTGTGGTGCCCTTGTTAGTAGAGAATAACCTGACGTCATTGGCGCAACGGGTGTTGGTCGTCGATGTTGACGAGCAAACACAAATCGCGCGCACGCTCGCGCGTGATCACGTGAGCGAACAACAAGTTCACGCGATTTTGGCCGCACAAGCCAGTCGCTCACAACGCCTCGCCGTCGCCGATGATGTGATCGATAATACGCAAACCGAAGCGGAACTTGATCGGCAAGTTGATGCCTTACATCACACGTATTTAACCTTGGCAACCCAGGCAAACGTCGACCCATAGTCGGACAGGACAGCTAAACGCTTATGACCAGCCTCACTTTGTATGAACACCCACTCAATGAACAGGTGCGAATTTACTTGCGCCTGGAGTACCTGCTCTCTCAACTGGACGAAGTGAGCGGGCTTTCTGCGCCCTGCCACCATATTCAATTTTTCCGCAGCCTGTTTGACCTACAGGAGATTTTAGAGCAGGTGCAAGTGAAAGCGGATCTCGCCAAGGATTTGGACAAACTCAAGAAAAAACTCAAAGCCTGGGCTGACGTCCCCCAGGTCGATCAGACACAGCTCAACCAGCTACTCGATCAACTCGCCGCACACCAACACGCGGTATTGCAAGCCAAACGCTTCGGCCAAGCGTTAAAAGAAGATCGCTTTTTAACCAGCATCAAGCAGCGCTTTTCGATTCCAGGGGGGAGCTGTAGCTTTGATCTCCCCAATTTCCATTACTGGCTCCATCAACCGCTTGCCGCACGGCAAAGTGCGATTCAGGCCTGGATGGAAACCCTGGCACCATTACGCCACGCTTTGGCGTTCTGGCTGCAGCTCACGCGTGAAAGCGCACACGGGGGAACCGCCAACGTCCAACAAGGCTTTTACCAGCAAGAGGCGGATGGAGCCTGCTTAATTCGGCTTAAGATATCCCCTGATCTCGGGGTTTACCCGTTAGTGTCTGGGCACAAAAACCGCTTCGCGATCCGCTTTATGCCATTTGACGACGATCACGAGGTCGCCGACAATATGTCTGTTCATATCAGTGTTTGTTAAGGAGATCCACGTGAGTGATGCCCCTACCGTTGTCAAATGCCCAACATGCCAACAGCCTGTGGTTTGGGGAGAGGTCAGCCCACATCGTCCATTTTGCAGTAAACGCTGTCAGTTGATTGATTTGGGAGAATGGGCCAGTGAAGAAAAAGCCATCCCCGGGGCCCCTGACCTTTCTGATGATGATCTCTGGTCAGAAGGGCAGCACGATTAAACGCTCTGCCCCTATTCACTTTTCTACAACGCCTCTCTCGCGCTCAGAACCGAGCGCGAATTTTTTCTAATACCGCATCGTTGGCCTCGGGAAACGGATAGTTATCCAATTCGGCAATCGGTGCCCAAATACCCTCTTGCCCCTCACAGCCTTGGGGCTCACCCTCAAAGTCACAGACCAAGAAAAAATCCAAACTTAATGCTTTGTCGGGAAAGTCAAAGTCCAACGATATAAAGGGGCTGACCGCTTTTGCAGTAATCCCGACTTCTTCGTTTAATTCACGCAGCAGTGCCCGTTGCGGGGTTTCACTCCCCTCAATTTTTCCGCCAGGAAATTCCCACTTTCCCCCTTGATGCGCGTGAGCATGGCGGCGAGTGATAAAGACTTTGTCTTGTGTCGGATTAACAATAATGCCAGCGGCAATACTTACCCGTTTCATGGTCTCTCCTGATAATAAAAAAAGGCCGATAAACGGCCTTTTTGATAATGCATGGTCAGGGCTTAGATTCTACCGTGACATTGCTTAAATTTCTTCCCTGATCCACAAGGACAAGGCTCATTACGACCAACTTTACGTCCATCACGCACCACGGTTTCGTTGCCGCTGCCACCTTGTTCGGCGCTGTCGCTATCATCAAACTGGTTATCGGCTTGCGCATGGTTAACTTGCTGCTTTTGCGCGGCCTGCTCTGCGCGCGCTTTGCGCTCGGCTTCCATACGCTCAACGTCATCCGGCTGCTGAACACGCACTCGACTAAGCGTTGTCACCACATCGGTTTTCAGCGCTTCTAGCATGCCCTCAAACAGCTCAAACGATTCGCGCTTGTACTCTTGTTTCGGGTTCTTCTGCGCATAGCCACGTAAGTGAATACCTTGACGGAGGTGATCCATCGCCGCGAGGTGCTCTTTCCAAAGCGTATCCAAGGTTTGCAGCATCACTGCTTTTTCAAAGTTACGCAGGGTTTCTGCCCCTACCGCCTCTTCTTTGCCTTTATAAACCTCGATCAAGGCCGTCAGAATGCGCTCGCGCAACAACTCTTCATACAGCTTGTCGTCTTCATCTAGCCATTGCTGAATCGGCAATTCGAGATCAAAATCCGCTTTAAGGCGCTTTTCAAGGCCAGCAATATCCCACATTTCTTCTAGCGATTGTGGCGGAATGTACTGGTTCACAATGTTATTAACCACATCCTCGCGGTTGTGCTCGATCATTTCGCTGATATCTTCTGACACCAGTAACGCGTCACGCAGCTCGTACACCACTTTGCGCTGATCGTTGGCGACATCATCAAATTCGAGCAGTTGCTTACGGATGTCAAAGTTACGCCCTTCTACTTTTCGTTGTGCGTTTTCAATGGCTTTATTGACCCATGGGTGCTCAATGGCTTCGCCTTCGGCCATCCCTAATCGTTTCATCATGTTAGAGACTTTTTCAGAGGCGAAGATCCGCATCAAAGAATCTTCCATCGACAAATAGAAACGGGTTGAGCCTGGGTCACCTTGACGACCAGCACGACCACGCAGCTGGTTATCGATACGACGTGATTCATGACGCTCAGTACCAATGATATGCAGGCCACCCGCTTCAACGACCTGGTCATGAAGCTGCTGCCATTTTTCTTTCGCCGCTTCTACTTGCGCATCGGTCGGGTTTTCAACATCACCCAGCACTTGTTTCCAGCTACCACCCAACACGATATCGGTACCACGACCGGCCATGTTAGTGGCGATCGTTACCGTGCCTGGGTAACCGGCTTGCTCAACAATATCGGCTTCATGGGCGTGGAATTTGGCGTTGAGCACTTGGTGCTTGATGCCATCTTTTTTCAAGGCATTCGATAACAATTCAGATTTTTCAATCGATACCGTTCCGACCAATACCGGTTGACCGGCTTTGGCACGTGTTTTGATGTCTTCCGCAATCGCGGCAAACTTTTCTTTTTCGGTCATGTAGACCTGATCGGCGTGATCTTTACGCACCATTGGGCGGTTAGTCGGGATAACCACGGTGTCTAGGCCATAGATAGACTGGAATTCGAACGCCTCGGTGTCCGCGGTCCCTGTCATGCCTGAGAGTTTGTCATACAAACGGAAGAAGTTTTGGAAGGTGATCGAGGCCAGCGTTTGGTTCTCGTTTTGAATTTTCACCCCTTCTTTGGCTTCCACCGCCTGGTGTAAGCCTTCTGACCAACGACGTCCCGGCATGGTACGCCCAGTGTGCTCATCCACGATGATGACTTCATCGTCTTTAACGATGTAATCAACGTCGCGCTCAAACAAGACGTGCGCGCGTAATGCGGCGTTAATATGATGAATCAGGCTGATATTTGCCGGTGAGTACAGCGTATCGCCGTCTTCCATCAAGCCGTTTTTCTTGAGCAAGTCTTCGACAAACTCTTGACCATTTTCGGTCATGTACACTTGCTTGGCTTTTTCATCGACCGTGAAGTGACCATCACCTTGATAGTCTTCGGTATCTTCTTGCTCTTGCTGTTTCAGGCTTGGGATCAAGGCATTGATACGCTGATACATCTCCGAGCTGTCTTCTGCTGGCCCAGAAATAATCAGAGGCGTACGCGCCTCATCAATGAGGATCGAGTCAACCTCATCGACAATCGAGAAATAGCGATCGCGTTGCACACGGTCTTCTGCTCGAAACGCCATGTTGTCACGCAAATAGTCAAAGCCGAACTCGTTATTGGTACCGTAAAGTACATCACACGCATAAGCGGCTTTTTTCGCCTCCGGCGGCATGTTGGGGACATTGACGCCCACCGTCATTCCTAAAAACTCAAACAACGGACGGTTGGTTTCGGCATCACGTTCCGCCAAATAATCATTCACCGTCACAATGTGAACCGCTTTTCCGGTCAGGGCGTTCAAATAAGAAGGTAGCGTCGCGGTCAGGGTTTTACCTTCACCGGTGCGCATTTCCGCAATCTGACCATTGTGGAGTACGATACCGCCGACCATTTGCACGTCAAAGTGGCGCAGGCCAAATACACGCTTAGAGGCTTCTCGTACAGTGGCAAAGGCTTCAGGAAGGAGGTCATCAAGCTCGGCACCTTGATCAAGGCGCTCGCGGAATTCAACGGTTTTCGCTTTCAGCGCATCATCATTCAATGCTTCAAATTGGGGTTCGAGTTTGTTGATTTCATCAACAACTTTTCTCAGCCGACGCAAGGTGCGGTCATTACGGCTTCCGATAACTTTAGTCAGGACTTTCGATAACATGGCGTTGCCGGTACTCTTTTTAATGGTTTTCCCACATGGGCGGCCGCTACACTGCCTCTATGCTGGCGTGTTTCAGTTCAAACGCGGGTTGGCTTAAGCTCATCGATTCAACACAAGATGCCAAAACGCATCTATCTTAAGTGGAGCCAAATCGGACAGAATTCAAGGGCGATGACGCCACTTCACAACGATTTCCACGTGACTGAATGTAAATGTGGTAGATGGCACGGAAAAAATACGCCGCCATCGCCTTACCCATGCGACACTTACCTGTGAATGGTTTTTTCACTCTACGGTGATCACCTCAGGACATACCGATATATCAACCCGGTAGGCTACATGCCGAGGTGGAGCATGTATGATAAGGTAAATTACTTTCACATCCTATGACAAATCCAACACTCAAGGGATCAATTAGCGAAAATTAGACGCTGTGCGCCCGTTCAGGCGCCGAATTGATGACAAAAAAGGCAGTTATTGCGCGATGAGAGACCACCGTCCCCGCTCTACCCTCCATCTGTTGGAGAGCGACCCCAATAATATTGCTCAGCGAGCGGTTGAGCTCGCCAAGCTAAACAAGCTGATCTTAGCCTTGTTACCCGGTGAGACATCAAAAGCTTGCCGCGTCGCCAATTATCGTGATGGCGTATTGGTGGTAGAAGCCGGTAGCGCCGCCTGGGCGATGCGACTGAACTACGAACGACAACATTTATTGTCGGTATTACGTCAAAAAGGGCTGGCAAGCCTAACAACCATTGAAGTGAAAATTAACCCGGCACTCGCCGCCGCCGATCGAGAAGACAAAGAAACCGCGCCGTCCCGCCACCTTAGTCAAGCCTCGGGTGAGTTACTGCGTGCACTAGGTGACAATGCCTCTCCCAAACTAAAAGCACGGTTCGAGGCGTTGGCCAAACTCGCCGAGGATCAAAAAAAGCCAGAGTGAGCTCTGGCTTTTTATCTATCAATCTCTGGGTATTAGCGGTTTATTCTGCCTCAGTATGGTGCATTGCGCTGTTACCGTGCAACCGCCTACCGTATCAGACAGGGCTTAGGCCAAGACCATCCCCGGCTCAGCAAATGCGACCGGTGAGGTGTCGGTTTCTTCAAACGTGACCCACTCCCAAGCTTCTTGATCGGCCAAGACCGCGCGCAACAGTTTGTTGTTCAGTGCATGGCCCGATTTGTACGCGCGCATCTCACCGAGGATACTGTGGCCACACATGTAAAGGTCACCGATAGCGTCCAACACCTTATGCTTGACGAGTTCGTTGTCAAAGCGCAGGCCTTCTTCATTCAAGATACGATAATCGTCCAGCACGATGGCACAGTCAAAGCTGCCGCCCAGACACAAATTTTGTGACTGCAGGTACTCGATGTCACGCATAAAACCGAAGGTACGAGCCCGGCTCAAGTCTTTAATAAAAGACTGGCTTGAAAAGTCTAGTACCAGGTTTTGTTGCTCAGATTCAATCGCGGGGTGGTCGAATTCGATAGCAAAATCAAGACGGAAGCCGTTATACGGCAGCAACTCCGCCCATTTGTCATCGTCTTCAATGCGAACAGGCTTTTTAATGCGAATGAACCGTTTTGGCGGGTTTTGGACGTCGATACCCGCAGACTGCAGCAAAAAGATGAACGGGCTTGAACTGCCATCCATAATTGGAATTTCTGGCGCGTCCACTTCGATAATAATGTTATCGATCCCCATGCCTGCAATTGCTGCACTGAGATGCTCAACGGTTGAGATGCGAACACCCGCGTCATTGACTAAGGCGGTGCACAACATGGTGTCGCGCACATCCTCAGGGTTAGCCGGAAAATCGACCGGTGGCTCCATGTCTGTGCGACGGTAAATCACACCGGTATTGGCAGGAGCCGGACGCAGAGTAAGCGTAACCTTACGCCCAGAGTGGAGACCCACACCAGTCGTTTGGACCATACTTTTCAATGTTCGCTGTCTAATCATCGGCTTATCTCAACTTTTTCTCAAAAAAGTGTGCTCTGCGTCACTCATTACCCTGTCACCTTAGACAAGGGGAGCGTGATGGTAGCACATCACTGGCTACAAACCAAGCAATTGCGATTAGTCAGCTTGTTTACGCAAAAACGCAGGAATATCGAGATAATCATGCTCGGTCTGCGATTTTGGTGCTGCATTCGAAGACGATGCAGCAGGCTGCTCTTTCGCCGCAGGGTTTGCACTTGCCGCCTGAGGTTTCTCTTGCAAAGGCTGTGCCTTTTTCGGCTCTGCCTGTGCTTGCCCAGACTGTGAGTTGGTCACCAAGGTGATATCTGGCTTACGCTCATTACCAATTCCGGTGGCCACGACAGTCACACGCAGCTCATCGCTCATCTCTGGGTCCATCGATGTCCCAATCACCACAGTCGCATTGTCTGATGCAAACGCTTTGACGGTGTTACCCACGGTCTCAAATTCATCAAGACGCATATCAAAGCCTGCGGTAATATTCACCAGCACACCGCGCGCACCGGCTAAGTCGATGTCTTCAAGAAGCGGGCTAGAAATGGCCATTTCTGCTGCCTCTTCCGCGCGATCTTCGCCGGTTGCCACGCCGCTGCCCATCATCGCGTGTCCCATCTCTGACATCACAGTGCGGACATCCGCAAAGTCGACGTTGATGTGACCTGGGCGCGTGATTAACTCGGCGATCCCTTGCACGGCGTTGCGTAGCACGTCGTTTGCTTTGGCAAAGGCATCGAGCAATGTAATCCCACGACCTAGCACTTTAAGCAGTTTTTCGTTCGGGATCGTAATCAGCGAGTCAACATGTTTTGACAGCTCTTCGATACCTTGCTCTGCAAAAGCGAGTCGCTTTTTACCCTCAAAGCTGAATGGTTTAGTGACCACAGCAACGGTCAGGATTCCCATTTCTTTCGCGATTTCCGCAATAATGGGGGCTCCGCCGGTTCCTGTACCACCGCCCATTCCGGCTGCGATAAATACCATATCGGCACCTTCGAGCTCAGCTTTAATCGCATCGCGATCTTCAAGGGCAGAATCTCGACCTACTTGTGGGTTAGCCCCCGCACCTAAGCCTTTAGTGATATCACCACCAATTTGAATGACCGTGCCTACGCTGCTTTTACGTAGTGCTTGGGCATCCGTGTTAATGCTAATAAAGTCAACCCCTTCGATTGACTCACGCACCATATGCTCAACGGCGTTACCACCGCCACCGCCAATGCCGACGACCTTAATCACCGCATCGTCAGACATTTCCATCATCGGTTCAAACATGAGTTCTCTCCGTCCTTCCTGTTCGCATCAGGGTTAAAATTCTTTCTTAAACCAGCTACTCAGCTTGTTTATCCAGCTAGCCACAGCCCGCTTTTGTTCTGGTTCACTCGTTTCTGTCAGCAAGCTCTCTTTGCCGTAGTGTAAAAGCCCAACCGCGGTTGCATAACAAGGCGCTTGCACATAGTCGGTCAATCCGGTGACATTCACAGGTTGCCCCACTCTTACTTGGTTTTGGAATACGCGTTCTGCACATTCCACCAAGCCATGCATTTGTGATGCGCCCCCAGTGAGCACAATTCCCGCTGCCATTTGATGTTTAACACCATCGCTACGCAGCTTTTCTTGGATAGCGATCAGCTTTTGGTTCACCAGTCCCAAAAGCTCTGAGCAACGCGGCTCAATCACCTCTGACAAGGTTTGTCGCTGCAATGTCCTTGATGGGCGTCCTCCCACACTTGGGACATTCACTTTGGCATCCTTGTTCACCAACTCACTCAATGCACAGCCATATTTCACTTTAATGTCTTCTGCATCGGCCAGTGGTGTGCCAAAGGCATAGGCAATATCACTGGTAATCACATTGCCCGCATAGGGGATCACTTCGGCATGGCGGAGGGCACCTCCTGTCCACACGGCAAGATCCATGGTGCCGCCGCCGATATCGACGACACAGACACCTAGCTCTCGCTCATCCGGTGTGATCACGGCATGACTTGCTGAAAGCCCGGAGAAAATCAGTTGATCAACGCTAAGACCACAACGTTCGACTGCTTTCTCAATATTTTTTGCGGTGTCATTGTGACATGTGATGAGGTGCACACTCGCTTCCATCCTCACCCCGGATAACCCGAGCGGATTTTTGATCCCTTCTTGATAATCAATTTTGTATTCTTGTGGGATCACATGCAGCACGCGCTGCTCATCACTGATTTTGACCGACTTCGCGGTATGAATCACATTGTCTATGTCGTCTTGGGTAACATCTTCATCCGATATTGTCCCCATCCCTCTCTCAGTTTGGCAGTGAATATGCTTCCCTGACAAAGAAAGATAGACTGAGCTGATTTGGCAATCTGCCATCATCTCGGCTTCATTCACCGCACGCTGAACAGATTTAACCACAGACTCTAAGTCGTTAACGCCACCTTTATCCATGCCGCGAGAGGGACTACTGCCCACACCCAGCACGTTGATCGTGCCATCTGGCAGCACTTCACTGACCAGGGTAGACACTTTGGACGTCCCTATATCGAGCCCAACTATCAGTGACTTGTCTGTCGTTTTATTCATTCAACCATCTCTTAATTTTGGCGATTCGCGTCGTCTGCCTCTGTTTTCCAGCCTACCGCAGCCCCGGTGTCATAACGTAAATCGACATACGCAATGGCTTTGTCTTGTGCCTTTATCCGCGGATATAAACGGACCAATCGCGCTAGCCTTTCTTGTCGCGCCTTTCGCCCTAACTCAATCCGTACGYCATCTCGTGTCACGATACGCCATGAGCGCCGTTTATTGAGTGATAACGCCTGAATCGATAAGCCAATTCGCTGTAATTTACGTTCGAGCTCTCGACTCGTATGCAATACTTCTTCCGACGTGCCGGTATTGCCGTGTAGCGACACCAGCTTTTTATCGGCGACATCTTGCGGGGCGCCATTGAATACCGTCCCGTCTGGCGTCAGCAACTTTTGCCCATTCCAAATCGCGCTCGCCCGGTATTCAGTAATATGTACCTTTAAGGTGTCGGGCCACTGCTTTCTTACCGCGACCTGTTTCACCCATGGGAGCGCCTCAATGTTCGCTTGGATGCGATTTACATCCTGCAGCATAAAGCTTTTTAGCTCGCCGCCTGACAACACCGCTTGGCGAACTTGATCAACACTGACATGTGTTTGGTCACCTTCCATCACCAGTTGTGACAAGGGGAGCTGCTGCTCATCACTCATCCAATCAATCACACGGACGATCCCTAGCAACATCAGGGTGATCACCCCAACCAGGAACGCGAGTGAGGCGCCTGTTTGCCGATCCAGTTTTATCACTGCTTGTACGCGTGTCAGGGCATTGACCATGCTCATACCTATCTTATCGCCTTGTGTCGATGCGACTTGACACTCACAGCGAAAAAACCGACTGATTATAGCGATCCCGCGTGACGCTCTCCAACCTAGAGATGCACTTTCATCAATAAGCTGGGATCGATTGCGCGTCATTTTCCCACAAAGACGATAAAAACCGATGTTTATTCTCGCAACAACCGATGTTGACCGCTATTTTTATCTCGCCAGCTACTTTTTATTGCGCCATTTTAGCCTTGTCTAGCTGCTTTGCCGCTAAATTTTTTGCTACTTTACCAATATCACCCGCGCCTTGTGTTAAAACCAAGTCATTAGGTTGCAGCACGTTGGCTAACGCCGGGGGTAATGCCTCAGCATTAGGCACAAAAATAGGATCCAGCTTCCCGCGCGCGCGAATGCTACGACACAAGCTTCTACCGTCAGCCCCCGCAATCGGCGTTTCACCCGCTGAGTACACATCCAGCATCAGCAAAACATCCACTTTTTCCAACACATTGGCAAAGTCATCATAAAGATCGCGCGTACGGCTGTAACGGTGTGGCTGAAAAATCATCACTAAACGATGGTCTTGCCAGCCAGCGCGTGCCGCTTTGATGGTCACGTCCACTTCACTGGGGTGATGACCATAATCATCCACCAGCAAGGCGGTGCCATCCTCCACGGCAAACTCACCGAGTTGGTCAAAACGCCGCCCTGTACCCGCAAAATTGGCTAAAGCACGTAAAATAGCCTCATCGTCGACACCATCTTCTGTGGCGACAGCAATCGCCGCTGCCGCGTTGAGCGCATTGTGCTGGCCTGGCGTATTTAAACGAATCGTCAGTGTCTCGCGGTGAGGGCGTGTGACTTTAAACACCCCACACTGCCCATGCTGTTGGTAATCATGTAAACATACATCGGCATCTTGCGAGAACCCGTAAGTGATCACTTGCCGTCCAATCGACGGGATCAGCTCACGAACGACCGGATCATCAATACACACCACCGCCAATCCGTAAAAGGGCAGATTATGGAGAAAGTCGATAAACGTCTGCTGCAATTTCGCGAAGCTACCACCATAAGTGTCCATGTGGTCCGCTTCTATGTTGGTGACAATGGCGACCATTGGCTGCAAGTGTAAAAAGGAAGCATCACTTTCATCTGCTTCGGCAATCAAATAGCGACTGCTACCTAACCGCGCATTGGTGCCTGCACTTTTTACCAACCCTCCATTGACGAAAGTGGGATCTAACCCTGCCTCAGAGAAAATTTGTGTGACCATCGCGGTGGTGGTGGTTTTGCCGTGTGTACCGGCAACGGCAATTCCGTGCCGGTAGCGCATTAACTCGGCAAGCATTTCCGCCCGACGCACCACAGGAATACGCGCCGCCTTTGCCGCTTCCACCTCTGGGTTATCCTGCTTGATGGCCGTCGATACCACCACGACACTGGCTTGTTCAATATGGCTGGCTTGATGACCGATAAAAATCTGCGCCCCCATGGATGCCAATCGCTCTGTGACGATATTCTGTGCAAGATCCGAGCCGGTTATTTGGTAACCTTCATTAATCAGCACTTCAGCAATACCACACATGCCTGCACCGCCGATCCCCACAAAATGGATCCGCTTAACCCGGCGCATTTCCGGGATCATGGTGCGAATTTTTTCCAGCTGCTGATTATCCAATTTACCCATTCTCTGTTCTCTATTTGTTGGCGTGCGTGACGATGACGTCCGCGACACGGGCATCTGCATCAATAATGGCCGCCTCTCGCGCTGCCGTGGCCATCGCTAACAAGCGCGGACGGTCAAGCTGATTGATTGTCTCAGCCAATGTGCTTGCTGTCAGTGATGGCTGTTCAATCATTAAAGCCGCACCGCGGGCGACTAAATAATCACCGTTGAGTGCTTGTTGCCTATCGGCATGCATAAAGGGGACGAAAATCGCCCCAACGCCAGCCGCCGCCAGCTCAGAAACCGTCAATGCTCCACTGCGGCAAATCACTACATCGGCCCACGCATAGGCCTCGGCAACATCGTCAATAAATTCGCTGACAACCACATCGCTAACACCGGTTTGCTGATAAGCATCCCGTGTCAGGTCGGCGTTATGCTTGCCTGCTTGGTGGCGAACCGTCACCGCTTGCTCGGTGAGCGCGACCGCCTCGGGGACCGTTTGGTTAAGAATACGCGCCCCTTGGCTGCCTCCCATCACCAAAATCCGCAACGGCCCTGCTCGTTCATGCAACCGGTGTTCAGGCGCCGGAATATCACACACATCTCGGCGCACCGGATTACCCACCACTGTCTTGCCATCGAATGCGCCAGGAAACGCTTGTAACACCTGTTTGGCTACCTTCGCCAACCAGCGGTTGGTTAACCCCGCGACCGCATTTTGTTCATGTAAGATAACGGGCACACCGCTTAACCACGCCGCAATGCCACCTGGACCACTCACATAACCGCCCATGCCTAACACAGCATCCGGTTTAACCCGTTTAATGACTTGTCGCGCTTGCCAAATCGCACTGACAATCATCCAAGGGGCTCGTAGCTTGCGCATCAGCCCTGAACCAATCAAGCCTTTAACGCGAATAAATGCGATCTCGATGCCATATTTAGGCACCAAATCGGCCTCCATGCGATCCGCAGTGCCCAACCAACAAACGTCCCAGCCTTGTTTCTCTAAATACTTGGCGACCGCGAGCCCCGGAAAAACATGCCCACCGGTGCCACCTGCCATCACTAATAATCGTTTTTTACGCATTGTTAGGGTCTTTATCTTGATAAGGGTTTCTTTGATGTGCTTGCGATGTGGCTAAGCGATATTCATGATCAATGCGCAATAACAGCGCCACGGCCACCGCCATGATCACCAAGCTGGAGCCCCCGTAACTGATCAACGGTAAGGTCAAGCCTTTAGTGGGGAGCATACCAGCAGCAGCCCCCACATTGACCATGGTTTGGAACGCAAACCAGATCCCAATCCCGAAGGCAAGAAAGCCACCAAATAGTTGGTTTTGCTCGAGGCAACGCTTACCAATAAACAAGGCTTTAAACACCAAGTAAAAAATCAAACACAAAATGACGCTGACGCCCACCAACCCAAGCTCTTCGGCAATCACCGCAAACACGAAATCAGTATGGGCTTCTGGCAGATATTCCAGTTTTTGGATGGAGTTACCGAGCCCTTGTCCAAACCAATCTCCGCGACCAAATGCCATCAAAGACTGGGTTAGCTGATAACCACTGCCAAACGGGTCTTGCCATGGGTCTAAAAAGGCAGTGACACGGCGCACTCGGTAAGGCTCAGCGACAATCAAGCCGCCTACCAAAGTCAACCCGGTGATCAGCAACGCAATAAACTGCCACAGCTTGGCCCCTGCAATAAACAACATGCCCACAGTGGTGACAAACATCACCACCACCGAGCCTAAATCAGGTTGTGCCAACAGCAAGCTCGCAAACAGCAACAAGACAGCCAGCGGTTTGGCAAAGCCGCGGAAATGCTCACGCACCTCACCATGACGACGCACTAGATAACCGGCTAAAAAGACAAACAAAGATAACTTGGCGATCTCCGCAGGCTGAATATTGATCCCAGCCACAGAGATCCAGCGCGCGGCACCATTGACAGACCGACCCACAGCAAGCACCGCCAGTAACAATAGCGACGAGAGCAATAACATGTAGCCGCTATAGCGCTGCCACCAATGCACGGGAATGTACATCACTACCACTGCGGCGACGATGGCGACGGTCAGATAAAAAGCATGACGCTTGGCAAACAAAAAAGGCGCATCCGCCAGCCTAAGCCCCACAGGCAAAGATGCCGACGTCACCATGACTAACCCGATGACCATCAACAGCAACGACGTCCACACTAACTGGCGGTCGTATAACACGCCAGGAGACGGTGTCCGAAGCCACTGCCAGCAGTATTGAGGGAGTCTGCGCACGGTCATGTCTGCCTCGCAATCATCGATTCTACGCCCGCGATAAAAGCGTCACCACGGGCAGCAAAATTAGCAAATTGATCCAGACTCGAGCAGGCGGGCGATAACAACACCATATCACCGGCTGTCACTTGATTAGCAGCGGCCGTCATCGCTTGTTGCAGAGTATCGACACAGTGCGCCTGCTTATCGAGCTGTGCTAACTGGGCTTTATCCTTACCAAAGCAATAAAGCGATACCGAGAGTTTCGCCAACGCCGGTTGTAAAGCGCGAAAGTCGGCGCCTTTACCATCGCCACCCACCAAAAGGTGTAACCGCCCGTCGAGATCCAAACCATCAAGCGCCGCCAGGGTACTGGCCACATTGGTGGCTTTTGAATCATTGACCCATAGCACGCCCTGATGCTCGGCGACTTTTTGACAACGGTGCGGGAGGCCAGCGTACGTACTGAGTGCTGCTTTTTGCCCTTGCTGACTAATGCCGACACTGTCAGCCAGCGCCATGGCCGCCAGCCCATTCGCCACGTTATGATGGCCCACCAGTCCCAGTGAAGAGACGGGAAGCAGTGGCTGGCCGTGTGCCGCTAACCAAGCTTCACCTTGGTGACTGATGAGGCAATAATCGCCTTGGTGGAAACCAAACAGACGCGTGGAGGAGGCGCTGTTCGTTTGCAGATCATCGTGCGTTTGCGGATCATCGGCATTGGCAATCAGGGTAGTCGCATGGGTGAAAATACGGCACTTGGCGGCACGATAATCGGCCAAGCTGTCGTATCTATCCATGTGATCTTCTGAGAAATTCAAAAAGGCCGCGCCATCTAGAACCAGCGACTCGGTGGTTTCGAGTTGAAAGCTCGACAGCTCCAACACATACAGCGCGTGACCGCGGTCGAGCAAGTCTAACGCCGCCACACCAATATTGCCGCCGACGCCAACATTCATACCTGCCGCTCGAGCCATTTCGCCCACTAGTGCCGTGACGGTACTTTTGCCGTTGGAGCCGGTGATCGCCACCACGGGCTGGTCGCAATACCAAGCAAACAACTCAATATCCCCTACAACAGGGGTGCCTGCTGCATGGACTGGCAGCAAGGCGGGTGTCTGCAGCGATATCCCAGGGTTAGTGACCACCAAGTCGGCGTCCGCTAACCACGTGGGTTGCCAGCTGCCTGTGTGCAACTCGACGTTATCCGGCAGTTGGTCTTGCCCCGGAGGCTGCGTGCGAGAGTCCATCACGCGAATGCATGCCTTGGGATGATGGCGGGCAATAAAGCGCACCACTGACAATCCGGTCACGCCCAAGCCCATCACCACGATATGATGAAATTCGGTTAATGAACGCTGGCTCGCGGCTGGCATGATTAGCGTACCTTAAGTGTGGCCAGTGCAATGAGCACTAGCATCAACGAAATGATCCAAAAGCGCACGATTACCCGCGGCTCCGGCCAGCCTTTTAGCTCATAGTGATGATGAATCGGTGCCATACGGAAAATACGTTGGCCGCGCAATTTATAGGAGCCAACCTGCAAGATCACCGACACCGTCTCCATCACGAACACCCCGCCCATGATGATCAGCAACAGCTCTTGACGCACCAGTACCGCAATCGTGCCTAGCGCACCGCCTAATGCCAGCGAGCCCACATCCCCCATAAACACTTGAGCTGGGTAAGTGTTGAACCACAAAAAGCCTAGGCCAGCCCCAACAATCGCGGCGCAAACAACCACCAGCTCACTGCTGTATTGGATATACGGAATATGCAGGTAGCTGGCAAAGTTCACATTCCCTGTCGCCCAAGCAATAAAGGCAAACCCACCGGCGACCATCACGGTGGGCAAGATCGCTAACCCATCGAGGCCATCCGTCAGGTTCACCGCATTGCTGGTCCCCACAATCACAAAGTAGGTAAAGACCACATAGAACAGGCCAAGTTGCGGCATCACATCTTTGAAAAACGGTACCACCAACTGAGTGGCTGCGGTGTCCTTGCCGTGCGCATAGAGGGCAAACGCCACGCCTAACGCAATGGCGGATTGCCAGAAATACTTCCAGCGCGCGACCAGCCCATCCGTATTCTTGCGTACCACTTTGCGGTAATCATCAACAAATCCCACCGCGCCATAGCCAAGCAGGACAACCATCACCGCCCATACATATGGGTTGGCCAAGTCCGCCCACAAAAAGACCGTCAGACTGATGGCCGCGACGATCAGTACCCCGCCCATGGTCGGTGTACCGCGCTTGCTAAAATGAGATTCAGGGCCTTCTTCACGGACCACTTGGCCAATTTGCATCGATTGTAGGCGTTTAATCAAACGCGGCCCGGCCCATAGCGAGAACAATAGTGCGGTTAATGCACTCACAATCGCTCGGAACGTCAGGTATTCAAACAACCGCATCGAGGGTAAAAGGTTTTGTAGCGCTTCCGCTAACCATAAAAGCATTAGCAAGCCTCCTTGATGGCGGCAACAACGGCTTCCATCGCCATCCCGCGAGCGCCTTTAATAAGAATGGTGTTAGGTGTCTGTGTATTTATCATGGCTACGACATGCGCAATGAGCGCCTCTTTACTATCAAAATGGTTACCGCCACAGCATTCGCTGATCACACGGCTATCGTTTCCCGTCGTGAAAACTTGGTGTAACTGCGCTTGCGCGGCATGCTCTCCCACTTCACGATGCATTTGTTCACTGTATTGCCCAAGCTCAGCCATATCGCCCACAATGAGCCACTTTTCGCCTGGGTAGCTGGCCAGCACATCAATCGCGGATTTCATTGCCGGCACACTGGCGTTGTAGGTGTCATCAATCAACCTCAAGCCTGGTCGAGGCTCAGTGACCTGGGTACGTCCCGCAGCATTTTCCATCGCCGCTAAGCCACTCACCACATCATCCAACGCCACGCCTGGTAATTGCATGGCCGCACAGCCTGCCATCAGCGCATTGGTAATATTGTGTAATCCGGGCAGAGGCAAGGTCACGGTTCTTTGTATCTGGCCGTCACTCAAGGTCATGTGATAACAGCCCGAATCAGTGAGCGTGCTATCTAGCAACCTCAGTGGTGCCGCCTCAGTGTCAGTGACGGTGATCACCTGCTTGTCAGCCAAGACCGCTTGCCACTTTTCGCCGCCGTGGCTGTGCTGATTGACCAGAGCAATGCCACCTTCTGGTAAGCCTTGGTAGATCTCTCCTTTGGCAATCGCCACTCCTTCCAATGAGCCAAATCCCTCAAGATGTGCCGCGGCCAAGTTAGTCACCATAGCAATATCGGGTTTAACCAACGCGGTGGTATAAGCGATTTCGCCAATATGATTCGCGCCCAGCTCAATCACCGCATACTGGTGCTCAGGCGTCAGTCGAAACAGGGTCAGTGGCACACCGATATCATTATTGAAATTACCCGCAGTGGCTAACGTGGGTCCTTTTTGCGCGAGGATCGCCGCCAACATCTGCTTCACGGTGGTTTTACCGCAGCTGCCGGTAATGGCAATGGTGGACACCTGACACTGGCTTTTCACCCACGCCCCGAGTTGGCCAAGGGCAATACGCGTGTCCTCCACCAGCAATTGAGGGATCGCCACATCCAGCGGACGATCGACCACTATCGCCGCCGCACCGGCCTCTTTGGCTTGAGCCGCAAAGTCATGGCCATCAAAGCGCTCCCCTTTCAGGGCAACAAACATCGCCCCTTCGCCAAGCTCGCGGGTATCCGTGGTAATGGCATCAACTTGCGGGCTCGCCGGTATCAACTCACGTTGTAAAATCGTCGCGTTCACCGCGTGCGCGAGGGTATCGAGTGAGGTCCGAATCATGATAACTCCTTGAGTTGCGCCGCCACCGTCTCTCGGTCGGAATAGTGCACCTTGCCGTGCGCCAACACTTGATAATCTTCATGGCCCTTGCCTGCGACCAAAACAATGTCCTCGGCTTTCGCTTGGCGAATAACCTGGCTCACCGCGTCGGCGCGATCATGTTTTACCCATGCGCGCTCTGGCGCCTCCATGCCCGCAAGCATGTCTTGAGTAATGGCTTCAGGCGCTTCGCTGCGAGGGTTATCATTGGTTAACACCGTATGATCGGCATGCTGTTCGGCGAGGCGGGCCATTAACGGCCGCTTGCGTGTATCACGGTCTCCGCCACAGCCAAATATGCACCACAGCGCGCCTTTACAATGACGTCGCAACGCAAGCAGCGCTTTCTCCAGCGCATCGGGAGTGTGAGCATAGTCAACCACGACTGTCGGTTTGTCAGCGGCGAGAAAAACCTCCATCCGCCCTGTGACAGCTTGCAGCTGCGGGCTCACGGCCAATAACGGCGCTAACGGATAGCCCAGCCCCAATAAGGTGGCCAAGCTCACCAGCAAATTGCTGACATTAAAATCTCCCACTAATGCCGCTTGGATCTCGCCTTGCCCCCACGATGAGTCGACCTGTACCCGCACACCGTCGCTGGCATAGGCGACCGAGGTTGCGCGCACAAACGGGCCTGTATGTCCATCTAATGAGGAGGTGGTCATGGCGACAGCGATAGCGTCTGGCCATTGCTTGAGCCAAGTGCGACCCACCGTATCATCCGCATTGATGACTTTAAGTGGCGAGCCTAACTCAAACAGTTGCTTTTTCGCCTCGGCGTAGGCGTCGAGGGTGCCGTGATAATCAAGGTGATCATGACTTAAATTTGTAAACACCGCGGCATCAAAGGCAAGGCTGGCCACGCGCCCTTGCACCAAGCCGTGCGATGACACTTCCATCGCCACATGCCGGGCACCTTGCTCAACGAAATCGGCTAATTGGGCTTGAATGCTAATCGCGTCCCCAGTGGTGTTGTCAGCGGCTTTAAGCGCGCCAATAAAGCCGTTCCCCGTGGTGCCCATCACGGCTGTGCGTTGATCTAAAGCGTCTAGCCATTGGGCAATCAGTTGCGACACCGTGGTTTTGCCGTTGGTTCCGGTGATACCAATCAACCCGAGGTTTTGCTGAGGATCCTGATAAAAGCGCGCCGCCATCGCCGAGAGGGCATGAGGTAACGCGCGCAAGCTGATCACTGGCACCTGATCGCGCCAGGCTATCTGGTCGTTTTCACCTTGTTGCACCACGGCCGCCGCGCCTGCCTCAATCGCTGCTTGAATAAACTGGCGACCGTCAACCTGGTGACCTTGAACCGCCACAAATACATCACCGGCACCGACTTGGCGACTGTCTAATGTCATTTGCTGGACCGAGAGGCTGGGCACATCCGCCAGCCACGGGCTCAGCCATTGGTTTAAATCATTCATTCCGGTTCACTTCACTTGCATATTTTGCCACTTGCAGCCCAGGGCCTGTGCCCGCGTCCGGCGCAATGTTTAAGATCTGGAGCGCACTTTTCATCACATCCGAAAACACCGGCGCCGCCACTTGGCCACCGTAATACTTGTCACCTTGTGGCTCGTTGATCACCACCACCATCGCCAGCCTTGGGTTGCTGATCGGCGCAAGGCCCGCGGTATAGCCGATATACTCATCGCCATAACCGCCCGCTACCGCCACTTTGGCCGTACCGGTTTTCGCCCCGACTCGGTAACCGTCCACCGCAGCACGGCGCGCACTTCCGCCCTCTTGCGTCACGCCTTCTAACATTTGCAGCACTTTATAAACGTTCTCACGCGACGCAACCTGCTTGCCTTCGGTCACCCCTTCACGCTTTAAAATACTCAGCGGTCGATTGATCCCCAAGGCGCCGAGGGTAGCGTAAGCGCGTGCAAGCTGCGTCGGGGTCACCGACAGGCCATAACCAAAAGCCAAGGTGGCTCGTTCAAAATCGGACCAACGACGGCGAGAAGGAAAATGGCCCACCGACTCACCCACAAGCTCGACACCGGTACTGGCTCCCAAGCCAAAGCTGCCGTACTCGCCCAACAGGGTCTCCACTGGCATCGCTAAGGACAGCTTACTCACACCAATGTTGCTCGACTTTTTGAGGATCCGCGCGAGATTGGCTTTACCCACTTTGGACACATCCCGCACGCGGCTTCCGCCGATTTGCATGATGCCATTGCCGGTATCAATTACGGTGTCCATATCCGCGACACCGTTTTCCAACGCGGTAAGCACCACAAAGGGCTTCATGGTGGATCCAGGCTCAAACACATCGGTGATCGCGCGGTTGCGCATATTAAAACTTTTCAGCGAGCTACGATTATTAGGGTTATAAGAGGGGGCGTTAACCATCGCCATCACTTCGCCAGTTTTCACATCCACCATCACCAACGAGCCAGACGTGGCGCGATAGTCGGCCACCGCTTGCTTAATCGCCCGGTAGGCGATGGCTTGCAAACGCTGGTCGATACTAAGCGTGAGTGATTGGCCTTCTTTTTTGTCTTCAGTGGCAATATGTTCAACCACACGACCAAACCTGTCTTTACGCACGGTACGTTTGCCATGCTCACCGGCCAACCAGTCGTCAAACCGGCGTTCAATGCCTTCCAGGCCATGGCCGTCAATCCCAGTCATTCCCACTAAGTGGGCACTCACCTCCGCACTAGGATAAAAACGGCGAGACTCGGCTTTCAGTCCCACACCGGGCAAGTCGAGCTTGTTCACATACGAGGCCATTGCTGGACGCACTTGACGCTGTAAATAAATAAAACGCCGCTTGCGGTTCGCTTGAATCTTGTCAATCAACGCCTGGCGGTCTAGACCCAGCACGTCGGCCAGCGCATACCAGCGCTCAACGTTGTTCAGCCCTTGGTGTTTAAACACAGTCACCGGATCGGCCCACACCGCTTGCACGGGGACACTGACCGCCAACGGCTCACCTTGGCGGTCTTCAATCATCCCACGCGCGGAATGCACCTGCTCCACGCGCACTGAGCGTAAATCCCCTTCATGACGCAGCCTGTCTGGCTCAATCACTTGGATATACGCCGCACGCGCCACCAACGCCACTAAGGCAAATGCAATAAACACGCAAATAAGGCCAAAGCGCCACTGGATGAGCACAGGTGGCGCTTTTGGCGTACGGCGATTGGCTGGCTTACTAGAACGTTTTTTCACCGGCTATTACTCAAAGACCGTTTTACGATCACTTCGTTATCACTGGTTGGTCGAATCATGCCAAAATCCTCACGCGCGACCGACTCAACATGGCTGTGCTCAGACAACGCATTTTCTTCCAGCAATTGATTTCGCCACTCCACTTCAAGCGTTTCGCGCTGCTCAAGCAGTGCATCTTGTTTGGCAATCAAACTGCGCGTCGATTGCGTCATTGACACCACAGCGATCGCTGATATCAGCACCGCGACCAACAACCCCAACGGCAACTTACCGATGGCCAGCACGTCCTGACGAATTTGTTTGGCGAGGCTGGGACGCGGCTCCATGATTTACCCTAATTTCTCCGCCACGCGTAACACCGAGCTACGCGCACGCGCATTGTGTTCCACCTCTTTCGCAGAGGGCTTAACCGCCTTACCAATCGGTTTCATCGCGGCTGAGCCCATCTCGGCAATTTGTGCTTCGGTTAAAGGCACCCCTTTAGGCACGTCTGGGCCTTTGCTTTGTTTGCGAATAAAGCGCTTCACCATCCGATCTTCTAACGAGTGAAAGCTGATCACAGACAAACGGCCACCGGGGGCGAGGCTTGCCAACGCGCCTTGCAGCGCTTGCTCAATCTCATCAAGCTCGCTGTTGATATAAATGCGGATCGCTTGGAAACTGCGCGTCGCCGGGTGTTTTTTCTTTTCTCGAAACGGCACCGCATTATCAATCAACTTGGCCAGTTGGTTGGTCGTAGACAGCACCGGCGCCTCCTCGTCCTCGCGATGGCGGACAATCGCATTGGCAATCCGGCGAGCAAAGCGCTCTTCGCCAAACACTTTTAACACCCATGCAATGTCATCTGGGCTGGCAGTTTCTAACCACTGCGCCGCTGACTGACCAGAGCTCGGATCCATGCGCATATCCAAAGGGCCATCATGCATAAAGCTGAATCCGCGGCTAGGATCATCCAACTGCGGAGACGACACGCCAAGATCGAGTAAGATCCCATCGACTTTTTCACTCAAGCCACGTTCACTCAAGTAAGTTTCAATGTCAGAAAACGGCCCATGGATAATATGAAAGCGGGGATCGTCGATGGTTTTGGCTTCTTCAATCGCACGAGGATCGCGATCAATGGCGTACAAGCGCCCCTTGTCTCCCAGTTGAGACAAAATATGACGGGAGTGACCGCCGCGACCAAAGGTACCATCGACATAAATGCCGTCTGGCTTTATCGCAAGGCCGTCTACCGATTCGTTCAATAGGACGGAAACATGGGTATATTGTTCTGACATAAGTTCACTTCATTATTTACAGAGAGAGGTCTGCTAACCGCTCACTGATCATCGGGGTTGATTCCGCCTGTGTGTCCATATCCTGGCGAATTTGTGCCTGCCATGTTTGCTCATCCCAAATCTCAAACTTGTTGAGTTGGCCCACCAGCATCGCTTTGCCCTCAAGCCCCGCATATTGACGCAACGCCGCGGACAGCAAGAGTCGCCCTTGGCTATCCATCTCACAATCAAACGCATGACCGAGTAGCAACCGCTGTAAACGCCGTTCTGCTGGCTGAAAGCTCGATAGCTGTGCAAGCTTATCTTCTATCACTTCCCACTCCGGGACGGGATACAAGGCCAAACAAGGGAGCTGGTGATCGATCGTGCACACAAACTGGCCGTCACAATGGTTAATTAAGCCATCGCGATAGCGAGTGGGTAGGGCAAGCCGCCCTTTCTTGTCGACCGATATGGCACTGACGCCGCGTAGCATGGCGCTATTTTCCCTTTTTCACCAAGATTATCCACTTTACACCACATTTTCCCACCCAGAAGTGTACGTAGCAGGTAAAAAGAAAGTCAAGCAAGCCATGACAGTGATAAGGATCACACTTAGGGAGATTAAAGAGATATTTCAGCGGGTTAATCCTTGAGTTAGCCAATCTGCTACATGAGGTTATAACCAAATCGTCTGACTCAAACGCTGAAAAAGAGAGGGCGAGCCCAAAAGGCTCGCCCGATAATGAGGTGAGTTGGCCTGTAAGCCGGGTTCTGTACCGTAAAAACGGCGGTAACCATTCGTCTAGGCCTGCAATTGCTCACAGGCTCCAGCAACCTACCCGTCCCCAAACGCGGGCCGCGCCAATAGGGACCTATTTGGTCTTGCTCCGGGTGGAGTTTACCGTGCCACGAACTGTTGCCAGTCGCGCGGTGCGCTCTTACCGCACCCTTTCACCCTTACCTGTGCTCCGAAAAGCCATCGGCGGTCTACTCTCTGCTGCACTGGTCGTAGGCTCGCGCCTCCCAGGCGTTACCTGGCACCCTGCCCTGCGGAGCCCGGACTTTCCTCCCCTTCATCAGTCTCCCGTGGGACATCAATAAAGCAGCGGTTACCCGGCCAACTCGAGCGGGGGAGTATATAGAAGAATACCCACGCAAGCCAGGGTAAATCACGCTCAGCTACAAATTCTCTAGGCCCCATTTATAGAGTGCGTTCTTTTTAACCGAATACAATTCCGCCACCAATGCCGCTGCTTTTTTGAGTGGTAACTCAGCTGCTAATAAACTCAGCGCGTGACAGGCTGCTGACGGCAACGCGTTTTTATCGGCGCGGTGGCCCGCGACCAGTAACACCATTTCACCGCGAAGCCGATTGGCATCTTCGTTTAACCACTCAATCAGTTCGCCCAATGGCGCCCCATGAATGGTCTCAAAGGTTTTGGTCAACTCACGCGCCAATACCACGCGGCGCGCCTCACCCAGCACTTCACGCATATCCGCCAAACTATCGCGAATCCGGTGCGGCGATTCATAGAAAATCAAGGTGCGAGGATCATCGGCCAACGCGCGGAACGTATCTTGACGTGCTTTTGTTTTCGGGGGCAGGAACCCTTCAAAACTAAAGCGGTCTGAAGGCAAACCAGAGGCACTTAATGCGGTGACCACCGCGCAAGCGCCAGGTAAAGGCACCACTCTCACGCCAGCTTCACGGCATTGCGTGACAAGGTGGTAGCCTGGGTCGCTAATCAGTGGTGTCCCCGCGTCCGAGACTAGTGCGACCGACTGACCTTGTTGTAAACGCGCTAATAACGCTGCCGCTTTTTGCTGTTCATTATGCTCATGTAAGGCAAACGTTTTGGCATTAATAGAAAAATGCGAAAGCAATCGTGCGGTATGCCGTGTATCTTCGGCGGCAACCAGATCCACGCTGGCTAATACATCGAGAGCACGCTGGGTAATATCCGCCAAGTTGCCTATCGGTGTCGGCACAATGTACAGCGTGGGGTGAGCATGGTCGGATAGATTTGCATCAGTCATTTGTTTAACAACCCTTCGGCGATTAAGATAGGGGCAACGTTGTCACGGTTGAAACATGTTCATGGTTAAACTTACCCAGAAGCGTCAAAGTGTAACACGACTTATCACCCCTGTAGCCCTAGCGTTAGCGCTGGCTGCATGTAGTGCGCCGTCCACCACGCCAACCGCGCGTGATGTCATCAGTCAGCCAGCAACAGAGAACTCGACATTTTACCTGTTGCAAGCGGAAACCAGCCAAGGCGAGAAGCAAAACGACTGGTATCTACTGGCGATCAAAGCGCTGATTAACGAGCAGCAGTTTAACCAAGCGGACGTGCTATTGCAGCGCTTGTCAGAACGCCAACTCAATACCGAGCAGCGTATTGAGTGGACACTGGCTCGGGCGCGCTTTTACGCACAAACCGGCCAACTTGCCGACGCCAATCAGGTGCTGGCGCTTTCACCTGACTGGCAACTTAACGACAGTCAGTATGTCCGCTTTTACCAGCAAAAGGCCAAGATTGCCCGCCAGCAAGATCAGGTGCTCGACGCGGTAAAAAACCAGTACCAATTAGCGAATTATGCCAACGCCGATGACGCGCAGCAGGCATGGAATACCTTGTGGCAAGATTTACAGCTACTGAGTCAAAGTGAAATCAAACAGTTGCAAAGCAGCGACGATGACATTCTCGCCGGCTGGGTTGATTTACTTGATATCGCTCGCCGTTACACCGGCGATGTGGCTGAGATGCAAAACCAACTGGATGCGTATTTAGCGTCGCATCCTGCCCATCCAGCAAACCAATATCTCCCTGATAACTTGGCCGATATCCAAGCGTTGACCATCACCCAACCAACACGTGTTGGTGTGATGCTGCCATTGACCGACAAATTCTCCGAGCAAGGGGATGCGATCCGCGATGGTTTTGTCGAAGCCATGCTAGATGCTGATAGCGAGCAACGCCCTGAAGTCCGTTTTTACGACACCAACGCCCTAGACGTTAAAACGCTCACCCAACGCATTACCCATGACGGCGTTGATTTTGTGGTTGGGCCGCTGCAAAAACATAAAGTCGCCGCCGTCAGCAACGCCATTGCCGGGCAAGTGCCTTTGTTAGCACTGAATGAACCCACGGATGAAAACTATCAGCAAGGGGTATGCTATTTTACCTTGTCGCCCGAACAAGAAGCGGCGCAAGCAGCTGATCGCTTGAACCAGCAAGGGTATCAATTCCCACTGGTGCTCTATCCTGACTCTGCCTTTGGTCAGCGGATGCGTGATGCGTTCTCCGCGCGCTGGCAATCATTGACGGATACAGACGTAGAGCGCGCACCGCTGGGTGATCGTGATAAGATGCAAGCACGCATCCGTGATATTTTCGGCTTAGACGCGAGCCAGCGCCGAATCGCCCAAATGAAACAGCTCACCGATTTGCCTTTGCAATCGCAAGCGCGCAGTCGGCGTGACATTGATGCGGTTTATATGGTTGCCGGCGCCGCTGAGCTCACCTTGCTCAAGCCATTTATCGAAGTCGCTATCAACCCAGATGTCCAGCCACCCAAGCTGTACGCGAGCTCGCGCAGCAACAACCGTGCAGACGGCATGGGACAACTAGCCGAACTACAAGGCATAGAGTTTAGTGATATTCCGCTGCTGATTAGCCCGCAAAGCGCAGCGTACCAGCGTTACCAACAGCGCCACCCATCGCCGAGCAATAACACCACACGTTTACACGCGCTTGGGATGGACGCATACGGCCTACTAAAAGGGTTGCCACAGATGCAGGCACAGCCCGGTTATCAGTTTAGCGGCCAGACCGGTCAGCTCTCACTCGCTGAGCACTGTGTTATTCATCGACAACTAGACTGGGCGCGCTTTGGTAAAACAGACATCGAGCCGGTTAACCACCAAACGAGACAGGACGGGCAGTGACAGGTTCGCCGACTAGGGCGACAGGGCAAGCTTACGAAGCACAAGCTTGCCAATACCTCGTTCGTCATGGGCTCCGTGTTTTAGATAAAAACGCGCACAGTCGCCGCGGGGAAATCGATCTGGTGATGCAAGACGGCACCTGCTTGGTGTTTGTTGAGGTTCGTTTTCGCCGCGGACGTGGTTTTGGTGGCGCAGCGGCCAGTATTACCGCTGCTAAGCAAAAGCGTTTAATTCTCGCGGCAGAGCGCTGGATGCAGTGCCACGGGGTGAAAAGTACACAAACAGAATTTCGCTTTGACGCCGTCACCTTTGATGGCAGTGTTGAGGCGGTTAACTGGATTAAAAACATTGTTCAAGGGTAAGTCATGCTAGAGAGCATCAAAGAGAGCTTTACCGAAAGTATTCAAACCCAGATTGCTGCTGCCGAAGCGATCCCTGAGTATCTGTCACAATCGGCACAGGTGATGGTACAAAGCCTGCTTAACGGCAACAAAATTCTTTGCTGTGGCAATGGCGGATCCGCGGCCAACGCGCAACATTTTGCCTCTTGCCTGCTTAATCGCTTTGAAACCGAGCGTCCGAGTTTGCCAGCGTTAGCACTGACCACAGACACCACCACCTTAACGGCGGTGGCCAACGATTACAGTCATGATGAAGTGTTTTCTAAGCAAGTTCGTGCGTTGGGACAAGCTGGCGATATCTTGCTGGCGATTTCCACTAGTGGTAACAGCAAAGACATCATCAAAGCCATGGAAGCGGCCGTTACCCGTGATATGACGATTATTGCAATGACCGGCAAAGACGGGGGAGAGATGGCCGGTTTGCTCGGACAGCGCGATGTAGAAATCCGTATCCCATCACAACGCACGGCACGGATCCAGGAAGGGCACTTACTCACTGTGCATTGCTTGTGCGATCTCATCGATCAGGTGCTCTTCCCCTCTCACGGAGAATAAATCATGCGCCTGATAGTCACCTTGATGTTTGCGCTTGCCTTGCAAGCGTGTTCCACCGTGTATTCTTCCGATCCACGCACCACTGGCGAGGAGTGGCAGGACACGCAAATTGGCCTAAACACCGCTGGGATTGTCAACAAGCCACCGTTTAGGAACAAAATTCGAGCAAAAGCGGCCGCTTTTCAAGGGCAAGCGCTGTTAGTGGGACAAAGCACCGATCCGGCACTCACCGAGCAACTGGTTGAGCGCATTCGCGCGTTAGATAATGTCGACGTGGTCTATAACGAAGTGCGCGACGCACCGATGATTGGCCTTGCCGATATCAGCACCGATGGCTGGCTCACAACCCGCGTCAAAGCAGCATTCGTGGCTGATGATCAGTTGCGTTCGGTCAACATCAAGGTGATCACTGAAGCCAGAGAAGTGTTTTTAATGGGGGCAGTGACCCAAGCGCAAGCGGACAAAGCGGTGGATATCGCCCGCAATGTGCGTGGCGTTGAGCGCGTGATCAAAGCTTTCCAATATGTGGGTGACGACAACTCGCCATAAGGCGCGCCTCACACTCACGATAAACGGTCTATCTATCAGCCGGCCTCTTGTTGCCGGCTTTTTTACGCCGGGACGTTTTCTACTGCTGCGTCACTCGCACTCCCCCACTCGTTATCTTGTTTGTCGTCAACCGCGTTGCTTTCTCTTTACTCTTTTCTTTCTTTTTTATCTTCAAGAAAAAACATCAGCGCTACATCTCTTCCCTAATCACATACAAAACAGTTACAAACACTAATGATAATGGTTGTTATTAGAATTTTTGATAGTGAATCCTATTTGCGCCTGATATAGTCCCGACACAAACAAATGAGAACTATTTGCATAGGAGTATGACATGCATTTACGTTTAAACCCGCTTACCGTTGCTCTCATCACGGCAGGCACGCTAAGCCTCCCCACACACGCCCAAGACGCACAGCCCGTGGAAACGGTGACGGTCACCGCCGATAGCCTACAGGGCAAGATGGCGGTCAGTGCTGAAGAGCTAGAAGCCCGTCAGGCACGAGATCTGGAAGACATGTTTCGCGACAACGCCAGCATCAACGTCGGTGGTGGCGTAGGTGCCGGACAGAAGGTCTATCTACGGGGTGTTGAAGACACTAACCTCAACATCACCGTCGATGGTGCCGCACAAGGGGGTTACTTATTCCACCACCAAGGACGTTTAAGTATTGAGCCCGAGCTTCTCAAGCGAGTCGGGGTCGAGTCAGGTCCAGCGAGTGCCGACAGTGGCCCCGGCGCGCTGGGCGGCAGTGTACGTTTTGAAACCAAAGACGCACAAGATATGCTGCGCGCCGGCCAAACTATCGGTGCCCGACTTTCAGGTGGTCTTGAAAGTGCAGCCAATGCCACCTCTGGCAGCTCTGCCGTCTATGGTCGCTTGGGAGAGTCGCTCGGTATTCTTGCCTACATGAAAGGCCGTAATAGTGATGACTATCGCCACGGCGGCGGCGATCTGCAGCCGGCAACGGCGAGCCAACAACGTAGCTACCTAGTTAAGTTATCACTGTTAAATCACGGTGATCACGATGTCCGTGTCAGTGCCGAGCGTCGCACCGATCAGGGCGATTACTTTGTCCGTGCTCATATGCCCTACTTCAGCCGCCAGTCTCGCAGCTATCAAGAGACCGAGCGCGAAACCCTCTCTTTTCAACATCGCTGGGCACCGGATTCTGACTGGATCGAATTGACCACCAAGTTGTATCAAAACACCTTAGATCTGGATCGGATTGAAAGCGAAACCTTTAGCCGGGCCCGTCAAATCGGCGGCGATATTCGTAACCAAATGCGCTTTGATACCGGCGCGGTACAACATGCGCTCACCGCGGGTATCGATATGTTCGAGCAAAAAACCGAAAACCTCGATTACGATGAAGCCAGCGGCGCTAATAACCAAGATAAAGCGCGCAATATCGGCCTGTTTTTACAAGATAGAATGACAGTCGGCGATCTTGGCATTGCATGGGGCGCACGCTTTGACGACTACCACACCGATTATGGCCAAGCGGGTGAAGTCGATGGCAGTGAGGTTTCACCCAACGTGCAACTGAGCTATCAAGCGACGGACAACCTACGCCTCCATGCTGGCTACGGTGAAGCGGTGCGCGGTGCCAAAACGCGGGAAGTGTTGCTGATTGGCGGTGCCGTTGAAGTAGATAAAGATTTACAGCCCGAGCACGCTAAACAAGCTGAAATCGGTGTTGAGTGGCAAGGCTATGGCATGTTGACCAAGCAAGACACCCTGAATCTGGCGGTCACCGGCTTTAATACCCGCATAGAAAACTTCCAGGCGTATGATCGCCGCAGCGACCCGAATTACCTTTACAACCTCGAGGATGAGGTCACGAGCCAAGGTATCGAGGCGCGCGTGGGCTGGGCACTCAATCAATTCGATACGCAGCTTAGCTATAGCCATGTCAACATGGAAGATGAAAACGGCGATCCTCTAGGCGACGAAATGGCAATCGGCGCATCAGTCGGTAATACTTGGGTGTGGGATACGCAATATCAATTGGTCGATACGGATGTCAGCTTAGGTTATACCCTGACTGGCGTTGAGCGCTTGACCGATGTGCAAGACGGCGATCACGAGAAGCCTGGCTATGTAGTGCATGATGTACGCGCGCAGTGGCAGCCAGCGGCCTACCAAGGGCTCACGGTTTCATTAGCGGTCAACAACCTGCTCGACAAGGAATACAGCGAGCACAGCTCGTTCACCTTAAGCAGCGGCAGTAGCATGCCTGAGCCAGGACGAGACCTACGTTTAGGCATGAGCTACAGCTTCTAAGCATTGACTCTCCTATCCGTGATACACAAAGGGCCGACAGCATGTCGGCCCTTTTTAGATCCTTTTCGATGGCTCACTGCCAAGCGATAATTTGCACCTGACCAGTTACAGTTTACGCCGGAGCAGCAGTAAGGTGATCACTAAGAAAATCACACTTGGGGTAATGGCACCAATCGCTGGCGGTAATTTGTATACCAAGCTCATTGGCCCAAAGACCTCATTGGCAATATAAAAGCCAAAGCCAAAAATCACCCCAGAGAGCACGCGTGCCCCCATGGTAACGCTCCGCAGTGGGCCAAACACAAAGCTGAGCGCCAGCAACATCATGACCGCAATCGACAAGGGTTGGACGGCTTTTCGCCATAAGGCGAGTTCATAGCGTGAGGCATCTTGCTGAGAAGCTCGTAAGTAAGTCACATAACTGTACAAGCCTGATAAGGATAACTCCTCGGGTTTTACCGTCACGACCGCCAGCTTGTCTGGCGTGAGGGTGGTTTTCCACACCAGTTGATCTTGCTGCACGTTAGAAATCGCTTCGCGCTTTTGCATCCGAGTAATGGTGACGTCTTTGAGCATCCAGCTATCTTGGTTGAGATAATCGGCACTTTCAGCAAACACCACATTGGTCATGTTTTGCTGATCGTCAAACTTCCAGATGCTCACACCCGTGAGATTATCTTGCTCATCGGCACGAGCGATATAAATAAAGTCATTGCCGTCTTTCGCCCATACGCCGCGCCGTACCGACATCACATTGCCGCCTGATTTAGCGATGGCACGTAACTCACGCGCGGCTTTTTGCGCATCGGGCGCGCCCCATTGGCCCAGCACCATCACGATTAGCATCAAGGGAATCGCCGTTTTGAGCACCGACATGCCAATCTGCAGTTTAGAGATCCCCGCTGCCTGCATCACCACCAGCTCGGAGCTGGATGCCAGCATCCCCAAGCCAATCAAGGCGCCCAGCAATACGGCCATCGGGAAGAACATTTCAATATCACGCGGCATGCTCAATGCCACGTATAAAATCGCCTTGCCCATGGTGTAAGTACCATCTCCCACCGAGCGCAGCTGCTCAACAAATTTAATGATGGCTGATAATCCCACCAGTGTCGCCAAACACAAGGAGGAGGTGCCAATCAGGGTGCGACCAATATACCAATCAAGAATGCGAAACATCAGGCAGATCCTTTTACGCTAGCTTTGAGTTTTCGCACCGGTAGCGAGTCCCAACCGGCAAGCACGACGGCCAATAACAAGGCGGCGACATTAACACTCCAAAGCCCAATTTGTGCCGGGAGATCGCCGTCTTCGACCGCTGATTTAGCCGCACTGATCGACAAAAAGTACGCCAAATAAATCAAAATAGCGGGGAAGAGCTTGGCAAATCGCCCTTGACGCGGATTCACCGCCGACAATGGCACCACAATCATGGTCATCAATGGAATACACAGTACCAAGGAAATACGCCACTGTAGCTCAGCGCGTGCTTTCAAGCTCGACTCACCAAACAGCTGCAAGGTAGGCACCGCGTCCCAATCGCGGCTTTTCTCGCGCACCTCGCGTTGACCAATTAAGACCTGATAGTTCTCGTAGGTGGTCACGCCATAGTTAAGCTGGGTCGGCAGCCCCTCAGTGCGGGTGCCATCGACCAAGTCCAGTACTTGGCGGCCATCGTCGAGCTCAGAAACATAGCCTTTATCCGCCACCACCACGTTGGGCAACAAGGAGTCACGCGGCACGGGCTGGGCAACAAATACCTGATTCAGGGTTTGACCATCATCTTCAATATTATCAACAAAAATCACCGCCTCGCCCGAGGGGGCGCTTTGAAACTGTCCTTGCACCAGCAACTCAAGCCCTGATTTAGCTTCCAGCTGCTCCATGACTTCTAACTCTTGGTTATTGGCCCACGGTGTTAGCCAGAGTGCGTTAAAAGCGGCCACCGAGCCAGTAATGATGGCCAAGTAAAGCGCCGCGCGGATCAGAAACTCATTGCCGATCCCGGTGGCATTCATCACGGTGATCTCACTCTCAGCATACAGACGACCAAAAGTGATCAAGATCCCGATATACAAACTGAGCGGCAACATCAACATGGCCATGGACGGCATGTACAAACCCACTAAGGTAATAATTTGATCACTGGGGATCGATCCTTCTGTGGCATTGGCCAGCACACGGATGAACTTTTGGCTGAAAAAGACCAGAAATAACACAAATAAGACTGCAACTTGCGTCTTAACCGTCTCCCGGATCAAATATCGAACAATTATCAAAGCGAAGGCACCTATGGAAAACTTGTTTTTTTACTCGAATAACTATAGTTTCTGGTTTAATTAGTTGTTTTCTAATCTTTCGGCCATTTGTTGACCGCCGGCTAATCCGGGCGCATCTAGAGCGTTCAACAACATAGAGGCGGCATTATCCAACATTTGGTCTCAATTGTCTTTAGGATCTAGGAGTACAAATGGAGTTCAGTGTAAAGAGCGGTAGCCCCGAAAAGCAACGCAGTGCCTGTATTGTCGTCGGTGTGTTTGAGCCTCGCCGCCTCTCCCCAGTGGCCGAGCAGCTTGATAAAATCAGCGACGGCTACATCAGTGCCCTGCTGCGCCGCGGTGATCTGGAAGGTAAACCCGGCCAGGTGCTCCTGCTGCACCATGTCCCGAATGTCCTATCAGAGCGCGTATTGTTGGTCGGCTGCGGCAAAGAGCGTGAGCTCGGTGAACGTCAGTATAAAGAAATTATCAAGAAAACCATCAGCACCCTCAATGAAACCGGTTCAATGGAAGCGGTCTGCTTCTTAACCGAGCTGCATGTTAAAGGCCGTGACACTTATTGGAAGGTGCGCCAAGCGGTTGAAAGCACCAGAGACAGCCTGTACACCTTTAACCAATTCAAAAGCGTGAAGCCAGAAATTCGCCGCCCACTGCGCAAAATGGTGTTCAATGTGCCAACGCGTCGTGAGCTGAACCTGGGTGAGCGCGCCATCGCGCACGGTTTGGCGGTTGCCTCTGGTGTTAACGCCTGTAAAGACTTGGGTAACATGCCACCAAACGTGGCCAACCCGGCATACCTTGCCTCGCAAGCGCGTCGCCTTGCCGACGATTATGAAACGGTCACAACCCGTATCATCGGCGAGCAAGAAATGGAAAAACTGGGCATGCATTCGTACTTGGCGGTTGGCCGAGGCTCAAAAAATGAGTCGATGATGTCGATCATGGAGTACAAAAATAACCCTGACCCAGACGCCAAACCGATTGTATTGGTGGGTAAAGGTCTAACCTTTGACTCGGGCGGCATTTCCATCAAGCCTGGCGCCAACATGGACGAAATGAAGTACGACATGGGTGGCGCTGCCTCCGTGTTTGGGGTAATGCGCGCGCTGGCCGAGCTCAACCTACCGATTAACGTTGTTGGGGTGCTGGCAGGCTGCGAAAACATGCCAGACGGCCAAGCCTATCGCCCGGGTGATATTCTCACCACCATGTCAGGCCAGACAGTAGAAGTGCTCAATACCGACGCCGAAGGCCGCTTGGTACTGTGTGACGCCCTCACCTATGTCGAGCGTTATGAGCCAGAGTGTGTGATCGATGTGGCGACCTTAACGGGCGCGTGCATCATGGCCTTGAGCCACCACATCAGCGCCTTGATTGCCAACCAAAACCCATTGGCGCACGATATTATTAACGCCTCAGAGCAAGCCGGTGACCGAGCGTGGCGTCTGCCAATGACTGACGAGTTCCAAGAGCAGCTCGACAGCCCGTTTGCCGATATGGCCAACATTGGCGGTAAAGGTGGCGGCACCATCACCGCCGGGTGCTTCTTGTCACGCTTTGCCAAGAAATACAACTGGGCGCACCTGGATATCGCGGGTACCGCATGGAAAAGCGGCGGTAAAGAAAAAGGCTCAACCGGCCGCCCCGTGCCATTGTTGGTGCAATTCCTACTTAACCGCTCTGGCCTAGAAGTGGAAGAGTAACGAACACAAGGAGGCCAACCGGCCTCCTTTTTTTGTTCACGCTTTATTCAATACTGGTGTCAGTGCGCACAATCGGCTATGTTGTTGGGCTCGCGCTACCCGGACACCCTGCTTTTGGGACGGAGGCCGTTTCTCATATTTAGGAGCGTATATGCCCACCGCCACCTTTTATTTGCTATCGCCGACTGATTCAGCCGACGATACCGAACGCCCGGGGCTAACACCCGAACAGCAAGCGCGTGAAAGCAAAGACAGTGACACGCAACAACGTGACACACAAATCATAGTAGCAACCGCTATCGAACTGGCTTTTTACTACTATCAACAAGGGCAACGCATTTACCTGGCCGCGCACGACCAAGCCCAAGCGCATCAACTCGATGATCTACTGTGGCAACGTGACCCGGATGTATTTTTGCCCCATAACTTGGTCGGTGAAGGGCCGCGAGGCGGCGCACCGGTGGAAATCGGCTGGCCTGGCGTACGTCATACGGGTCATCGCAGCGTGCTTATCAATTTGGCGACAGAGCCATCAAATTTTGCGCCTTCGTTTGCACAAGTGGTAGACTTCGTCCCTTGCGATGAGACGCTCAAACAGCACGCGCGTCACCGATATAAAGCATACCGACTGGCAGGCCTGCAACTTCATACCCTGGCCATCGACCAATCGCCCAAACCTTGACGATCTTTCAAGAGCGCTATGGAAAAGACATATAATCCACAATCAATCGAAAAAGCGCTGTATCAGCGCTGGGAAGAGGCGGGCTATTTCCGACCTCATGGTGATACCAGCAAAGATGCATTCAGCATCATGATCCCGCCTCCAAACGTGACCGGTAGCCTGCATATGGGCCACGCGTTCCAGGATACCATTATGGATACCCTGACCCGTGCCGCACGGATGAAGGGCAAAAATACCCTATGGCAAGTGGGAACGGACCACGCCGGTATCGCGACGCAGATGGTCGTGGAGCGCAAGATCGCCGCCGAAGAAGGCAAAACCAAACACGATTACGGTCGTGAGGCCTTTGTTGACAAAATTTGGCAATGGAAAGGCGAATCTGGTGGCACCATTACTCAACAATTGCGCCGCTTAGGGGCCTCTGTCGACTGGGATCGCGAACGCTTCACCATGGATGAAGGCTTTTCCAATGCCGTCAAAGAAGTGTTTGTTCGCCTGCACCAAGAAGACTTGATTTACCGCGGTAAACGCCTGGTGAATTGGGATCCTAAGCTGCACACGGCCATTTCTGACTTGGAAGTGGAAAACAAAGATAAGAAAGGCCACATGTGGCATTTCCGTTATCCACTTGCTGATGGCGCCCAAACCGCCGAAGGCAAAGACTACATCGTGGTGGCCACCACCCGTCCAGAAACCATGCTGGGCGATACCGGTGTTGCGGTCAACCCAGAAGATCCGCGCTATAAAGACCTGATTGGCAAGCACGTATTGCTGCCTGTGGTCAATCGTCGCATCCCAATTGTGGGCGATGAGCACGCCGACATGGAAAAAGGCACCGGCTGTGTGAAGATCACCCCTGCGCACGACTTTAACGACTACGAAGTCGGCCAGCGCCACCAGCTACCGATGATCAACATCCTGACCTTGAACGCCGACATTCGCGATCAGGCTGAAGTGTTTGACCATAAAGGCCAGCCAAGTGATGCTTTCGATAGTGCCCTGCCAGAAAACTACCAAGGCCTGGAGCGTTTTGCCGCACGTAAAGCGATCGTGGCCGAATTTGATGCGCTGGGCTTATTGGATGAAATTAAAGATCACGATCTGACCGTGCCGTATGGCGATCGCGGCGGCGTAGTGATTGAGCCAATGCTGACCGATCAGTGGTATGTGCGCACCGCGCCATTAGCAGAGCCGGCGGTAAAAGCTGTTGAAGACGGCGATATCCAATTTGTGCCTAAGCAGTACGAGAACATGTACTTCGCGTGGATGCGTGATGTGCAAGATTGGTGTATTTCACGTCAGCTTTGGTGGGGTCACCGCATTCCTGCGTGGTACGACGATCAAGGCAATGTCTATGTGGGCCGTGACGAAGACGAAGTGCGTCGCGATAACCAGATTGGCGACGACGTCGCGCTGCGCCAAGACGAAGACGTGTTGGATACTTGGTTCTCCTCCGCGCTTTGGACGTTCGGTACGCTAGGCTGGCCAGAAAACACCGATGCACTGAAAACCTTCCACCCCACCGATGTGTTGGTGTCAGGTTTTGATATCATTTTCTTCTGGGTGGCGCGCATGATCATGATGACCATGCACTTCATCAAGGATGAAAACGGCAAGCCACAAGTGCCGTTTAAGACCATTTACATGACCGGTCTTATCCGCGATGAAAGTGGCGCCAAGATGTCAAAATCCAAGGGTAACGTACTCGACCCGCTCGATATGATTGACGGCATCAGTGTTGATGACTTGGTTGCCAAGCGCACCGGCAACATGATGCAGCCGAAGCTGGCAGAAAAGATTGAAAAGGCGACCCGTAAAACCTTCGAGAATGGCATCGAGGCCCACGGCACCGACGCACTGCGCTTTACCCTCGCGGCATTGGCCTCAACCGGTCGTGACATCAACTGGGATATGAAGCGCCTTGAAGGGTATCGCAACTTCTGTAACAAGCTGTGGAACGCCAGCCGTTACGTGCTGATGAACACCGAAGAGCAAGATTGCGGCATGAGCGGCGGCGAGATGCAATTCTCATTGGCCGATCAGTGGATCGAGTCTCAGTTCCAGCAAGCGGCGAAAGACTTCAATACTCACCTCGACAACTATCGTCTCGATATGGCGGCCGGTGTCTTGTATGAGTTTATCTGGCACCAGTTCTGTGACTGGTACTTAGAGCTCACCAAGCCCGTACTGTGGAAAGGTGACGACGCACAGCAACGTGCGACCCGTTACACCCTGATCACCGTCTTGGAAAAAACCTTGCGTCTAGCGCACCCTGTGATCCCATACATCACGGAAGCGATTTGGCAGAGCGTCAAACCACTGGTTGACGGTGTCGACGGCGACACCATTATGAACCAGCCGTTGCCGCAATTTGATGCCAGCCGTGTTAACGCGCAAGCCTCAGAAGACATTGAGTGGGTGAAGCAGTTTATTGTCAGCATCCGTAACCTGCGCGCAGAATACGACATTGCGCCAAGCCAGCCGCTTGAAGTGATGCTAAAAGCCGCGGATAGCCGTGATGCTGAGCGTGCCACCCGCAACCGCACCACCTTGAATGCCTTGGCAAAACTCGGCAACTTCACCGTGCTTGACGGTAGCGAAACCTTGCCTGCGTGTGCCTCTGCGTTGGTCGGCAGCTCGGAGATCTTGATCCCGATGGCGGGCTTGATTGATAAAGACGCCGAGTTAGCACGTCTGGATAAAGAAATCGCCAGAGTCGAAGGTGAAATCAAGCGTGTTGAAGGCAAGCTGGGCAACGAAAGTTTCGTCGCCAAAGCACCTGAAGCCGTGGTGGCGAAAGAGCGTGAAAAGCTCGACGGCTACCGTGAGAGCCTCACCAAGCTTGGCGAGCAAAAAGCGACGATCGCCGCGCTATAATCGTCGGCTCACTCAGCCTATCAAGCCACACCGCTCGGTGTGGCTTTTTTATATCCCACCTCAGCGCAACCTTGGCTTGGTCAGCTTTTAATCGCTTGTTATCCCTAGCACTGATCGCCGTTGATAGCTCTGCTCTATGTAAAAGATAGTGAGAACCGTTTTTATTTATCGACACAGACACGACATACTGTCAGTGTTGATTAAACGCGTGTTGCCAATAAGGATCTACAACATGAAGAAGACACTCAGTTTTGCGGCTATCCACTTTTCTATCGCCTTTACCGTGGCCTATGTGCTAACCGGCGATATCATCATTGGCAGCCTGATTGCGATGACCGAGCCCACTGTCAATACTGGCGCGTTTTATCTTCATGAAAAACTCTGGCAGCTTAGCCGCCAAGCGCGCCCAGCGGTCAAAACGGCCAGCTTTGCGGTGATACACTTTAACGTTGCCTTTTTGGTGGGCTATTTAATCAGTGGCGATTGGCTAGTCGGTGGCGCACTGGCGCTGGTTGAGCCGAGCATCAACACCTTGGCGTACTTCTTCCATGAAAAGGTTTGGCAGCGTCGCCATGCGGTAAAACCGGCACCGCTTCACTTGGGGCATCATCATTAAAAAACCACCGGCACGCTGAAGGTGCCGATGGTTTTTTATTGTTTACGCTTGCTCACGAGCATTTAACGCGCGTTTTCAATCGCCTCAATCCGCGCTTTCATGCCAGGGTGCGTACTTAACCACTCTAGCTGTTTACCCGTATTATTTGCCTCACCGAGCCGCTCAAACATCACCTTCATCGCATTCGCATTCCCATAGATAGCCGTCATATGTTGCTGGGCATACGCATCGGCTTCTCGCTCATCGTCGCGTGAGTAGCCTTGCGTCAGCAAAAACACGCCACCTCCCAATAAGTTGTCAGCTAACCCCGTGCTTTCACCGGTTAGCAAGGCAACGGTGGTCGAGATCAGGGCGGCACGCACCAGGGACTTCAGCGAGTGTTGGTATGCCAAATGCCCCACCTCGTGCAACAAGATGCTATTCAGTTGTGCGGGGGTATCCGCTAACGCGACAAGCGCATCGGTCACAATAATAGTGCCATCAGAGAGTGCTAACGCATTCGCAGTGCCTTCCCACTGCCGAAACTCGAGCCTTGGCTCAACAGGAAGCGTCGGCAACTGTCCGACCAAAGCGTCAAACTGTTGCTGCACCTGCACTTGCGTTGCCTGACTCAACTCAGTCGGCGCTAGCATATGCTCATCCAAGGTCTCCTGAGTTTGCTGACCAATCTGGCGGGAGACCTCATCAGGCACCCAGGGCACCAAGCTACGACTCAGAGCAGGCAAACCATGGCTAAACAGCAGCACCACCAATAACACGACCACCAGCAAGCTTGCCAGAATCGCTAACTTGTGCTGCTCCAACCAATGCAACCACTTTCCGCGCCGCGAAGGTCCAAGCGCAGTGGCCAGAGACTGACTCTCATCAGGGATGAATGTTTGCCCGTCAGGAAAGGTCAGTACCAATGGCAGATTCCCCACCGGTACCGACACATCCATGTCTACAAGTGGCCAAGTATGTTCACCCTGCTCAGTGGTGACATACACATGGCGATCAGCCAGCGTTAGCTCAGCATCGAGCTTTGTCGCACTGTGGGGAGGGTGATAGATGCCTCGCCAACTCATCCAATACCTACACCTAAATCAAAGGCATTAGCCACCTCGTCAGCCACGGCATTGTTATTGGTCACCGCCTCGCCTTCAGCGTGCAGCTGAGACAAATCACCGATAACAAAGGTCACATTGGCAAGATAGGCCGCAGTGCGCACTTTTACCCATGGTGTGGCAATACCAATGGTGACAATCAGCAACGCCAAGTTCGTCATCAGTAAGTACAAAAGCCCCCCCACTGTCATGCGAGACGCCAATTGATAGGCAGGGCTATCGCCGATTTCGACTTGACCAAAGAGATAGTTGCGGATCCTAGTACGAATAAAAGCGTTAATAATGATGACCGTCAGCGCTAAGAATAGGTAGGCGCCGATGATTAACAACTGGAAGCTGCCGCTGCTTGGCGATGTGAAGGCACTGACATCGGTTCCCATCACAATGGCCACTGCGATCCCAGCCACCGCCGAAAGGCCAAACCAAATAAGGCCGGCTTGCAGATAGGTTTTGGCAAATATTTTCCAGCTTACCTCAGCCTTAAATTTTTGATTTCCATAGGTAGAGTGATTGAGGTAATAACGTGCTACTTGCGAGGCAATCCATGCATAAGACAAAAAGCCAACCACAATGGCAAGTAAAAGGAGTGTGATGCCTAAGCCAAAATGGCCACCAGTCAGTTGCGAGCCGCCAAAGAACGACACCACGCCTATGCTGAGGTAGCACAATACCGGCAGCCCCAAGAAAACCAGGTACGCGGTTGACAGTTTGCCCGTAAAGTCGAACCGAACATTACGGTAGCTGGTCATTCTGGCATCAAAGCGCATATTGTTGCGAATTAACCAGGGCATCAAGGCTACCCCTATCGCTAGCAAAGCCAGTGATGCAATGGGGAAAAGCTGATTAGCAATCACCCAAACCAATACACACACCGCTGCGATAATCCGGCCAATCAAAATTTGTTTAGGTAAGGCGTGATAGCCAAAACGATCGCCCGCAATGTCTGTATTACCGTAAAAATATTGATTGGTTCGTACTTTTGCCCATGCCGAGTAAATCCCCAAAGTCACACAAGACAACAATATATTTACAATCCATATGCCGAAGAACTCTTTTCCCTGACCATGAAATTTAACCTGATTTTCCATTCACTTATCTCTTAATCAATAATAAATGCTAATTAACATTACAACGTCCAAAAAACCGGCAGGAATTATGGCACAAGCTTGAGTTTTTTGGTTAAAAAAATAGACAGAAATACAACCAATATCCCGCAACGGGGGGAGAACAAGAGAGCACTGAAAAAATAACACAAGGCAATCTTAAGAATGAGGCGGAATAATAAAAGACGACCATAAACGCATCTTGCTGCGGCGGCACTCAGTTGTGAAAAGCCATCTGGTGAGGTAATTTATTGATACATATATAATTCGGAGTGTATTCATGGCCCAGGATAGGCCCCAAGACTTACACGAGCCAAGCTCACACGCACCTTTAACCGTGCGTGTAATGACACCAAACGATAACCCTGCGATTGCCGATGTGATTCGTCGCGTCTCTGCCGAGCATGGTCTCAGTGCCGATGCCGGGTTTAGCGTCGCTGATCCCACCCTTGACTGCCTTAGCGAGCAATATACGCACCCGCAAGCGGCCTATTGGGTGATTGAAGCCGATGGGGAGATCCTCGGCGGTGGCGGTATTGCCCCTTTGCCTGGACACGATAGCGTATGCGAGCTGCAAAAAATGTATTTTTTGCCAGCACTGCGAGGCAAAGGGATGGCGAAACAATTAGCGATTCAGGCGATGGAAACAGCGCGTGCATGGGGCTATCAACGCTGTTATCTCGAGACCACCGCCAACCTCACCGCCGCCATTGCCTTGTATCAATCACTCGGCTTTACCCCGTGTGCGCGCATGGGCAACACCGGTCACGATAGCTGTGAAGTCACCATGATAAAGACGCTCTAACCCCACTAGGCACAAAAAAAGCCACGTTAACGTGGCTTTAATCAGTATGTTTTATTCGGCGATCGCGCGTTACTCGCTCTCGGGAGCGTCGTCTTCATCCGATTCGAAGTAAGTGCCCCAGCCGTCGTAATCAATGTTGTGCTTATCAGCTAACGCCACCAACTTTTCAACTTGCTCATCAATGCGCTCAGCATTCAAGGCCGTTTCCATCACTGCATCAAAGCAAACAATAGTGCCGCCCTCTTCCAGCTCAAGCTCTTCAGCCTCGGCCACTTCAAAGCCCATTTTAAAGGCTTCTACCGCCGCATCTTCCAGCGCTTCAAAGGTATCGGCACACAGATGGTGCTCAATGGTATACAGCGCATCAGGATCACTGCCATCGGCGAGAAGCTCCTCGATGATCATCCGCGTTTCTTGGTGTTGTTGTTCGATAAGTTCAGCCTGTGACATAGACGCGACTCCAGAAAATGAATACGGGCGCAATATGGCACGGTTTAGCAAAAAATGCCACGTTCCATCACTGTGTCATTGATGAGAAAACCGCCAAGTTAATGAAATTTCTGTGACCTTGTTAGTCCGGCGAGATTGTTAGTGATTTGTAACATTGACCTCCCCCGAGAAGGTTGTCATTATTCGAGCATCCAAGGAGGAGATGAGACACGCCCACCCTGTGCAAACGGCCTGCATTCCCACCTAACCGGTGAGCACACCTCCCGTGTGTGTAAAGCGCTGTTTGTCTCATTACCTGGCCCGTATTAAGGAAAAAGAGGACCTACCATGAGTGAGTTTTACGTTGGATCCGAAGTTGGGCAACTGAAGCGTGTACTGCTTCACCGCCCTGAACGAGCGTTGAACCACCTGACGCCATCTAACTGCCATGAACTGCTGTTTGATGATGTATTGGCCGTTGAGCGCGCAGGCGAAGAGCATGATATGTTCGCCCGCACACTGACCGACCAAGGCGTACACGTTTACCTACTTCACGATTTACTGGTCGAAACCCTCGCGGTGCCAGAAGCCAAGCAATGGCTGCTCGACACCCAACTCAATCAATATCGTCTCGGTTATCAGTTCGCCAGTGATGTACGCGCTTATATGGCGGACATTGACCACAACACCCTGGCTGACATTTTACTTGGCGGTTTAAGCTATATCGACTTGCCCGTGCAATCATCCTCGATGATGCAGGCCATGCACGATAAGACCGACTTTGTGATTGAGCCGCTGCCTAACCACCTATTTACCCGCGACACCTCGTGCTGGGTGTATGGCGGCGTATCACTCAACCCCATGGCCAAGTCGGCGCGCCAACGTGAAACCAACCACCTACGTGCCATTTACCGCTGGCACCCTGAATTTGCCGATAACCCGTTTATTAATTACCTCGGCGATGAAGTACGTGACTACGACAACGCCATGATTGAAGGCGGCGATGTGCTAGTTATTGGCCGCGGCGCGGTGTTAATTGGTATGTCCGAGCGCACCACCCCACAAGGGGTTGAGCAGCTGGCACGCAGCCTGCTGTTTAGTGGCCAAGCCAAAGAAGTGATTGCCGTGCAACTGCCGAAAAACCGCTCGTGCATGCACCTAGATACGGTGATGACCCACATGGACGTGCATACCTTCTCGGTTTACCCCACTGTGATGCGCCCCGACTTGCCATGCTGGCGCCTAACTCGCAAAGGCGAAGACAGCCTTAACGTGGAAGCGCAGTCTTGCTACCTTACCGCGATTGAAAAAGCGCTCGACGTTGGCCCGCTGAACATCATTACCACCGGCGGTGACAGCTATGCTGCCGAGCGCGAACAATGGAACGATGCCAACAACGTGCTCACGGTCAAACCTGGGGTGGTGATTGGTTATGAAGGCAACACCTACACCAATGAGAAATACGACAAAGCCGGAATCAAGGTGCTCTCGATCCCGGGCGACCAGCTGGGTCGTGGTCGCGGTGGCGCGCGCTGTATGAGCTGCCCGCTTGAACGCGACGGCATTTAACCTCACGCCTTTTCGCTTTAACGCCCGGCCACTTGGCCGGGCGTTTTTTTGCCACTCGCACACCTTGGTACCAAAAGTGACTAATTTCATGCCGCAGTTGCGCCTTTTTTATGAACTCGGCTCACATCACATTATTTTCTAAATAGCATTATTTCTCATTTACGTCGCATGATGGCCTTAGTCAGCATCCGCTGGCGTCAGTTGGAAACACAACAAAAAGGAAACGCGATGAAGAAAAATACGCTCATTGCCCTATTATTGGCTGGCATCACCCAAGCTTTGACTCCCGCTTTTGCGACCAATGCCGATAATTCAGTGGTTGATATTAAACGCGACACCGCCAAACAACTTAGCCAAGATTATGCGCTATTAGCGCCTGTGCTCCACCGTAGCATTAATGCCTATGGCCTGAATGCGTCGCTACAAAGTCTCACCCAAACGCGCGCACATCAGCTTAATGATCAACTGCGCGCGGCCGACCGCGCCTTGCGAGAGGCACAAGGGGTCGAAGAGGTCGCCGAACAGTTGCTTGAAGTGCGTCTGGCAGACCCCAGCATGCTCGCACGCTGGCAAGCTGGCCAAGCGCCACTGTTTGCCTTTGAGCCAGCAGGCGATGATAAAACCTGGACCCAAATTGAAGCCTACGACACCAACGGCAAGGTACACTGGCTAGACGTTAATCAGTTGCCTGACCGTCCTATTTTGGTAGTGGATGCCAATGGTGAAGCCTCACTTAAAGCTGGCCTAGAAGTGATGCGCCGCACCCTGGCCGAGCAAGCCCCAGCGCCCCGTCAGCGTCGTCACGCGCCAATGATGGCACAAGGCCCAGCCGAGCCCATTGACACCACAGTGCTCAAATCAATCCGCCTTGAAGACGACCAAGAGCCTTGGATCTCCGGCGCGGCCGAGGTATACGCGATTGTCACCGGCGTGAACCCCAGCCGTGACGAGCCCACGCTCGATATTGTCGATATGCCTTATTTGGATTACGACCAAACCACCTATCACCCTAATCAAGTGATGATCCACTGGGAGCGTTATCGCTGGGGCGCGGCGGACGTGATCTTGATGGAGCAAGACGACGGCACCAACTACAAAGAATTGGCCTTGAAACTTAACGAGGTGGCGAGCGACATCATTGCCGCCATTCCAGATTTAGAGGTGCAAGCCTATGGCGTGATCACCAAGATCACCGGCAAAATCATTGAAGCCATCCCCGACGGCTGGCTCACCAACGATGATGACTTTGTGGACGTGTACTACACCCTACTCAAAGACCGCGAATACCGCGACCACCCCAGCGCCGGCGGCAACACCACCGCCACCTGGGAACCACTGACCATCGAACCGACAGAATAATCTTGGGTTGGGGATAGAAAGCCAAAACGCAGCCATAGGGCTGCGTTGCTTGTCTCTGTTTTTTTATTTTACTCGTTCCCACTCTCCCGCGTGGGAATGCATACGAGACTTGAACCATGAACTGAAATCGTTACAAAATCATCAAGCCGAACTTGTCGAGTTTGGTTACTCTGATTCTGCTGAACGGATCTCTGTTCTTACACGCTCTAACATCGTAGCCAATGTTAGTTGGCCACTACAAGATTATTTAGCAAGGCATGAAAATAGGAAAATCTAATTTAGAGTGCCACTAAAATAGGGAGGGTTACACTGAGCTGGGCTATATAACTAACAAACAAGCGGCATCACTCATTGGTGTTGCACCCGTAACAAAAGAAAGTGGGCGATATAAAGGCAAACGGGTGATTCAAGGTGGACGTAATCAAGTTCGTACCGTGTTGTATATGGCGATGATGCCTGCGATGCAATGTAATCCTGTTTTTAAAGCCACGTATACCCGATTAGTCGCCGCCGGAAAGCCGAAAAAAGTCGCCATTATTGCCTGTGTGCGTAAGATGGTGGTGATCTTAAACTCGATGCTCAGAGACGGCGTAATGTGGGATAAAAATCTCGCTAAAATTTAGGATTGACGACATACTCGTTTGTTATGTGCTTAGTTCTCTTATGTATAAGCTAAACTATTAACCCCATCGGTATTGAAGTTATTAACCGTTGGCATATCAGCAGGGTTAGCAAAGTACAAAGTAAAAAATATGGCTATAGTTCCCAAGGCAGTAATAGCCAATCCAGGAATATTAATCTTTGCTTGAATTTTCTCCTTAGCAATACCGGTAAATAAAAAAGCAACACTAAGGCTAATTAATATTCTCGAAAAGAAATATTTCATTCCTGTATCTATATCCATAAAAAACACTAGCAAGCCTGAAATAGCAAGTAACACACTACCAGTCACCAATGATACCCAATCAATCTTTGTTGATGTCAACTTATAGCTTCCCTTTGAATCAAAACCTACTGTAGGTATATTGTGTGCAATAAACCTATCTTTCAATTTCATTGCTTGTTCTTTGTTATGTGTTTTAAGAACTAGTTGCGACGTCTTTAAAAAATTAAGTTCAGGAGAGTATGGCACAGATACAATACCATCTGAGGTAGAAGTCAATACTTCCCAATAATCAACCGAATAATCCAATACATTTTCAATGCTAGTTAAAACATCTTTAACTTGGGTCTTTGAAAGCGACTCACTTTCAGAGGAAATACTTGAGATGAAAGACTCAAATTTAGAAAAGAACTTAGCACCTTTCAAATGCGCCTCATTAAGTAACTGAGCAGAAACATTTGGCATTTGGTTTAAAACGTTTTGCAAGCAACAATCAAGAGCTTCTTTCGTTTTTGAAACTTCAGCTTCTAAGTCGCTAAACTTCTTAGGATCCATTGCTGTCTGACTTACCTGAAGCTTTCTTTATCTGTAGTAGTAGGCTTTTTGATGCGCTCATATCAAGACTCTCAAAAGAATACGATGTTTTATTTTTGACAACATCGTGTACTATTTCGTGAAACTCTTGCTCCGTAGTTTTGTCTGAAAGGCGAAATACTATTTCATTTACTTCACTTTCAGTAGGTGTTTCTACAAAGTTAAAATGCTCTCTAATTAAACCCGCAACATCTTGTTGATTCATAAAGTTTTTACCCTTACTAAAATGGCTATCTGAACTATCTTTGCATTTTACAGCTTTATGAAAGAAGTACAACATCGATACAGCACTTTTACAATGTCACAGAACGTGAGGTACTCGGGCACATAACGAATGACATGGATTCCCCCTCTTGAAGATCTGCCACACTTAAGTGCGGCCTTAATACCGGAGGTAACCATGTCTACTCAATTCTTTTGTGGCGTTGATCTCGCCAAGCACCACTTTTCTCTTCACGCGGTGGATGACCACGGAAAAGTCATTCTCCATAAATCTGTTTCACGCGCTAAACTACTGGCTACATTAGCAAATATGCCCACGATGTGCATAGGTATTGAGGCCTGCAGTGGGGCACATTATTGGGCTAGAGAATTCAACAAGCTCGGTCACGATACCCGCATCATGGCCGCAAAGTACGTCGGTCCTTATCGCACAAAAGGAAAAAATGACCTGAACGATGCCGTTGCCATTTGTGACGCTGTTCAGCGTCCAAACAGCCGGTTCATTCCTGTTAAGTCACCCGAACGCCAAGCGATTCTCGCGACTCATCGTATACGTGAGCATTGGGTCAATGAACGTACCGCCCTCATTAATCGTATTCGTGCATTACTGGCAGAGTTCGGCATTATTATTCCAACGGGACGAGCCGCCATTCACAGAGAAGTACCACTCATTCTCGAGGCAGCAGAGAATGGCCTGCCTGATATTGCTCGTGCTGTCGTGGCAGATTGTTTTGACCACCTACAAACACTTAATCAGCGTATCGCCGATACCGAGCAGTGTTTCGATATGGTTACCAAGGCCAGTCCTAATGCCCAGCGTATTCTTAATGTTCGCGGCATTGGCCCACAAACAGCAACGGCGATTATCGCCACTATCGGAAAAGGCGAACAGTTTGATTCCGGTAGAGATTTTGCTGCTTGGCTTGGATTAGTGCCCAAACAGTACTCAACCGGAGGAAAGCCTCGATTAGGTCGTATTAGTAAACGAGGAGATAAATATCTCAGAACACTCTTAGTGCATGGCGCGAGAGCCGTCATCACGAACCTAGGCGATAAGCAAGATAGGCTCAGTGTTTGGGGGCGAAATGTCCTTGAGCGACGTGGCATGACTTGAGCGACGTGGCATGAATCGCGCCATTGTCGCTCTCGCAGCCAAAAATGCACGCATTGTGTGGGCGTTATTGCACCATCAAACGGATTATCAAGACTACGCGGCCTAACTCGTCGCTGTCGTAAGGAGAAATACACCAACCGGGTCATTGCACACGCAAGTTGATGAGTATCGGTGAAGACCATTTGCAGAGAGCCTGTTAATGCGGCGGGCACCTTGATGCCTTCTAACGAATTAGGCACTGCAACCGCGCAATGTCATCAGGGCCATGACGTGAGTCAGTAAAAGGCCGAATGTAGAGCGGCAGTCCAACCAAACTCAATACGCTTCGCGGATGCTTGACGAACGGGGGAATCCATGTAGCCGCATTCAGCGGCTTGTCCGCTGCAATGCTTTGTTATGAGAATTTTCTGCTTCGGTACTTTTCATCAAAGGCCTCATAATAACCTCCGATAAGGTGCTACAATTACCACAACGGATATTAAGAATTTGATTGAATCGTAAATCTTTAAAAGCTCTAATCGGTACTTCTAATTCTTCATTGCAGCCCAAACACGTAAATTTTATAACGTTTCTAATCACTTCAAAATTGTCATGCTTATCTTTCTGTATGACGTAGCTTTCTTGGCACTTTGGATTTATGCAGCTTAACGCTGTCTTTTGCTGTAAACTGCTTACAGGGCGTTTTATTTTAGTATCACAAACAAAGCAATTGAAACTGTACTCTTTTCCAAAGGAACCACTCACCAACAGGTTCCCCTTTATGTTCGATAGAAACACAACAACTTCAGAAACTTTTTCCCTAATTTTATCTTTGTCGCCATAAATATTTATACTATCGGACGATATGCTTGGTACTGGAATATGCAAAGCAACATTAGAAACACTATTCCATAACTTATGTAACTTATTCAGATTAAGTTCAGGTTGATTACCCAGAGGAGTGTATTTTATCGATTCAAACTCTTCTTTCGTTTCTGGCAACCTACCATCTATTCTTTCATCCGAGATTGAGATCGAGAACTCCCTAGCAACATTATCGTCAACTTCACCTGAAATCTGTTTGATAATGTGTTTTGGCTGCCAATTTTTTAAGTCACTCTCTGATAAGTATGAGAAGTATAGCCTAAATCTCTCGTAGCACAAATATTCCAGCGTAAGTCTACTTTCCAACGCAGCATATGTAAGACTTTGCTCAGTATCTTGTTCTAAAAGAGAGTTAATGAGTTCGATTCTTTTTGATATATCCAGCACGATCAAACTCCTAGTTTAAATACTCATAACGCTGAGCTTTGCGGAAATTTTGTAGCCGCACAGCGGTGGAAAAATTGTCCGGCAACAGCGACTTGTTATATTTCAATTAATTACTTTCACGATAGTACTTGTTCTGCCTCGACTTTTTTGACCTTTTATTGGCGGGTATGAATCGTGTAGATACCCCTCAAATTCGGAATACTTTTCAACAAAAATAGCACCGAACAGAAGTGGTTTTCCTTGTATCTCCTCAATGCTTCGGAGATCAGCATTTCCCGTAGATTGATGATTTTGAACATGAGCCTTCAACCTGCTTACTGGGGCGATATCCTTTCCCCAATACACAGGATAAAGATTGGGAAAGCCTTTAATTGGCTTTAAACCCTTTAGGGGAGGCGTTTTTGATTTAACTAACACGCCATAGACAGCACCTGTAGATTGCACTATCGAATAAGGCTGATTTTTAAGACACAATTCACCGAATATCGCAGACCTAGTCTTGAATCCCTCTGATCTAGCTTCTTCTACTAAAAAATTTACAACTTCATTTGTCATGACTGACCTTTATATAACATTGTATTAGTGCACATGCGCGATTTCCCAAAACCGTTATCCGCACTCTCTTCTACCTAAATATCTGTTACCAATAGAATTTTTAACCTCTAATGAATACTGCCTTCCGTGAAAATGTGCGTACCTCCTATCTCAACTCAGGCATTCACACTATCCCCAAACGCCAAGCTGTAAATGCATGACTAATGGGCTCTTTTTGTCATCCATTTTGGGATAGTGTGAATCTGTCACGGATAGACGCGCACGCTTTTGGCAGTCTCTAGCTGATAAGCTGGTTAACCGTCCAGTGTTAGCCATGCTACCGCCGATCAGTTGTCGGCACCTAACACGCCATCGAGTTGGCAGATTTGGGATTAGTGTATCAAGGGCTGTTTTGGTTTTCGTGCGCTATTGTCCAAAGTGTTAGATAAACCATATTTTGTGAGGTGGGTGCAAGAAGTTACCTAGGGCAAAACGGATGAATCGTTTTAGTGGACGTTTGGATCAGGCCGGGGAAAGAGGGCTGCTAGCAGGATCGGGATGTCGAACACCTCTCAGTGTTACCCGCTGATTTTTTCTAATGCGAAAACGGGAGTTGTACCCGTTCCTTGTTTGACTAAGTGTTTGACTAAAAATCAGCAGGCACAAAAAAGGCGTAGTAGGTACTAACCTGCTACGCCTTGCTATGACTGGTGGCCCCTCCCAGACTTGAACTGGGGACCAATCGATTATGAGACGCTTTTTGGGTGTTTTTGCATGAATCGCAGTGAACAAAGAAGAACAATTTAATCCAACAATATCATGTATTTATATCGTTTTATTTGTTTTTCCTTGTTCATCAAAATTCATGGAAGTATGATTGATTTGCTACATATATGCTACACAGAAATCGATGGGTAGACACCAAGGACGCAAAGCATCATGCCTCTTAAAAAGAAGATCACCGCGAGCAGTATCAAGCAGTTTTCGGTTGAGGATAAACGCATCAACGATACCGAGATTCATGGCTTTCATGCTCGTATCTCAGCAACGGGGCGCATTGTTTACTACCTCTACTACCGACATGATGGCAAACAGGTTAACTACAAGCTCGGAACGGCGCACGACCTAACCCCAGCTCAAGCGCGTGACCTTGCCAAACAAAAGGCAGGTGACGTTGCCAAAGGGAACAACGTGCATGATGAAAGGAAGCAAGCGCGCCAAGAAAGCCAACGCCGCAAACACCTCAAACTCCCCGTTTACCTAGACGAGCGATACCTACCCTACTTGCAAACCCGTAACCCGAAAACGGCCCAGCGTATTGTGAACCACATTAAAAGCCGCTTTGCGTTTTTGATGGATAAAGAGCTAGACCAAATTACCGCATGGGAAGTTGAGAAGTGGCGAAGTGAGCAACGGAAAAAGGGTAAAGCCGCGTCGACCATTAATCACAGTGTGAACTCACTTAAAGGCGCATTATCTCGCGCCGTTGAATGGGGGTTAATCGAATCACACGAACTCACCAAAGTGAAAGCTATCAAGGCCGACAATACCCGCCTACGCTATCTCACCGACATGGAAGAGAAGCGATTACGGCATGCTATCAAGCATCGAGACCAAGATATTCGCCTAGCTCGCCGTTCGGCCAATGAGCATCGGGCTATACGTAATTATTCGTTGTATCCGTGCTTAGATGATGCCACGTTCGTAGATTATGTAGAGCCTCTCATCCTGCTAGCTATCAACACCGGACTACGCCGAGGCGAACTACTCAGCCTTGAATGGCGTGATATCTACTTTTCTGAGCGCTACCTACAAGTGCGCGGCGGGAATGCAAAATCGAAAGAAGGCCGCATAGTACCACTCAACAATGAGGCCTATAACACACTGGCAAGCTGGCGCGAGCAAAACCCCGAGGCCACCTACCTCTTTGAGGGCAAAAACGGCCAACCGCTTACCGACGTTAAAAAGCCGTGGGGAACCGTATTAGGGCTTGCAAATATTGAAGGCTTTAACTTCCACGACCTCCGACACCATTTTGCCAGTAAGCTAGTGATGGCAGGCGTCGACCTCAATACCGTTCGGGAGCTACTAGGCCACGCCGACCTAAAAATGACGCTAAGATATGCCCACTTAGCACCAGAGCATAAGGCAGCGGCTGTTAGCCTTATTGGGGGCTAATAGATGTTAATTGAACTAACAGATAAAGAAAGAGTATTGGATGCAAAACCGTCGCTTTTACCGCCTAGATGAAATCCACGATGTCACCCCTATTACCAAAGGCGACCTATTAGCCGCTGTCGAGCAAGGGGAGCTTTCCCTGTGCGCATGGGTAGATGAAAAGTCGATGGGGGCGATGCTTGCGGCCAAAGAGGGCCATAGGCCTGCTCTGGCAAACCTGTTCGCCTACAAGGGCGTAATAGGCCTAACACAAGACCAGTCAATAGCCTGTATTCATTCAAAAACCGCCCCAATTCGTCACGCCCTGATACTGGAACCTGACCGCGTTAGCCACTGGCGGGAGGTCAAAAACGATTTCCCAGACGCCGAGAACGGCCCATTTACTCAGGTATCCTCCCTGCCCCAGAGGCCTATGGCCCCCTTTACGGCCTATGGGGCCATAGGCACTAAGGCGACCTATGGGCAAGAAGCGAGGCAACTGGCCCAAGCAGGCCCAGAGGAATGGAATCGTCAGGGGTTTTCAGGCCTATGGGACGCCCTAGCCAAAACAGGTAGGGCGTTAGAGGCCAAGCCATTAGCAATAGAGGCTGACCAATTGCGGTTTGATTTGCAGGCCGTCAATGCCGCCTTTGACCTACGCCCTGAGGGCGAAACAGGCCGAAGCATTTCTGTCCCTGATATGAGCAAAATTGAAACCAACCCCTTCAAAATCATGATTCGAAAAGTATTGGCAGGGGATCGCGACGCTGACGCTCTCAAGATATGGTATGCCGTTAGGCGAGATCATGAAAACAACGCTCACCAGATTGACGAAGACGGCATCATTTCGGAAATAAACCATGACGATATCGAATGGTTTGGCCGAGGAGATAAGACGAGAAGGTTGCGTTACAAAACCTTCTGCAACTACGTCTCAGCGGTACGTAAAACGCTTTAGCTAAAAACTCTCCCAACCAGCGTCCCAACCAGCGTCCCAAGCTAGTTGGGACGGTTACGGTATCTCCCAACGAACACACGGAGATATCGTTATGCACACTGAACACACCCAAAAACGCGCATACACAGAACAAGAAACCGCTGCTTATATCGGCATGAGCCGTTCTTTCCTGCGTCAATCACGCATGGAGGGCCACCGACTCAACCGCACCGAAGCGCCACCATTTATCAAAATTGGCCGAGCGGTACGTTACCTAAAAGAAGATTTGGATAACTGGTTAGATCAGCACCGCAAACAGGCTCACCTCAGCTATGGAGAGCGTGAGCATGCCTAAGCTGAATAAACATCAACAATCGGTTATCCGTGCGATGCAAGCGGGGCATTGGTTTCAGCTATGTGCCGATTATCGCGTCAATCAGGCCGGATACATTGGCTCAACAGGGTTTGATATGAAATTAAACCCACGCACTGTCTTTAAGCTTTATCGAGAAAAGCTCATCACGTACCGAACCACCTACCCCTACGGTATCAAGTGGTATGTTTTTGAGCTCACAGCAGCAGGGAGGGCATTGGATGTTAGCCATTCCTGAAACTGAATTTGCTCAAATTGACTGGGATGATAAGGCGTTCGTGAAAGAGCGCCTTTGTCGCTTGCCGGATAAAGCCCAAAAAATCCTGTTCAAACACTATCGCGCCATTTCCAACAAGCAAGCGCGAAACACCTACCTACGCGAGCTCACCGACAGCCTGATGAGCAAGCTCACCGTGTCGCCCGAAAAGCTAAACCTCAATATTTCAGAAGACGCCTTGCGAGAAGAAGCGGAAAACCTTGTTGATTCCGCACTGGCGATTAGGCGTGAGTTAATGGGTGACGAACAGCAAACAATCACAACCCTTCACGCCCTATGTGCCAGCTTTGGCGTGCTGCCTCCCGATGAGGAGAAATACACCCTAGAGGGTCGGCTACGTCGTATGTCCGATAAATCATGGTGGCTGCGCAAACTTCGAAAAGCCCAGCGCAAGAACATTGAAACCGTGATGCGACACCTCAATGAGGTAAACCGTCGCAAATCTATCTACTGCTCCGAAGAAACCCTAAGCGCCCGCGCTTCTCAAAAGTTTCATCAAGAGCAATACCTTGCGAACACGACAGTTACCAATCAACTAGGGCAAAGCTTTAGCCTGCTGGAGTTATCGAAAAAAGGCGTCGCTGATCCGAAAATTCGCAAAACCGAGCTCATGGTGAGGGCGCGAGGCTTTGAAGACCTAGCCAATGAGCTCGGCCATGTGGCGACCTTTCTCACCATCACGTGCCCGTCTAAATACCACCGCAGCTATGCGACAACGGGCGATGAAAACCCAAAATGGGGAGGCTATACGCCTGCTGAGGCTCAGGATTATCTCAATGATATTTGGAAGCTTATGCGTGCCAAGCTACAGCGCGAGGATGTGCGATTCTATGGTTTTCGAGTTGTGGAGCCACAGCACGACGGTACACCCCATTGGCATTTGCTGTTGTTCGTCGAACCTGCGCATTACGACACCCTCATCACTACCATGAGAGATTACGCTTTACGGGAAGATGGCGACGAAATAGGCGCTGAGCAGCACCGCTTTACGGAAGTGAAGATTGACCCTAACAAGGGCTCAGCGACGGGGTATATCGCGAAATACATCTCAAAAAACATCGACGGTGATCATCTTGATGCAGGTATCTACGGTGAAGACCCGAAATGTGCAGCGGCGCGCGTCGATGCATGGGCGGCGTGCTGGAGCATTCGCCWATTTCAACAGCTGGGAGGGTGTTCGGTGACGGTTTGGCGTGAATTACGCCGCTTAAAGGCAATGATGGCAGAAAGTCAGCTAGTGCAGGATATTCACGACGCAGCCGACAAAGGCAACTGGAAAAGCTTTACAGATCTGATGGGTGGCGTATTCTGCAAGCGCACAGAGCAAGCTATAGCCCCTCATTATGAGCTGGCTTTTGATAGTGATACAGGCGTGGTGAAAACGTCCATGTATAGCGAAGACGAGCTTTTAAAGGTGCTTAAAGGCATCTCTGCAGGCGGAAAGGCCATCATCACCCGCACCAACGAATGGCATCTGTCATGAAGACAGATGCGCTTTTACTTGGAGTTCTGTGAATAACTGTATTTTATCGGAAATTTGATAGGGTCAACGCCGAACAAACCCTAACGCCTCGCACAGGCGAAGATGAAATGGGGAAGCTTTAGATATATGCTGGCAACGCCAAGCAAGAAAAGACTCAGAGCGTGGACTACCTTAGCAGGAGGGGTTGCAGAAGCTTTTTAAGTGCTTTTCTTGATGTAAGCACGTAGATGAGCCTTTGCCGTTGATTCAGGCTTAAGGCCTCTTAGCTCAGTGTCTCTAGTGGTCCCATCTGGCAGATAAACCGTGAGTACATCATCAAAGATTGAATATTCTGCCGTATGGACGACGCCTTCGTGTTCTATCGATATTTCTTCGTTCATTTCTTTCTCGAATGTTCTGCATGAAGGAGTTGCCACCTTTTTAGGAACTTGACCATACAAAACCCTCCATCTCGCTACGCTTTACGCCATTTTGATAGCATGAATGGATGGATATCAAGCGCCTATTTAACCGACTTCACTGTTCGATCCGTTCCATCGCTCCATTCAACCACTTTCAGTTTGAAGTCTAGTGAATATTGCGCTGTCTTTTTATCTGTTTTTTTTAGGCTGGTATACTGACCTCATCAGGTCGTCGAGACGTGTCCAGTAAAACGGAGCAAGTCCAGCCCCCATATGCGTTGCTTGTTATAGTATAATTATTCCGATTCTTTTAGTGAGTCAAGATAGTTAATTAGTTTTGGATAAAACTGAATCAAAATATCCTTAATTTGCACTATTGTGTAATTTTCATCTTTGTAACGAATAAACAAGCTTTCTCCAACCGGAGTAAAGAAATAATCGTAAAGATTATTTATCGGTGCTTCAGTGCTAATGGTACTAATTCCACTAGAGCTTCTCCACTCATAGTGTTTAGTAGCATTTGTAGTGTGCCAACAAATCCTAACACTGTTGATAATATGCCTACTAGCATCTTGGCCCGAATTAGGCAAACAATTTCTGTCCTCTATCCAGCTATCAGATTCTAGTGGTAATCCTGTATCTGAACAGCCTTTTAATGTTTTTTTTAAATCAACTGGAATTACTGACCCATAATATTTGCAAACCCACTCACTTAAAATAGCAGCAGTCACCACAAAATTAAAGAAGTCATGTTTATCTGGAACTCCAGAAATTTTACCAGCCTCAAATAACAATTTATTTAACAGCTCACTCGGATCTTTTATTATGTAATTTCCATCAACTAAATTTGACATTTATATCACAAACCATTTAATAATTTCACGCTTAACTGTTGCCTCTAACACTAGAGGTAACTATGTCTACTCAATTATTTTATGGTATTTATCTCGCCAAACACCATTTTTTCTTCGCTCACTTTAAGACCTAGGAAAGGTAATTCCTTCATAAGAACATCTAGGGATCAAAGAGGCATTTCCGTTCTATTTTTACACTTTTAAATTAACATTTAATCGATTATTTATCACACGAGAAAAGTGGTCGTTAAATTAAACACTTAGTATACGGCACAATACGGAATGAAAACCTCGTCAAAATTTAACGATTGACGATATACTCTTTTTTATACATTCTCTCTCAATTAACGCTAATCATTACTCCAGCCAACAGGAAACTCTTGCTTTTCAATTTCAGTTTTCCTTAGGTCAGATTTAATTCTAAACACTTCAGAGTTTTGTCTATTTCCTTCATTACATACTGACTCTTTCGATTTAAAATACTGAATATTTACTTCTGCCACTTTTTCTATTAGCTTTAAATAAGCCTGAATTAACTCCGAGTTATCAGAGTTACTTTCGATAAGTCTCTCTAAAAACTCCGCTCGTTCTATATAAAATTGTAAACTCACATTCCCTCCAAAAGTATAACGCCAAACCAAGGTGATAAAATCCTGAAACCTAACCTAACCTAACCTAACCTAAACCACTATGCTACAAACACTGTCAAAGAAATGCGCCAAAATTCACAAAAACGGCTTATTTCTCTTACTTTTGCCACTAAAACCTTACTCGAAGCGACGGCGCTGATTTACCCTTTACCAAGCTTGGGCGTGCGCTTGAGACGCAAACCTCAGTTAAACATGCGATTAAACGTACAGACCGTCTGTTGGGTAATACGCTGTTGCATCAGGAGAAAAATATGATTTATCGCTGGCATGCGCACCTGATTGCGCGCGCCAACCCTTGTTCCATCATCTTGGTTGATTGGTCGGATGTACGTGAGCAACTGCGCTATGTAACACTGTATACTTTCACTTTTTCACTTTCTCACTAGCTCCTACGTAAGAACGATCATTAGCGGTGATGTCTACGATGCAATGTAATATTCGACGTATACCCGATTATTCGCCACCGGAAAGCCGAAAGAAGTCGCCATTATTTCCTCTGTGAGTAAGATGGTAGTGATCTTAAATTCGATGCTCGGAGATGGCGTAATGTGGGATAAAAACCTCGCCAAAATTTAACGATTGACGACATACTCGTTTGTTATGCATCACGTTCTCGACCTTCAACAGCTTCTTTTTTAGATTTCTGCCATTCGCTCTTTAACAATTTTTGAGCACACTTTTCTAAATTTGCAATTTCACTCTTGAGCTTTGCTGCGTTTAATCGCTCTTTCTCACAGGTCGCATAAATTGAATTGACGGATTTTAGAACAGCATGATCAAGCGTATGCTCTGAGCTATAAGACCAAGCTTTAGGGTTAAGGCGCATAATAATTAGAGATTTCAAGCTACTCAGTTCCGAGAGTTTGCCCGTATTCTCGATAAATCTGAATGAGCATTCTATGTATTTACCAATACCCTCGCGCAGCTCGCTACGCCAAACGGCTCGTTCATTAGTAACCGAAGAGGTAAAAACAGTTTTATCTGTATCTTTTGTAGCCTCTGAAAATTTTCTTGCTGCTGATTTATAGCCGTACATAGCGCCAACAGCACCTATTGCAAGTTGAGCGACGATCTTAAGACCTTCAAAATACCAATTTACTTCTGAGCTCAAACTTATACCTCTATCTAATGGTGCTGCATAACGCCCGGCTCACGCGCCGGTTTGGAGCCGCAAAGCGGCGGAAAATCGGTCGCCGTGCAGCCGATTGTTAGGTTTATCACTTAACCAGCTCGGCATTGCCCCCCCAAGGAAGCTCTCCGTCGCGAGAACCGAGTCTCCGCTTTATTTCGGTGCTCGTCATGCCCGTACTCTTTAGCTCGCGAATGATTTTCACAATCTCTCGTGATAAATCATTTCTTGTGAAACCGAAGCGATTATTAGCACGGGCATGAGCTTCTGATTGAGCACCTTCAGCACAGGCTTTATAGCGTTCATAGTTTCTAATTCCATCGCAAGGCCGAACAAGGAGTTGGATTTGCTTGTTTAAATAACTGAAGTATTCGTCATTTCTTTCTATCACATCATCAATTTGAGTAAAAAGCTCATTTCTCAGTTGTGTTCTTTCCAATTCGGCTTGTTTCGCTTGATACTCGTTCCAGCCCCAAAACGCACCGACAGCGATTAAGCTACCGAGAATCACTAGCAAAATATTTTTCATTCTTACTCCTTGTGTTAAATGAACGCCAATATTCAGCGGCGGCCTTTGCGTAGCGAAGCGGAGAAAAGGCCGTCCGGTGAAGGCCCGCAAGGGCCGAAACGAACTGGAATGATTTGTTAGATCTTACTTCCAGATCGAGTAGATGCTTGCGACAGAGCCCAAAACACCAAGCACACCCCATAACCAGTGAGACAAAAGAAACTTCATAAAACCACGTCCGTCTGTGGATTTTTTGCTTCGAAACTCAAGATAGTGCACCCGAATCCTTGCAGCCAGGCCCTCTGAGAATAGAGTGCTGGATACTCTCATGTACGTAAAGAAATCTTTAATCGCTGCATCCAAGACCGCATCAGTTATTTGATCAGGTGATGAGTAGATTCTCCAAACGATATTTTGCAAATGCCGATAGTGATTTTCAGATGAGAATGGATACAGTATTACAGCAACATTTCCGGAACCGGCCTGAGAAACTACTAAAGCCGCTCCACCCTCTGCATGAAGCTTAAAACCTGATTTTTCGCCATTACGATCATAAGTGGGCTCCGATGTACCTACGGGGTGTTTCCCAGAAAAAAGCTGTATCTGCCTGTGTTCATCGTTGCGCGAAACGTAAAGATTCTCAAAAAATCCTTGTTCCTTCGCTTGCGTACAGACCGTAGCAAATTTCGTCTCAATTTTTTCGACCTTCACTCGCCAATTAATCATCTTAAATGATCGAAGACGGGCAGCCTTTTCATCTTTTCGGGTGTGAATCTTCATCTAGACCGCCATGAATCTAACGCCAAATTAAGGTGTGAACAACGCTAACCACCTACCTAAAGCATTGTGCCATAAACACTAAAATTGCTTGAAGTAAGAGCGATTAGCGTTGTGAATCACCCTTAAATTTTATTGTTATACAAGCTAAGCTTTGTTGCGATTAGTCAAAAAATCTGCTTCTAACTTTGAGAATAACTCAGCTGTTACTTTTCCTCTGTAGTCTTTTATTGCGTTAAGATCTACACCCTGAAACGTTTTTTTCTCTATTTGAAAAATCATCAAATTAACTTCAATCAATTGATCTTTTAACTCTTGAATTGATAGTTTTTCAACTGGTTGCCAGATTTCAAATGTAGTACCTGTAAAATTTTTATATATTGACATTCTCAATTTCCTTTCGTTGATAAAATTCTAAACCGTTTGGTATAACATTGTATTAGTGCGCATGCGCGATTTCCCAAAACCGTTATACGCCCTCTTTCCTAGCTAACTCACTGTTATAAATGTAATTTATTGCCGATACGGACATCTCTTTTCAGCAAAAGTGTGCATGCCTCCTATCACTACTCAGGTATTCACACTATCCCCAAACAAAAATCTGTAACTATATGACTAATAGGCTCTTTTAATCATTCGTTCTGGGATAGTGTGAATCGGTCACGGATAAACGCGCACACTATTGGGTATCTCTGCCCGATAAACTGGTTAGGTATCCAGTGTTTAGCAATGCTACCGCCGATCAGTTGTCGGCACCTAACACGCCATCATATTGGCAAATTTGTAGATGAGTGTATCAAGCCGTGTGTGGGTTTTCGTGCGCTGTTATCCAAAATGTTAGATGGCACATGTTTTGTGATATGGGTACAAAAGGTGAACTGTTCGAAAGCTGTGCTTAAGCGAGCTATCACTAATATCGAACCTGAGAATGGGTATGGCAGGTGGGGAGTGCGAATCAAAAGGACGTTTAAGAGCGATTAATTTGCTACATATATGCTACACAGCAAAATAAAAAGCAAAAGGCCTGAGTGGTTACTAACCTCTCAGGCCTTTCTATGACTGGTGGCCCCTCCCAGACTTGAACTGGGGACCAATCGATTATGAGTCGACTGCTCTAACCACTGAGCTAAGGGGCCGAATGGAATGGGATTATAGGGGAAGGCTCACAGGGTGTCTAGCTGTAAGGGGGGCGAATTCAGTATGCTTTTTGAGCACTTAGCGTATGGTGGGATAAACAAGCGCCGCCAATGTGGCGGCACTCACGCTTTGCTTGCTTAGGAGGCTGCCACCTTATTGCATGGCAGGGTCTTGGCTGTCTTCAGCCGGCCAGGTGCTGTTGTCGTCTTCTGGCATTGGCTGCGTGTCGCAATCCGTGCCGCCGTCTGGGCAGGTTACCACGGGTTGGTCGCCTTGTGGTTGGCTGGCTTCGTTGGCCATCGCGGGGCCGGCGAGACCAACCATCATCATGAGTGCGCTAAGAGTCAGTGCTTTGTTTTGTGTTTTCATCATGTTCTCCTTCCTAGTATTGTCGTTGCCCTTGAGGACATAAACACTATCTCGCACTCATCGCGCGGCCCTGTCATTCCCCCGCTATAAGGCAGTAAAAGGATTGTCTAGTTTGTCGCCAATTTATCAGCATTGTCAGTGCTTGATTAAATCCCCCTCCCGCGGTCAGAAAACCATCAAAACGGTGTATTATTGGTCAATTTATGGCCTTTACGCTCGGATTTGTCGCTTGCATATTGCTAGCACGCGCTTTACCATCAGAGAATAATTAAACATAAATATCGATTTAATATTCATTTTGGCGAGTTATTTAGGGATAGATATGAAAAGCGACCTCTACCAGCAATCACTGCTCACCTTACTCGACTTGTCACCTCAGCAAATCCACGATCTGATTGATGATGCCGCCGCACTTAAAGCGGCCAAAGCTCGCGGTGAGGAAACGCCGCAGCTAACAGGCAAAAATATTGCGCTGATTTTTGAGAAAACCTCGACCCGTACGCGCTGTGCCTTTGAGGTGGCGGCGTTTGATCAAGGCGCGCAAGTCAGTTACCTCGGCCCTAGCGGCACCCAAATTGGCCATAAAGAAACCATGAAGGATACCGCGCGGGTATTAGGGAGAATGTACGATGGCATTCAATACCGTGGCTTTGGTCAAGAAGTGGTCGAGACGCTCGCCGCGCATGCCGGGGTGCCAGTGTGGAATGGCTTAACCGATGATTTTCACCCTACCCAGGTGTTGGCCGATCTGCTCACCATGCAAGAGCACAGTGACAAACCGCTTGATCAAATCGCGTTTGCGTATGTGGGGGATGCGCGCAATAACATGGGCAATTCGCTATTGGTCGGCGCGGCGAAAATGGGCATGGATCTGCGCCTGATTGGCCCCAAAGCCTATTGGCCTGAGGCTGATTTGATTGCCGCCTGCCAAGATATCGCCGCCAATACCGGCGCGACGATCACCTTAACCGAAGACACCGCAGCGGTGAACGGCTGTGATTTTGTGTACACCGATATCTGGGTGTCGATGGGTGAGCCCGAATCGGTCTGGGCGCAGCGCGTGGCCGATCTCACCCCTTATCAGGTTAACCCCGGTTTGATGGCCGCCACTGCGAATCCACACGCTAAGTTTATGCACTGTTTGCCTGCCTTTCATAACGATGAGACTGGTGTGGGTAAACAAATCGCCGATCAATACGGGCTGAATGGCTTGGAGGTGACCGACGCGGTGTTCGAATCTGAGCAGTCGATCGTCTTTGACCAAGCAGAGAACCGTATGCATACCATCAAGGCTGTGATGGTTGCCACACTCGTCAACGCAAGCACGTAAACGATTGCACTTTTGCTTGCACGACATAAATAGGGGCGTATAATTCGGCCAGATTTCACTACACGGCCAGAAGTTATGTTGGTTATTCCACCCACAAACAGCGATTTATCCGCCCCATTGCGGGACGGTATCCGCATTGGTCGTGATCGTAAAAACCTCCGTTTCGGAGGTTTTTTTTTGCCTGTAGCACACTGCAAAGAAAGGGACTCGCGTTATGGCCAATACGCTTTATAACAAACATATTATTTCCATTCCCGAGCTCAGCCGCGACGAGCTGGAGTTAATCGTCGCCACGGCGGGCGAGCTAAAAGCGCGCCCTAACCCGACGCTGTTGAAGAATAAAGTGATTGCCAGCTGCTTTTTTGAAGCGTCGACGCGCACACGTTTGTCGTTTGAAACCGCGATTCAGCGCCTTGGCGGCTCAGTGATCGGCTTCCCCGACGGTGGCAATACCTCGTCAGGCAAAAAAGGCGAAACCTTGGCCGACTCAGTGCGGGTAATTTCCTCGTATGTCGATGGCTTTGTGATGCGCCACCCCAAAGAAGGCGCGGCGCGGTTAGCCTCGGAGTTCTCTGAAGGTGTGCCAGTAGTGAACGGTGGTGATGGCGCTAACCAGCATCCAACCCAAACCCTGCTCGACCTGTTCTCGATTTACGAAACCCAAGGCCGGCTCGATAACCTCAACATTGCCATGGTGGGCGATCTGAAATATGGCCGAACCGTGCACTCACTGACGCAAGCCTTGTCAAAATTCGAGGGTAACCGCTTTTTCTATATCGCCCCGGATGCCTTGGCGATGCCTGAGTATTTGTTAGATGAGCTGACTGCCGCGGGCCACCCGTATAGCCTGCACAGTAGCATCACCGATGTGGTGCCTGAGCTGGATGTATTGTATATGACGCGGGTACAAAAAGAGCGCTTTGATGAATCAGAGTATGCGCACATTAAAGCGGCGTTCATTTTAAATGCGGGGATGCTGCGTGATGCCAAACCCAACATGAAGGTGATGCATCCCCTGCCCCGTGTGGATGAAATTACTGTGGATGTCGATAAAACCCCGCACGCCTATTACTTTGAGCAAGCTGAGAACGGCGTCTATGCGCGAGAAGCCCTGCTGGCACTGGTATTAAACGAACAGGTTGAAGGAGTTGCAAAATGAGCACGGATAACAAACTACAAGTTGAAGCCATCTGTCACGGCACGGTGATCGATCATATCCCCGCGCACATTGGCTTTAAGATCTTAAACCTGTTTCAAATGCACGGCAGCGATCAGCGGATCACCATTGGCCTTAACTTGCCATCGTCGGCGTTAGGCTGCAAAGATCTGATCAAAATCGAGAACGTGGTGATCAGCGAAGATCAGGCCAGCCAACTCGCGTTGTACGCCCCACAGGCAACCGTGAATCAAATTGAAGATTACCAAGTGGTCGCCAAGTTGCCGCTGACCTTGCCTGAGGTGATTCAAGGCGTGTTCCGCTGCCCAAATTCTAACTGTATTACTCACGGTGAGCCGGCGGTCGATAGCTCATTCCGCGTGCTGAGTGAAGCAGACGATGTGAAGTTGCGCTGTAAATACTGTGAGAAGGTGTTCTCGCGCGAGATCATGACCGAGCGTCATTGATTCAGACGCCTTACATTGAGGGCGTCGAGTCGGGCGCCTTTTCTGTGCGGCAGGCCCCTGCGCATAAAAAAACCAGCACTTGGGTGCTGGTTTTTTGTGTCTTACCTTCAGGTAGAACTTGCGACGCGGTTATTTCACCACGGTTAGCGTCGGCTTGCCTTTTTTGCTTGGCGTAGCCGGCGTGTCGTCTTCGTCATCGGCTTGCGGCAACGCGTCTGGATCGTCAACGCTGTCAACCGACACCAAAGGCGGCTCTTCGTCGTCTTCTACCTCGCTGGATGAGGGGGATTGTTCAAACATTTCCTCCTCATCAGCCTGCGCGTAGGCGGGCTCCATATCAAACATGGTGCCGGCACCATTTTCACGCGCATAGATGGCGAGCACTGCGGCCATAGGCACGAGGACTTGTTGAGGCTTGCCACCAAAGCGGGCATTAAAGCACACATGGTCGTTGCTAAGCTCTAAGTTTCCCACCGCTCGCGGGGCAATGTTGAGAACAATTTGTCCGTCTTTGACGTAGTCAAACGGGACTTGTACCCCAGGTAACGTCGCGTCCACCACCATGTGTGGGGTGAGATCGTTATCCAGTAACCAATCATAGAACGCGCGAACCAAATAGGGGCGGCGTGGTGTCATCGCAAATTCTGATGTAGACATTATTGACCTGTTAGTCGCATTTCACGTTCAGCTTCTGTCAGTGAGGCGAGAAACGAATCACGCTCAAACAGACGCGTCATGTAGTCTTTTACTTGCTTCGCGCCTGGGCCAGTTAGCTCAATACCCAGTGCCGGCAAACGCCACAGCAGCGGGGCTAAGTAGCAATCCACCAAGCTAAACTCTTCGCTTAGGAAGTAGGGATCTTCGGCAAATACCGGTGCCAGCGCCAGAAGCTCTTCACGCAGCTGCTTACGCGCTTTGTCGGCGTCGTCAGCACTGCCTTCCATAATTTGGTCAACCAAGGTATACCAGTTGCGCTTAATGCGATACATCATCAAACGACTTTGTGCACGGGCAACAGGGTATACCGGCATCAATGGCGGGTGAGGGAAACGCTCATCCAAGTATTCCATGATGATATCCGCGTTGTACAACGCTAACTCACGGTCTACCAAGGTTGGAACAGAGTTATAAGGATTTAAGTCAACCAGATCTTCTGGCAGATTATTCGGATCCACCAGCTCGATTTCTACACTGACACCTTTCTCTGCGAGGACGATGCGTACCTGATGACTATAGAGATCAGATGCGTCAGAGAATAACGTCATCACCGAGCGTTTATTGGCAGCAACAGCCATCAACCCCTCCAGGATGTTCAATAACAATAGAAAGCAATGGGGACCTAAAGTCCCCATTGCGGATTAGCAACACACTAGATTAACCGATCAGTGCACATCGCGCCAATATTCTTTCTTGAGGAAGTACGCCAAAATCAAGAATACCACGAAGAAACCAATCACCCACCAGCCCAGTTGCTGGCGCTCTAGCTTCACAGGTTCCCCTGAATATTCAAGGAAGTTAACCAGATCGCGCACCGCATTATCGTACTCGCTAGCACTGAGTTCGCCGTTGCCGTCAGACTTGAGACCCACAAACTCTTCCACCGGCTCACCGTCCACCATACGTGTTTCGTACACTTTACGGGGTGTCCCTTGCAGCTCTTCAAGCACGTGTGGCATACCCACGTTCGGGAACACGGTATTGTTCACGCCAAATGGGCGAGATGGGTCGACGTAGAACGAACGTAAATAGGTATATAGCCAATCCACACCACGCACACGTGCCACCAAGGTCAGATCGGGAGCGGGTGCACCGAAGTACTGCGCGCCCGCCTCTTGCGTCATGGCGTTTTTCATCAACTCGCCGTAATCGGCATTCTTATCGACAATCAGGTTGTCTTCCATCAAGTCTTTAGGAATATTGAGATCTTCGGCCACACGCTGATAGCGCTGATACTGCGTAGCATGGCAACCAAAACAGTAGTTCATGAACAGTTTGGCGCCACGTTGCAATGAGGCTTTGTCCGTCAAATCATTGTTGGCTTCGTCCAAGTGGACATTGCCACCGGCGGCCATCGCCAAAGAGGGCAACAGCGCGCACAAGATTACAATCCATTTTCTCATTTGAATGTCACCCTCTCTGGTAGCGGTTTTGTTGCCTCATTTTTGCTGTAGAAGAACAACAGCACGAAGAACATGAAGTAACAGAAGCTGAAGATCTGCGCCAGCAAGGTGTACGTTGGGGTTGCTGGCAACGCGCCCAGAATACCCAGAGCAATAAAGGCAATCACAAATTGGACGATGTTCGCCAAGTGCAGCTTGCTGCGGTAGCGGTATGAGCGCACACGGCAGCGGTCAAGCCACGGCAGGATGAACAGCATCACAATCGACGCGCCCATGGCAATAACACCAATTAGCTTGTCTGGGATCGCACGCAAAATCGCGTAGAACGGCGTGAAGTACCAAACAGGGGCAATATGCTCAGGGGTCTTCAGCGGGTTAGCCGCTTCAAAGTTGGGTGGCTCAAGGAAATAACCGCCCATTTCGGGATTAAAGAAAATCACGTAGGCGAACAAGATGCCGAACACACCCACACCAATCAAGTCTTTCACTGTCCCATAAGGGTGGAAAGGAATCGAGTCAATGATCTTATATTTCTTGGTGTAATCCGGGTGGAACTTGAACTGTGACTGCTGGCCATCGTCATCTGCCTCACCTTTCGGTAGTTTAGTGTCGATACCATCCGGGTTGTTTGAGCCCACTTCGTGCAGTGCAAGCACGTGCAATGCCACCAACAGCAAGAGCACAATCGGCAGTGCAATCACGTGGAGGGCAAAGAAACGGTTCAAGGTCGCGCCAGAGACAACGTAGTCACCACGAATCCACAGTGTTAGGTCATCACCAATCACTGGGATGGCTCCGAACAAGGAGATGATAACCTGTGCGCCCCAGTACGACATTTGTCCCCATGGCAGCAGATAGCCCATAAAGGCCTCAGCCATCAGCACCAGGAAGATCAGCATACCAAATAGCCATAACAGCTCACGTGGCTTTTGGTAGGAGCCGTAGATCAGGCCACGGAACATATGCAGGTAGACCACCACAAAGAAGGCCGAGGCCCCGGTGGAGTGCATATACCTCAAGAGCCAGCCGTACTCCACATCACGCATGATGTATTCAACAGACGCAAATGCGCCTTCCGCTGAAGGTACGTAGTTCATGGTTAGCCAAATCCCAGTAAGAATTTGGTTAACCAGAACCAGCATTGCGAGCACACCAAACATATACCAGAAGTTGAAGTTCTTCGGCATGGGGTACTCAGTCATGTGTTTGCGATACGCATTCATCGCTGGAATGCGTTTCTCAACCCAGTTCAGCAAGTTTTCCATTACGCAGTCCCCTCATCTTGTCCCACGAGTACCCGTTTGTCGTCCAAGTACATGTAAGGTGGAACGACCAGGTTTAGTGGTGCAGGAACGCCTTGGAATACGCGTCCTGCCATGTCAAATTTGGAACCATGACACGGACAGAAGAACCCGGCTTTCACCCCACTCACTTGCTCACTGAAACTGTCAGGCAGGTAGGTTGGCGAACAACCTAGATGGGTACAGATACCAACCGCGACAAAAATTTCAGGTTTAATAGAGCGGGTCTGGTTGGCTGCGTATTCTGGCTGTTGCGGCTGTGCCGAACCGGGATCACGAAGCTGGTCCTCGAAGCTAGACAGCTCTTCGACGACCGCGTCACTACGACGCACGATCCATACAGGTTTTCCTCGCCACTCAACACGGATCATTTGTCCGTCTTGTAGCTTACTGATATCGACTTCGACAGGCGCGCCCGCCGCTTTGGCTTTCGCGCTTGGGTTCCAAGACTTAATAAAAGGTACGGCAACTGCTACGGCCCCTAAACCGCCAACAACTGACGTCGTCGCAGTCAGGAAACGGCGTCGGCCGGTATTCACTGGCGCATTGCTCATCCAACATTCTCCCATGTGCTCCCGCTTGGATTTTTATTGTGTCCTTTGCGTCCATGGAGCGTACGGCTTACTTAAAAACGAATATGTAATAACGGCTGACTGGGATCAGTTCGATTAAATCTTAGCTGCTATTACGTCGGCTAGATGATAGAGAAAACCCTACTTTTTGACAAGATAAAGCTACCTTTTTGTAACAAATGTGAGCGGTGTGCACAGAATTGAGGAAAGGGTAATAAAAATGTTGGAAAGTGAGTGCTTATACACTGTTTTGAAAGGAAATAAATGAGTATTGCACCCAAGAATGACGGATAAATTGATGGATAAAAAAAGCCTGGCGTTGCCACCAGGCTTTTTGCAGCAAATCTGACTGGAACGTCGATTAACGCTTCGAGAACTGCGGGCTGCGACGTGCTTTGCGTAGACCCACTTTTTTACGCTCAACGCGACGAGCGTCACGCGTAACAAAGCCAGCTGCACGTAGCGCAGGACGTAGTGACTCGTCATACTCCATCAGGGCACGAGTGATGCCGTGACGGATTGCGCCAGCTTGACCAGAGATACCACCACCAGAAACGGTGATGTACAGGTCTAGCTTCTCGGTCATTTCTACCAGCTCAAGCGGCTGACGAACGACCATGCGAGCGGTTTCGCGACCGAAATAAGTCTCGAGAGAACGCTTGTTGATCTCGATGTTACCGCTGCCCGGCTTGATGAAGACACGCGCTGCGGAGCTTTTGCGACGGCCGGTGCCGTAGTATTGTTCTGCCATTGCTTTATTCCTCTTAGATGTCTAGTACTTGCGGTTGTTGTGCCGCGTGCTTGTGCTCAGAACCTGCGTAAACTTTCAGTTTACGGTACATAGCACGACCTAGAGGACCGCGTGGCAACATACCTTTAACGGCTTTTTCAATAACCAGTTCAGGTTTTTCCGCGATCAGTTTTTCAAAGCTGATTGACTTGATGCCACCAATGTAGCCAGTGTGGCTGTAGTACATCTTGTCAGACTTTTTGCGGCCAGTAACAGCCACTTTCTCAGCGTTGATAACAACGATGTAGTCACCGGTGTCAACGTGAGGAGTGTATTCTGGCTTGTGCTTGCCACGCAGACGCGTTGCAATTTCAGTGGCCAGACGGCCCAGCGTTTTGCCTTCAGCGTCTACAACGAACCAGTCGCGTTTTACAGTTTCTGGTTTAGCAACGAAAGTTTTCATGCTAATGATTACCCGATTAATAAGTTTCACTTCAGGAGCCTAAGCTCCCACTGTTAAGCGCCCATACATCACCCCTTCGAGTGGTGGTACACTCGGCCTAAGCCTTTCAACAGTAACGGTGGGTCGCGAGATTATAGGGAAGAGTGGAGAAAAAATCACCTCCTTTTGGCAAAAAAATTCGGTGGATTTTTTTCAGTTGGTGATTGTTTGGCTACTGCACACCATTGTGTTGCGGGACGCGCGCCGTTAGCGAGCTTGCGCCCTGCGTTCTATCCGATTTAGGGCAAATGCGGCAACGCAAGATAGTCATGGCTTTGCATCTCAATCAGGCGTGATTGGCAGCGCTTAAATTCAAACGCCAACCGTTCGCCTTGATAGAGGCTATCCATGGGTACCGCCGCCGAGATGATTAGCTTCACGCTACGCTCGTAAAACTCATCCACCAAGGCAATAAAGCGCCGTGCGGCGTCGTCTTGCGCCCCGGTTAGCTGAGGCATATCAGCCAGCAGCACCGTGTGGTAAAGGCGTGCCAGTTCCATATAGTCGGTTTGACTACGTGCCGATTGGCAAAGCTCAGCAAAACTAAAGTGCACCACGCCGTCGCCATTTTCGAGGGTTTGCAGCGGCCGATGATTCACTTCAATCACATCCTGTTTCACCCCGCCCTCGCCATTGAGCTTTTTAAAGTAGGCATGCATTTGCGCGGTGGCGGCGTCATCTAAAGGATGATGAAAGATCTCCGCTTGCTCTAGCGTGCGTAAGCGGTAATCAACCCCTGAGTCGACATTGACCACCTCACAATGCTGATTAATCAAGGCGATCGCAGGTAAAAAACGCGCACGTTGCAATCCATTCCAATAAAGCTCATCGGGCACGATGTTGGAGGTGGCCACTAGGGTAATACCACGCGCAAATAGGGCTTCCATTAAGGTGCCCAAAATCATCGCATCGGTGATGTCAGAGACAAAGAACTCATCAAAGCACAATACTCGGGTTTCTTGAGCAAACTTATCGGCGATTTGTGGCAGAGGGTCAACCTCGCCATCCAAGGTTTTGAGCTCTTGATGAACGCGATGCATAAAGCGGTGAAAGTGCATCCGCATCTTGTTCTCAAACGGCAAAGCGTGGAAAAACGTATCCATTAGGTAGGTTTTGCCGCGCCCCACCCCACCCCAGAAATATAAGCCTTTTACTGGGGTCACTGGCGCGGGTTCGCGCTTACGCCAAGGCAGCCAGCTGCGCTTTTCGGGCATGGTGGGGACAATGGGATTGGCGACCAAGCGATGGTAGAGATCATCGAGTTTCTCCACTGCCATACGCTGCGCCGGGTCTTCAATAAAATCGTTGTGGGTCAGATCGTTATTATAATGCTCGAGTGGCGTCATTCCGTGAAAGCCTCATTGGTTATCGCCTCGCACGCATAGTAACACGCCCCGTGAAAACGTCACACGTCGGGCGTCACCTCGCACAACAGACCAAACACGTAAGACAGTATCCCAAGCGGAAAGCGACGTGTATAGTGAGCTAAATCTTCCCTTGCTGAGTCATTGGGGAATGTACGATATTATTAGGTAGGCAAGTGATTTTACTTGTCTTGACTGACCCGTCAGTGGTATCTGTGGACAGTCAACTTGTGACTACAAGGAGCAGTTATGGCCTGGATTAATAGCCTGATCTTTCTCGTCATCGGTATCGCGGTAGGCTTCTTTATTGCCCGCATGACGACGCGCGATCTCAAACAACAAAAAAACATGAAAAGGGAGCTAGAAAAGTCACGTTACGAGCTGGAGCAATATCGCCAAGAGTTGGTGGATCATTTTGCCCAAAGCGCAGAGCTGCTCGATACGCTATCCAAAGATTACAACAAGCTCTATCAGCACATGGCAAAGACCTCGACCGATTTGATGCCGAATTTGCCCGATCAGGACAATCCATTTGCTAAACGGCTGGGTAAAATCACCGAAGTGAAAGCCGAAACAACCAGTGAGCCGCCCAGAGACTACTCAGGTAGTGCCTCAGGGCTGCTCAAAAGCGGTGAAGGTTCACGCGCGACGAGTTGATGGAGGATTGAACTTTTTCAGATTGCCCCCACTCTCACTTCATACCTCGACAATCGGAGTGTGAGTCTATGATGAAGAAGTCTTTACTAGCGATGAGTATCGCCGCGCTGACTCTTGGCGCGGCCTTTTCCCCTCTCCCAAGCCACGCTGCCCTACCGCAAACCGTAAACGGCGAAGCCATGCCGAGTTTGGCACCCATGTTGGAGAAGGTCTCTCCGGCCGTCGTCAGTATTGCCGTTGAAGGCAATAAAGTCGCGAAGCAGCGTATTCCAGAAGCCTTTCGTTTTTTCTTTGGCCCCAATCTACCGCCCGAACAAGCCCAAGAGCGCCCATTTCGCGGATTAGGCTCGGGAGTGATCATTGATGCGGATAAAGGCTATATCGTCACCAACCACCATGTGATTGATGATGCAGACCAAATCCGAGTACAACTAAAAGATGGTCGCGAGTACGACGCCACCTTGATTGGCAGTGACGAAATGTCTGACATTGCCCTCCTCCAGTTGGATGAAGATGCCGATAACCTCACACAGATCCCACTGGCCAACTCTGACGAGCTCCGCGTGGGCGATTTTGCGGTGGCGATTGGTAACCCGTTTGGACTGGGACAAACCGTTACATCAGGGATCATCTCAGCACTGGGACGCAGTGGTTTGAATTTGGAAAACTTTGAGAACTTTATTCAAACCGATGCGGCGATCAACAGTGGTAACTCGGGGGGCGCCCTGGTGAACCTTAATGGCGAGTTGATGGGGATCAACACCGCCATTTTAGGCCCCAATGGCGGGAACGTCGGGATTGGCTTTGCGATTCCGGTGAATATGGCGAAAAGCCTTGTCGATCAAATTATCGAGTATGGCTCGGTGCGCCGTGGCATGCTGGGTGTCACCGGGCGCGAGCTAACATCGGAGCTCGCCGATGCCTTTGGTCTTGCCACGCAACACGGCGCGTTTGTTAGCCAGGTGATGCCGGAATCGGCCGCGGAAGAAGCGGGGTTAGAAGCCGGTGACATCATCGTCTCGGTCAACGGCAAAAGTATTCGCAGCTTTGGTGAATTACGCGCCAAAATTGCCACCTTGGGCGCGGGCAAGCCTGTCACCTTGGGGGTTATCCGTGACGGTGAAAACCTAGAAATGGACACCACCCTCAAAGAAGCGAGCCAGACGCAAACCAAGGCCGACAACTTACACAAAGCCCTCACCGGTGCCGAGCTGAAAAATCACGACACCGAGCCGGCTGGGGTAGAAGTGACGGCCATTGAAGAAGGTTCACTCGCCGCGCGCTACGGGCTGCGTGAGGGGGATGTGATTGTCGGCCTCAACCGCCACAAGATTGAGAACCTCGGCGATTTGCGCAAGTTGCTTGAAGACAAGCCCAGCGTGTTAGCGCTCAATATCGTCCGCGACAACAGTTCCTTGTATCTGGTGATCCGCTAGTCCGCGCACGCGCGCCTGGCGCACACCGATTGATGCCTGCCTCCTCGGCAGGCATTTTTTTGCCCAGAGCGCGGTGATGATTTCCCCAACCCTCGCTGACAATGCTATTCTCTAGCTCCGCGTTAAGTTGCTTGAGGATGGCATTATTTATGCTGGCGTTATTGATTCGCTCTGTGATTATTGGCTTGGTGACGGCTGCCTTATTGTTGGTGGCGGTGCCGGACTTACGCTCGGGTCTGCTATCAGGCTTTTCAATTGCAGACAGCATCGAGGACGATCCCGTGGAGCTGGTGTCGTTTAATTACGCGGTTAAGCGCGCATCGCCGGCGGTGGTCAATATTTACACCCGCAACTACACCGGCAACGAACGATTAGCCCTCAACACTCAGGGGTTAGGCTCTGGGGTGATCATGAGCGCCAAAGGCTATATTGTTACTAACTACCACGTGGTCGCCGAGGCCGATCAGGTGATTGTGGCTTTGCAAGATGGCCGTATTTTCACCGCCCAAATGGTGGGCAAAGATCAACGCACCGACTTAGCGGTGATCAAGGTACAAGCCGATAACTTACCCGTGATCCCGGTCAACGAGCGTTATCAGCCTGCGGTGGGCGATACGGTGCTCGCGATTGGCAACCCCTATAACCTCGGCCAAACCACCACTTATGGCATTATTTCCGCGACTGGGCGTACCGGGATGAGCTTTTATGGCCGCCAAGACTTTTTACAAACCGATGCCGCAATTAACCGGGGCAACTCCGGCGGCGCCTTGGTCAACAGTCGCGGCGAGTTAGTGGGGATTAATACCGCCTCGTTCCAGCAAGCCACCGATTTGGAAACCTACGGCATCTCCTTTGCTATCCCCTACGGCTTGACCGAGAAGATCATGAATAAACTGATTGCCGATGGCCGAGTGATCCGAGGCTATATCGGGATTGATGGTCGCGATGTCAACCCAGTGATGGCGCGATTGCTGGATGCCGAGCAGCAACGAGGCGTCATGGTGTCTGGTGTTGATCAAGGGGGACCGGCGGATAAAGCGGGGATCCAACCGCAAGATTTAATCATTAAGATTGATGGTCAGTCCGTACGCGGGGCGCGCAGTGCCATGGATATGGTCACCGATACTCGCCCAGGCTCAACGCTAGATGTGACCCTTATTCGTGATGGTGAGACCCTGACACTGCCGGTCAAAGTGGGCGATGAAAGGCAGCGCCGCTAATACAATCGCTCTCGACGCTTATCGCGTCACGCCATAAAAAACGCCAGCAAGATGCTGGCGTTTTTGTGTCGAGTGAGTGGCAGGTTACTCCGCGTCAATCCGCTCTATTTTGGCTCCCAAGGCTTGGAGTTTATCCTCGATACGCTCATAGCCTCTATCGATATGATAAATCCGATCAACAATGGTCTCACCTTTGGCAATGCAGCCAGCAATCACGAGGCTTGCTGAGGCGCGTAAGTCGGTGGCCATCACCTGTGCCCCGCTTAAGCTGTCGGTATCACCACAGATCACTGTGTTGCCCTCAATTTCTGCATGTGCGCCCATGCGCTGCAGTTCAGGCACGTGCATAAAGCGATTTTCAAAGATGGTTTCGGTGATAATGCCCGTGCCTTTTGCCACCAAGTTGAGCAAGCTAAATTGGGCTTGCATATCGGTCGGAAAGCCCGGATGTGGCGCCGTGCGCACATTGACCGCTTTTAGCTCGCGATCGGTCATGTCGAGCTCAATGAAGTCATCACCGGTCACCACTTTAGCCCCCGCCTCTTCGAGCTTGTGCAATACCGCTTCGAGCAACTCCGGCGAAGTATGGCGACAAGTAATATGCCCGCCAGACACGGCCGCGGCGACCAAGAAGGTGCCGGTTTCAATCCGATCGGCCACGACTGAGTGCTTGCCGCCGCCGAGGCGCTCCACCCCTTCAATTTCAATCCGGTCAGTGCCTGCACCTGACACCTTCGCGCCCAGCATATTGAGGAACTTCGCGGTATCAACAATCTCTGGCTCACGGGCGGCATTTTCGATCACTGTGGTACCGTCAGCCAAGGTGGCTGCGCTCATGATGGTGACCGTCGCGCCAACGCTGACTTTGTCCATCACAATATGCGCCCCTTGCAAGCGGCCATCCACGGTCGCGCGCACATAGCCCTCATCCAAGGTGATGGTGGCACCGAGTTGCTCTAGACCATTGATGTGCAAGTCGACCGGTCGGGCACCGATGGCACAGCCACCAGGCAATGACACTTCGCCTTTACCAAAACGCGCCACTAAGGGCCCTAACGCCCAAATAGACGCGCGCATGGTTTTGACCAAATCATAAGGGGCACACAGCTCAGTAATGTCACTGGCATCGACATGCACAGAGCCGTTGCGATTAACCTTGGCACCTAAGCGAGATAACAGTGCCATAGTGGTATCAATGTCACGCAGCTTAGGGACATTCGCCACTTCGACCGGCTCTTCGGCCAGTAGTGAAGCAAATAAAATCGGGAGGGCGGCATTTTTCGCGCCGGAAATGGCCACATCACCTTTTAGCGGGCCATTGCCCGTCACTCGAAACTTTTGCATCAGACCCTCTTACAACTGCATCAGCTTTTTATCGCGCGCCCATTCAGTTGGGGTCATCGCTTTAATACTGACGGCATGGATATCATTGCGTGCAATATGCGCCATCAGCGGTGCATAAATCGTTTGTTGCTTTTTCACACGTGACATCCCGTCAAACATCTCTGCCACGGCAATCACTTCAAAGTGGCTGCCATCACCTTTCACGTGCAGCTCGTCCACTGACAAAGCTGCCTCTAAAATGGCTTTAACTTCGCTTGCTTCCACGTTTAAACCCCTTTTTGATGCTCAGCATCGTCCAAAAATGTCTCTACATTGCTCAGCGATAAGAGCAACTTAAGTTGCTCTGGCACCCCTTGATAACGCACCTGTTGCCCTTTCTCACGCAGTTGCTTATCCAGGTGTAGGAACATCGCCATGCCGGCGGAATCTACACGTGATAGCGCGCTTAAATCCAGGCTCAAGGCAGTGTCAGTGGGGAGCCACTGGTCACGCTGGCGCCAAAAGTCAGGCACTGTGTCACGATCTAGCCGCCCTGACAAGTGATACTGTTGCCCGTCGCCGGCGGTGAAGCTCACGCTCATGAGGCGTCCTGCTTTTGTTTGTCTTCGCGACGGATGGGACGTTCAGCCAAGGTTTTTAATTGCTCGATGACCGAATCAATACCATCGCGACGTAGCGGTGCTTTCCATTCCGACTGCTTAGACTGGATCATACTCACGCCCTCGGCGGTGACGTCATAGGCTTGCCAATTTCCTGTCCGAGTATTTTTACGTAAGCTAAAGTCGAGGCGAATCGGTGGCCGTGACGGATCGGTAATATCGACCCGCACTTTGACAATCTTATCGTCAGGGGCAATCGGCTGATCTTTTTGTACCTCGACATCTTGGTCATCGTACTCAAGCAAGATCTGCGCGTAAGAGGCAATCATGTATTCCGTGAATGCCTCGGTAAAGGCGTCACGCTGCGCGGGCGTGGCTTTGCGATAGTACTGCGCGCCCAACACCAGTGATGCGGCATACCGAGTATGAATGTAAGGCAGTAACTCATCTTTGACCACATCACGCAGCAAGTCAGGATCAGCGCGGAATAAGGTGCGGTCTTTACGCAGGCGGGTAAAGGTGTTGTCCGCCACTTGCTCGATGAGCTGATAAGGGTTGGATTGATCAACCGGCTCGCTCGCCTGTGCCACAGTGCCAAGGCTTGAAACCAGCAGGCAAACGGCGCTGCTCAGTGCGATCCATGTCTTTTTCATGCTGTTTACTCCTTGTCACCAACGCTATAGAGGAACTGACCAATCAAATCTTCGAGTACCAGTGCCGATTTGGTGTCCTGAATCTTGTCGCCGGCGTCTAAATAGCCAATACCCAGCGCTTCATCCACGAAGCCTGGGGTGATACCAATGTACTGTTCACCCAATAAACCTGCGGTATAAATCGATGCCGAGCTTGATTCCGGAAAACGTCCGGCGTCAGCATTGATTTGCAGGGTGACTTGGGGGACATAAGTCTCGGCGTCCAACGCAATGTCGGTCACTTGGCCAACGGTCACGCCACCCACTTTGACCGGTGAGCGCACTTTTAAGCCACCAATATTGTCGAACTCAGCGGTTAGCGTGTAAGTATCCGCCCGTCCCCAACGCTGGACATCGGCCACTTGAAACGCCAAGACCAATAACGCTGCAATGCCAGCAATGACAAAACAACCTACCCAAAATTCTGTTTTACGACTCTGTTGCATGATTAATTCCCAAACATGAGTGCAGTAAGGACAAAGTCTAGGCCGAGCACGGCCAACGATGAATGTACCACAGTACGCGTGGTGGCGCGGCTGATCCCTTCCGATGTCGGCGTGGCATCATAGCCGTTAAAAAGCGCAATCCAGGTCACAGCCACCGCAAACACCACACTTTTGATCAGTGCGTTGCCCACGTCATAGCCCAGATCGACCGACGCTTGCATCACCGACCAGAAACTGCCGTGGTCAATGCCTTTCCAGTCGACGCCGACCAGCTCGCCGCCCCAAATGCCCACCAGCATAAAAATCACTGCCAGCAGTGGCATGGCAATCACACCCGCCCAAAAGCGCGGTGCTATCACTCGGCGTAGCGGGTCAACCGCCATCATCTCTAGGCTTGATAACTGCTCGGTGGCTTTCATTAAGCCAATTTCTGCGGTCAGTGCTGACCCAGCTCGGCCAGCAAATAGCAAGGCAGTCACCACAGGGCCAAGCTCACGTAGCAGCGACAAGGCCACCATTTGTCCAAGGCTGGTTTCCGCGCCAAAGTCTGACAACACCAGATACCCTTGCAAGCTCAGCACCATACCAATAAACAGGCCAGAGACCATGATGATCGCCAGTGACCGAACTCCTACCGAATAGAGCTGCTTGACCAATAGCGGGAAGGTTTTGCTCGGTTGCGGACGGCCAATCAGTGAGCCTGTCATCACAAAGGTTGCGCGGCCCATGGATTCGGCCACGCGCATGGCCCGGCGGCCCACGTCTTCGATGTGTGTTCTGATCACCGGAAAATCTCCTGGGTTAACTCGCCAGCGGGATAGCGAAAAGGTACCGGCCCATCAGCATGCCCTTCTAAAAACTGTTTTACCCATGGGTCAGGATTGTCACGCAGCGATTGGGGCGAACCACTGGCAATAATGCGGCTATCGGCGAGCAAATATACCTGATCGGCAATACTCATGACCTCTGGCACATCGTGCGAAACCACCACACAGGTCAATCCCAGTGCTTGGTTAAGCTGACGAATCAAGGTCACCAGCACCCCCATGGTGATCGGGTCTTGGCCGACAAAGGGCTCATCAAACAAAATCAATTCAGGGTCAAGCGCAATCGAGCGTGCGAGAGCCGCACGACGTGCCATCCCGCCCGATAAATCACTGGGCATTAATCCTTGCGCGCCACGTAAGCCCACCGCTTCTAGCTTGAGCATCACGATGGTGTGAATAAGCGACTCGTCCAAGTCGGTATGTTCGCGCAGCGGGAAAGCGACATTATCAAACACCGACATATCGGTGAATAACGCCCCTGATTGGAACAGCATGCTCATACGCTGACGGACTTCAAACAACTTGCGTCGTCCTAGGGAAGGAATGGCGTGGCCATCAAACACAATCTCGCCCGCATCGGGTTTAAGCTGACCGGCAATCAAACGCAGCAAGGTGGTTTTGCCTATCCCTGATGGCCCCATGATCGCGATTACTTGGCCACGTGGCACTTGCAAATCAATATTGTCAAAAATGCATCGATTGCCCCGTGAGAAGGTCATCCCACTGATATCTATCAGGCTCTGTGCTGCCATGGCCGCATCTCATGGTTAGAAAGGAACAAAATTAAGTGGCTGATAATAAGGCGTCACCCACCCTAACACAAGCCACGCCGCACCTCAGCGCCCACAGGACGTGACTTATCCCTGATAATAGCAGCTTATCTTCGCTTTTCTTGTCAGACATAGGTCAGCTTACGTCCGACTCATGTAACGCTGCCATTCATAGCGACTGTTTCACGATGACTGTTTCATGGCGACCGTTTCACGGCGACCATTTCATGGCGACAACCCTCATGTTGATGAATGAAATCACCGATTTCATCGCTAAAGCACGGGCTTTTCGCTTCACATTTACCCCGTTAGCCGTCAGAATTGCACCTCATTTGTACCCAATCAAAAAACGCAAAGGATAGGTGTCATGGTCATAGCGGTTGCCATACTCATTGTTGGACTCATCGTGCTAGTGTGGAGTGCCGACCGATTAGTGTTCGGCGCGGCAGCAATCGCGAAAAACTACGGGGTCTCTCCGCTGGTGATCGGGATGACTATTTTGGCCATGGGCTCCTCTGCCCCAGAGATGATGGTCTCGGCCAACGCCGCCTTAGCGGATAAAACCGACACCGCCGTGGGTAATGTGTTGGGCTCCAACATCGCTAATATTGCGCTGATCCTCGGTTTCACCGCACTGATCAAGCCCCTTTCTATTGGCTCGACTATTATTCGTCGCGAGCTGCCTCTGATGCTAGGGGTCACCGTATTGGCTGGGGTGCTGCTTTGGAACAACCACCTAGGCTTTTTTGAAGGCGTGGGGCTGTTCACCCTGTTTGTGATTTTCATCCTAATGATGCTAAAAATCGGCAAAGACTCGGGTGGCACCGATCCAATACTGGCCGACCAACAATCGGATATTCCTAATGATGTCAGTAACCTGAAAGCGGTGCTGTGGATCATCATTGGTTTGCCATTGCTGCTGGTCTCTTCCGATCAAGTGGTTGACTCGGCGGTGACCATCGCGCAGTACTTTGGCATGAGCGATTTGGTGATCGGCTTGACCATCATCGCCATTGGCACCAGCTTGCCTGAGCTCGCCGCGTCGATAGCGGGGGTAATGAAAGGGGAAGATGATTTGGCCGTCGGCAATATTATCGGCTCAAACGTGTTCAATATTCTCGCGGTGATGGGGATCCCAGGATTACTCAACCCCTCAGCGATCAGTGAGTATGCCATGAGCCGCGATTATTATATTATGTTGGTGCTTTCCATCATGTTGCTGATTTTTGCGCTCGGTAAATCACGTAGCATCAACCGCATTGAAGGCGCTGTTTTTCTCCTTTGTTATATCGGCTATCAAGGCTACCTGTTTGTTAACGCAGCAGCCTAAACGGACACAAGTATGAGTGATTACAGTTTTGATTTTCGCCGCGCAGGGCTTGATGTGCTCAACATTGAGCAAGACGCGATTGCGCAGCTAAAAACGGCGATCGATGACCACTTCGCGGCCGCTTGCCAACTCATCTTACATGCCACGGGGAAAGTGGTGGTGATGGGCATGGGTAAATCCGGCCATATTGGTAAAAAAATCGCCGCGACATTGGCCAGCACGGGGACGCCCGCGTTTTTTGTCCATCCAGGGGAAGCCAGCCACGGCGATCTGGGAATGATAAACCAAGGTGATGTGGTACTGGCCATTTCCAACTCAGGGGAAGCCGGTGAAATCTTAACCTTGCTGCCCGTGATTAAACGCCTCGGGATCCCCTTGGTCTGTATGACCGGCAACCCTAATTCCAGCATGGGTCAGCTCGCGAAAGTGAATCTTAATATTCATGTCCCGCAAGAAGCCTGCCCATTGGCCTTGGCCCCCACCTCCAGCACCACCGCCACCCTAGTGATGGGCGATGCCCTCGCGATGGCGTTGATGCAAGCCAGAGGCTTTACCGCGAACGACTTTGCCCTCTCCCACCCCGGCGGCGCACTGGGGCGTAAGCTATTATTACGTATCAGTGATTTAATGCACCAAGACGAGCGCTTACCCGTGGTTGAGGACTCCGCCACCGTCCGTGATGCGCTTTTAGAGGTGTCAGAAAAAGGCCTAGGCATGACAGCGATTGTTGATAGCCACGGGCAACTGACGGGCGTGTTTACCGATGGCGATTTGCGCCGCTTGCTGGATATGCGCATTGACCTGCATACCACCACCATTGGCTCAGTGATGTCGACAAACCCGGTGACCATTGAACCGGAACTGCTCGCGGCAGAAGGACTCAAACTCATGGAAGAGCGTAAAATTAACGGACTGCTGGTTGCTAAAAACGGCCAGCTGCTCGGCGCCCTTAACATGCATGACCTTTTAAAAGCCGGAGTTATCTAATGGCCTCCACTGTGATTGACACCCTCTATGGCCCTGTGGCTGCCGACGTTTTTCAACGTGCGGCGGCGATAAAACTGCTGATTTGCGATATTGACGGCGTCTTCTCCGATGGCCGCGTATACATGGGCAATCAGGGTGAAGAGCTCAAAGCATTTCATACCCGTGATGGGTATGGCATCAAGTCGATCATGAATGCCGGCATCGAGGTCGCGGTGATCACAGGCCGCCAATCGCAGATTGTCGCGAACCGAATGCACGCCCTCGGTGTCCAACATGTTTATCAAGGACAAAGTGACAAACTCACCGCGTATCAAGACTTGTGCCGCCATGTTGATGTTTTACCCGCACACACGGCCTACATTGGCGATGACTTAATTGATTGGCCGGTGATGGAGAAAGTCGGGCTTGCCTGCTGTGTGGCCGATGGTCATCCACTCCTTAAGCGTCGCGCGCACTTTGTCACGCAAACAGGCGGTGGCTTTGGTGCCGTGCGTGAAGTGTGTGATCTGATGTTAGAGGCGCGTGGCGAACTCGACCAACACAAGGGCTTGAGTTTATGATCCGGCGGCTTGGCCTGCTTCTATTGGTCGTGCTTTGTGCGGTAACCGGTTACTATTTATTGGTTCAGCATGGCTGGCAGCGGGTACAGCAGGTCACGCCTGATGCCGAAAAACCGCTGTTTACTGGCGAAGCGATTCAAACCGTGCAATATGATGCGGACGGCGTGCGCAGCTACACGGTGCACGCCAAACATCTTGAGCATTATGCCAAGATTGATGAAACCCACTTTAATGAGCCCGTTCTGTGGACGTACAAAGCAGGCAAAGAGGAAGAATGGCGCGTGAGTGCAGACTACGCGATATTGTCCGATGACCACCTGTTGACCATGACGGGCAACGTGCGCATTTTTAACCTACTACCGAATGCGCAAATTGATTCGGTAGCCACTGATTCGGTGACCCTGAATCTCACCACACGAGATTTTTGGTCAGAGAGTCCGACGACGATCACCGGCACCCGTTTTCAAACCAAAGGTAAACGGGTGAAAGGAAATTTCGGTAACCACCAGATGGAATTGTTAGACGATGTTAGAGGCCGATATGAAACGACCCCTCGTTAAAGCACTGGCAGGTGCCATGTTGCTGCTGTCGCATTACTCACTGGCTCTGAGCAGTGATACTGAGCAACCTATTTATATAGAGTCAGAAAGCCAACACCTGGATATGGCGACCAACACGGTAACCTTTACCCAAAACGTGGTCCTGACCCAAGGCAGCATTAAAATCTTGGCCGATAAACTGATCGTGATTCGCCCAGAAGGCCAAGAAGGTGATGAAACCATCGAGGCGTATGGCAAGCCGGCGACGTTTGAGCAAACCATGGACGATGGCAAAGAGATTCATGGCGAAGCCAACAAACTGCGCTACGAAGTGGGCAATGAATTTCTTAAAATGTCGACCAATGCGATGCTTGAGCAAAGTGGCAATCAGGTGGAAGGCAACGTGATCACCTATGAAATCGACAAGCAACAACTTGTAGCGGAAAGTGATAGTACCAAACGCGTGACCACGATTTTGCAGCCGAGCACCAAATCGTCATCCTCTCAGGATGCATCCACGTCAGACGAGCAATAAGAGGCGACATGGCAACACTCACAGCAGCCAATTTGGCCAAAAGTTATAAAGGGCGAAAGGTGGTCGCCGATGTCAGCTTGGAAGTGAAATCCGGTGAAATTGTTGGTCTTCTAGGCCCTAACGGTGCGGGAAAAACCACGTCGTTTTACATGATTGTCGGCTTGGTCGCTCGTGACGAAGGGGCCATCTATATCGATGACAAAGACATTAGCATTCAGCCGATGCATAACCGCTCACGCCTGGGGATTGGCTACTTACCACAAGAGGCCTCGATATTTCGCAAGCTGAGCGTCTACGATAACCTAATGGCGGTGCTACAAACCCGTAAGTCGTTAAGCAAAGAAGAGCGCCAAGACAAGGCAGAAGATCTGTTGGATGAGTTTAATATTCAGCATATCCGTGACAGCCTGGGGATGGCCTTATCCGGTGGTGAGCGTCGTCGGGTAGAGATCGCGCGTGCATTGGCCGCCAACCCAAAATTTATTTTGCTGGATGAGCCGTTTGCAGGGGTCGACCCGATATCGGTGATCGATATTAAGAAAATCATCGAGCACTTACGTGATCGTGGCTTAGGCGTTCTGATTACCGACCACAATGTGCGCGAAACACTCAGTGTCTGTGAACATGCTTACATTGTCAGCCAAGGACACTTGATTGCACACGGTACCCCTGATGAAGTGCTTAATGATGAGCATGTCAAACGGGTCTATTTGGGTGATCAGTTCAAACTCTAATGCACCTGATTACGCCAACTCGGTGAGCGTGTTCGGATAAAATATAGTGGACTGGCTCACGCTACAAACTGCCAATCAAGGCTATAGTTAATAAAGAGCGCTTGCCCTGTTAGCCAGAGCAAGCGTTTTTAACCTCTTCGGTCGTTGAAATAAGGAAAGGTGTACCGCCTCTATGAAACCCACGCTTCAGCTTAAGCTTGGACAACAGCTCGCAATGACACCGCAATTGCAGCAGGCTATCCGTCTGCTGCAATTGTCGACGCTGGACTTGCAACAGGAGATCCAAGAAGCGTTGGAAACCAACCCGCTGTTGGAACATGACGAAGGCCAAGAGCAGGAGGCCAGTCAGCACGAGCAATCCCATGATCAAGATACCGCTGAGCAAGAAACAGCAACCGCCAGCGCGGACACCATGGAAACCTCGGACGCGTTTGAAAAGAACGAAATGCCGGACGATCTCCCGGTCGATACGACTTGGGATCATCTCTACTCTGCCGGTACCGGCAACACAGGCGCAGGGGCCAGCGGATACGACGACCAACCCGTTTACCAAGGGGAAACCACCCAAACGCTCTACGACTATTTAAAATGGCAGCTCGAACTGACGCCCTTTTCGGAAAACGATCAGGTGATCGCCATGGCGATCATTGATGCGGTGGACGATCAAGGTTACTTGTCGGTCAGCACCGAAGAGATCCTCGACAGCTTAGGAAGCGAAGAGATTGAGCTTGACGAAGTCGAAGCGGTGCTCAAACGCGTGCAACATTTTGATCCGCTGGGGGTGGCGTCTCGCTCACTGCAAGAGTGTTTGATGCTGCAACTGGCAACCTACGACGCCGATACCCCTTGGCTCAACGAGGCTCGTAAAGTGCTCACTGAACACATGGACTTACTCGCCAACCGTGATTATCGCCAGTTGATGCGTGAAACCCGGCTAAAAGAGCCTGAGCTTAAGTCAGTGATGCAATTGATTCATAGCCTCGAGCCACGCCCAGGTAACTTGATTGTGACCAACGAGGCCGAATATGTGGTGCCTGATGTCTCCGTGTTTAAGCATCAAGGGCAGTGGGTGGTCCAAATCAACCCAGATAGCGTGCCCAAACTGAAAGTGAACGAGCAATACGCTGCCTATGGTCGTAATGGTTGTAGCCCCTCTGATAGCCAGTTTATTCGCTCACACCTACAAGAAGCCAAGTGGCTGATCAAAAGCCTGGAGAGCCGTAATGACACCTTGCTGAAGGTGGCACGCTGTATTGTCGAACATCAACACGACTTCTTTGAGTACGGGGAAGAGGCCATGAAGCCGATGGTGCTTAACGACATCGCCTTGGATGTCGATATGCATGAGTCAACCATTTCCCGTGTCACGACACAAAAGTTCATGCATACGCCGCGCGGTATTTTCGAGCTGAAGTACTTTTTCTCTAGTCACGTCAGTACCGACAATGGCGGCGAGTGCTCATCCACAGCAATTCGCGCACTGATCAAAAAATTGGTCGCTGACGAGCCGGCTAATAAGCCGCTTAGCGACAGTAAGATTGCCACATTGCTGGCCGAGCAAGGCATTAAAGTTGCACGACGGACCATTGCTAAGTACCGAGAGTCACTGGGTATTGCGCCGTCAAACCAGCGTAAGCGTCTGCTATAGGCGCCTCAACAGAAGGAAAGTGTGTATGCAAATCAATCTGACCGGACAGTCTGTCGACGTCACGCCACCACTACGCGAGTATGTGGAGACCAAGTTTGCTAAACTCGAGCGCTTTTTCGAGCACATTAATAATGTCCATGTTGTACTGAATGTCCAAAAGCTCGACCAGATTGCAGAAGCAACGCTCCACGTGAACAACGGGGAGATCCATGCAAAAGCACAATCGCATGATATGTATGCGGCCATCGATGGGCTGACCGATAAGCTGGTCAAGCAACTGAGTAAACACAAAGAAAAGCTCAAACAGCACTAAGCTATGGAACTGAAAGAAGTACTGTCAGTGGACTGCACCCGCAGTGCCGTCCACTGCTCTAGCAAGAAACGCGCCCTGGAAATCATCAGCCAGGTTGCTGCGGACAAGCTGGGCACCAACGCACAAACCTTGTTTGAATGCATGCTAAGCCGCGAAAAGCTGGGGACGACCGGCATTGGGGCGGGCATTGCCATTCCCCATGGTCGTACGCTCGACAGCCAACATGCCGTAGGCGTGCTGCTACAATGCGCCGAGCCCATAGAGTTTGATGCGGTGGACAAACGGCCTGTTGATCTGCTGTTTGCGCTGCTAGTGCCTGACGAACAGTGCAAGGTACACCTGCAAACCCTGTCTGCGATTGCCGAGAAGTTGAATGACAAAAAGCTGTGTCGTCAGCTGCGCAATGCCAATTCAGACCAAGAGCTGTACAATATCATTACCCAATAATGGGCAACGCTGACGGGAGCGAACTATGATGCTAAAAATTGTCAGTGGCCGTTCCGGCTCAGGAAAGTCAGTGGCATTGCGGGTACTGGAGGATCTTGGTTATTACTGCGTGGATAACCTGCCCGTCAACTTACTGCGTGACTTTGTTGTCTCGCAAGACGATGCGGACGCAAAAATTGCCGTCAGTCTCGATATTCGCAATCTCCCTAACGCCAAAGAGCCGGTTGCCGACACCTTGGCTGCACTGCGCGAAATCTGCGATGTCACTGTGTACTATTTAGACGCCGACGATAAAGATCTGATTAAACGCTTCAGTGAAACCCGCCGTCTGCATCCCCTTTCTCGACACAACCTCTCATTAGAGCAGGCCATCCAAGCTGAAAAGCAGCAAATGGCGCCAATTAAAGAGCACGCGGATCGGGTAATTAACACCACGGGCTTGTCGATTCACGACTTGAGTGAGTCCGTACGTTCACTGGTACTGGGTCGCACCAGCAGCGATTTGGTGATGGTGTTTGAATCCTTTGGCTTTAAGCATGGTTTGCCCGCCGATGCCGATTATGTCTTTGATGTCCGCTTTCTCCCCAATCCACACTGGGAGCCCGCGCTTCGCCCTCATACTGGGCTCGAGAAGCCCGTGCGTATGTTTCTCGCCGCCCAACCTGACGTGGCCATGTTGGTGGCGCAAATAAAAGGTTTCCTCGAGTCGTGGCTACCTGCACTTAAAAACAATAACCGTAGCTATGTGACCGTGGCGATTGGCTGTACCGGGGGCAAACACCGCTCGGTGTATGTCGCGCAATACTTGTCGGATTATTTTCAGGAGCTGGGCGAGCAAGTGCAAACGCGTCACCGTACCTTGGAGCAAAAACAGTGACTTCGGTATCGACTCAAGTGTGTATTCGTAACCGTTTAGGCTTGCATGCACGCGCCGCCATCAAGCTGGTTGAACTGGTGCAAGAGTATGATGCCGATGTGGTGCTGCAAAGCACAGATAAATCCGCCACTGCTGACAGTGTAATGGCCATGCTGATGCTGGAATCAGCGCAAGGCGAAACCATTACGGTATCGGCCAGCGGCCCGCAAGCAACAACAGCGCTTGATGCGGTGAAAGCTTTATTTGAGTCGGGCTTCGACGAAGACAGCTAACGGTCCCGCCTCCTCAACCACTGCGCTGATCAGCGCGGTGAATGGCGCTAAATCCCCTCTATCACCGATTTGTCATGCGACAGACTCCCCTGATTAGGTTAGAATTTTAGTCATTGCATTTGGGGGAGTGGCCGATGGCAGACACATTAGAGCAAGAACAAAGTAACCTAACCCACCAACGGCTCCAAGAAGTCACTCAATTGCTTGAGCAAGGCATGTTTGTGCGCGTACGCCGTATGCTCGAGGACATGGAGCCAGAAGACACTGCTCACCTTTTAGAGGCCTCTCCGCCGAAAGGACGTCTGGTACTTTGGCAGCTCACCGACCCGGAAGATCAAGGTGAGATCCTTGATGAGCTCTCAGAAGATGTGAAAGACGGCATCATGGTTCGCATGGCCCCTGATCAGCTCGCGGCAGCGACGGAAGGGATGGAAACCGATGATGTCGCTTACTTACTCCGTAGCCTACCGCAAGACGTTTCCCAAGACGTGCTGGCGGAAATGGATGCCCAAGACCGGACGCGCGTACAGCAAGCCCTCTCCTACCCCGAGGAGTCCGCGGGCGGGATCATGAATACTGACGTCATCACCATTCGTGATGATGTGACCGTGGATGTGGTATTACGCTATTTGCGGATGCGCGGTGAGTTACCCGACACCACAGATACCCTGTATGTGATCGACCCAAACGGCCGCTTAATTGGTAATTTGCCGATCAGTGCCCTGTTGGTTAACCAACCGGATACCGATATCGCTGACATCATGGATGCACCGGATGAGGCTATCAGTGTCACCATGGACGACGGTGATGTCGCCAGCCTGTTTGAACGCCGTAATTGGGTCTCAGCCCCCGTGGTGGATGAGCACAACCACTTGGTCGGTCGAATCACCATTGATGATGTGGTGGACATTATTCGTGAAGACGCTGAACACTCGATGATGAGCATGGCAGGCCTTGATGACGAAGAAGACACCTTTGCCCCCGCGTTTAAAAGTGCGCGTCGTCGTAGCATCTGGCTGGGGATCAATGTATTGGCGGCCTTAACCGCGGCATCGGTCTCCAACATGTTTGAAGGCACCTTGGATAAAATGGCAGCCATCGCGGTATTGATGACCATTGTTCCTTCCATGGGCGGCGTGGCCGGCAACCAGACCGTCGCCTTGGTGATTCGCGGCCTGGCAGTTGGCCATATTGGTGACTCCAATACCCGCTGGCTGCTGGCCAAAGAAGCCACCGTCGGCATGATTAACGGCCTTGTCTGGTCGCTGATCATTGGCGGTGTGGTGGTGTTATGGAAAGGCAGTCTTGAGCTGGGGTTGATCATTTCAGGCGCGATGATGGTCAACTTGTTTGTCGCAGGTATTGCTGGGGTGGCGATCCCCACGTTACTGAAAAAGTACAATATCGATCCGGCATTGGCCGGTGGGATGGCCCTGACCACCGTCACCGATGTGGTTGGCCTGCTCGCGTTTTTGGGGCTGGCCACCTTATTTATTACCTAGCCTCTATTAACTAGCCTCGGTAGGATAAAAAAAGGCGAGCCATCTGGCTCGCCTTTCTCATCAGGTCGCTTGAAACCGAGCTATTACTCGTCCAAGAAGCTACGCAATGTCTCAGAGCGGCTTGGATGACGTAACTTACGCAGCGCTTTCGCCTCAATCTGGCGAATACGTTCACGGGTCACATCAAACTGCTTACCCACTTCTTCCAGCGTATGGTCGGTATTCATTTCAATACCAAAGCGCATACGCAGTACTTTCGCTTCACGTGGTGTCAGGCCAGCTAGCACGTCATTGGTTGCCATTTTTAGGTTGTTCGACGTTGCCGAATCCATCGGTAGCTCCAACGTCGTGTCCTCGATAAAGTCACCCAGGTGTGAATCTTCATCATCACCAATTGGGGTTTCCATCGAGATCGGCTCTTTGGCGATCTTCAGTACCTTGCGAATTTTATCTTCCGGCATCAACATCCGCTCAGCCAGCTCTTCAGGCAGCGGCTCACGCCCCATTTCCTGAAGCATCTGACGCGAAATACGGTTGAGCTTGTTGATAGTCTCAATCATGTGTACCGGAATACGGATGGTTCGCGCTTGGTCCGCAATCGAACGCGTGATTGCCTGACGGATCCACCAGGTCGCATAAGTTGAGAACTTATAGCCACGGCGATATTCAAACTTATCGACCGCTTTCATCAAGCCAATGTTACCTTCCTGGATAAGGTCCAAGAACTGCAGGCCACGGTTGGTGTATTTCTTAGCAATCGAAATAACCAGACGTAGGTTGGCCTCAACCATTTCTTTTTTCGCACGGCGTGCTTTCGCTTCACCGATAGACATACGACGGCTGATGTCTTTGATCCGCTCGACCGACAAGCCCGTCTCTTCCTCGATGATCTTCAGCTTCTGCACACAGCGGCGAAGATCTTCTTCGTAACGCGCCACACGCTCTGCGTAAGGCTTGCCAGAGTTCAGTGCTTCGTCAATCCATGCATCCGATGACTCATTGCCCGCAAACAATTGAACGAAGGTTTTCTTCGGCATTTTGGCCTGATCGACACAAAGACGCATCACCAAACGCTCTTGGGTGCGCACCTTGTCCATGGTTTGACGCATGTCATTAACCAGACGATCAAACTGTTTGGGGATCAGACGGAACTGCTTAAACGTTTCAGACAGCGCATCGATCGACTCTTTCGTACGCTCATCATAACGGCCGTACTGTTGGATCGCCGTTTCCATCGCCGCATAGGTGCGACGAAGCTCGCTGAACTTCTCACGCGCCAGTTCAGGATCGATACCAACATCTTCATCACTCTCATCGTCTTCGTCGGTATCGTCTTTGTCTTCGTCTTCATCATCTTCGTCATCAAGCTCTTTTTCGCTGAGCTCGGAGCCGATATGGGTCGCCGTAGGTGCGACGTCATCCTGGTCTGGATCGATAAAACCAGAAATAATGTCGGTTAAGCGAAGCTCTTCTGCTTCCACTTTATCGAACTGATCGAGCAGTGAGGCAATCGAGGCCGGATATTCTGCCACCGAACACTGCACCTGGTTGATGCCGTCTTCGATACGCTTGGCGATATCGATCTCACCCTCACGGGTCAACAGCTCAACCGTGCCCATTTCTCGCATATACATGCGAACAGGATCCGTGGTGCGACCGATTTCACTCTCCACGCTAGAAAGTGCTGCCGCCGCTGCTTCGGCTGCGTCTTCGTCGGCCACGGTTTCTGACATCATTAGCTCATCGGCATCAGGGGCGGCTTCCACCACTTGAATGCCCATGTCGTTAATCATCTGAATGATGTCTTCTATTTGGTCGGAATCGACAATGTCTTCCGGGAGGTGGTCATTAACTTCGGCATAGGTCAGATAGCCTTGCTCCTTGCCTTTTGCGACAAGCAACTTTAGCTGTGACTGCGGATTTTGATCCATAGACGATATCCAACTTCGGGTCTGAGTGAAGAATTTAGTATGCGGAAACGCAAACCGCCAATTTTAACAAATGTCACCTTTGCTGGCTACTTTCTAAACGGACTGGCTCTGTATCAGTAGCATCAGTTCCCGCTTCTCTTCGACTGATAAGCCGACGGTATTTGACTTCGCTTGCAACTTGGCTATTTGTTGTTCGACACACTGGGCGAGTATTTTATCCAGTGAATCGCAAAAAAGTTCTGACGCATTTTCATCGTCAACATGTAGATCCCAGCCAGCCAAGCGGGCTAGCAAGGGCTCTTGTTTGGTTCCCCGCCAGCGCTCAAGCAACTGACCGGTAGTGATATGGGGGCGCTGTCGACAAATCTCAAGGATGGGGTTTAACAACGCTAACCCAGGTAAATCAATGGTGTCGGCCGATGGTAACGGCGGCACTTCTTGGCCGAGTTTAGGGTACTGCACTAATAGCGCAATCACCTCACGCATCGGCGTGCGTTTAATATCCTGCTGACCATGGACTTTTACCGGCTGGCCCTGACGACGAATCAGAGTATCGAGCTGATGGTCATCCATGATACCCAGTTTCTGTCCTAGGGTATTTCGCAAGTAAAGACGTAAGGTATCACCCGGCACCTTTTCAATCAGCGGCACCGCCAAATTCGCCAGCTTGGCTTTGCCCTCTTGGCTACTGGTGTCCACCTGCTTGAGCAACGTATTAAACATAAAGGTCGATAGGCTTTGTGCCTCACCTAAACGTTGCTCAAACCCCTCTTTGCCTTCTTGGCGAATCATGGAGTCAGGGTCGTCACCATCCGGCAAAAACATAAATTTTAATTGGCGACCATCATGAATATACGGCAACGCTTGCTCCATCGCCCGCCAAGCGGCATCGCGCCCGGCTCTATCGCCGTCGTAGCAACACAGTATAGTACCGGTTTGCCGGAAAAGGGTTTGAATATGTTCTCCCGTGGTCGAGGTGCCCAAGGAGGCGACCGCATAATCCACGCCAAATTGCGCCAATGCGACCACGTCCATGTACCCTTCTACCACGAGTATACGCTCTGGATGGCGATAGCGTTGCATCACCTCATACAAGCCATATAGCTCACGGCCTTTATGGAAAATCGGCGTTTCTGGCGAGTTGAGGTATTTAGGGGTGCCATCGCCTAATACACGCCCACCAAAACCGATTACTCGCCCGCGGCGGTCACGGATCGGGAACATCACGCGGCCACGGAACCTGTCGTAGCTATGGCCGTTATCGTTCTCAATCAACATGCCTGCGGTAAGCAACTGGCGAATATCGGCTTGATTGCGACCAAAGCGGCGCTTAATGGTGTCCCATTTATCAGGGACAAAACCGATACCAAACTGTTTAACCACTTCGCCGGATAGACCACGCTGTTTGAGGTAATCAATGGCCACTTGCCCTGCATCAGTGCGTAATTCCCCACTGTAGGTTCGGGCAATGGCTTCCATCATCTCGTAGATCTGACGCTTGTCATCACTGGGCATACTCGGACGCGTGTTACCGCCTCCTGTTTGCTCACGAGGTACCTCTAAGCCTAACGTGCTGGCGAGCTCTTCGATGGCATCAGGAAATTCGAGTCGTTCAAACTCCATCACAAAGTCGATGGCATTGCCGTGCACACCACATCCGAAGCAGTGATAAAACTGCTTATCTTGGCTTACACTGAATGAAGGCGTCTTTTCGTTATGGAAAGGGCAACAGGCACTGTAGTTTTTGCCTTTTTTCTTGAGCTTGACCCGTGCATCAATGATCTCAACGATGTCGAGACGTGAAAGCAAGTCATCAATGAATGCGCGCGGGATTCTGCCTGCCATAACCTGAAATTTATAGGGAGAGAAGCAAACAAGCCGCGCCGTCCAAATAGGAAAGCACGGCTTGTTATAGAGTGGGAAAAGGCTAGCCTAGGTGTGCTTTAACACGCTGGCTTACTTTTCCCATATCAGCACGGCCTTGAACTTGGGGTTTTAATACCCCCATCACTTTGCCCATGTCTTGCATTGACGATGCACCGGATTGTTCAACCGCTGCTTTCACCAATGCATCGACCTCGTCATCGCTTAGAGGTTGGGGTAGAAATTCTTCTATCACCGCAATCTCAGCGAGCTCTGTCTCGGCAAGATCATCACGACCGGCTGCTTGGTACTGGGCTACGGAATCACGGCGCTGCTTAACATTTTTGGTCAGCACAGCCAGGATCTCGTCGTCGCTCAGCGACTGACGGGTATCCACCTCTTGCTGCTTAATGGCTGCCATAACAAGGCGAAGCGTCCCTAGACGTGCCTTGTCTTTTTGTTTCATCGCCGTTTTCTGGGCGTCTTTTAGACGTTCAAGCAATTCCATAGCACCTTCCTGAATCTGTCTTTATTAGTACAGACGTACGCGGCGTTGGTTTTCGCGTGCCAACTTCTTCAGGTGACGCTTCTGAGCGGCAGCTTTAGCGCGTTTGCGAACGGTAGTTGGCTTTTCATAGTTCTCACGACGGCGAACTTCAGAAAGAATACCGGCTTTTTCACAAGAGCGCTTAAAGCGACGCAGTGCTACGTCAAATGGTTCGTTTTCACGTACTTTAACTACTGGCATGTGCCTTTCACCTCGGGGGTTGTCAGTTACTGCTGGCGAACAATTGGCCAGCCTTGATTAAAAATGGTGCGAAATTCTAATCCGAAGAAGGGGTGAATGTAAAGCGCATCTGGCGAATTACTTCTAAGCCATGTAAGATTGCGCGCACGGTCAGTCTGTTCTGACCCTCTCTTCTCCACTTCGATTGTCACATTATATCATGTGGGCAATGATCTTAAATACACAATCTATCGGCTGTTAACCTGAGGTTATGATGCGCATTTTAGGCATAGAGACATCTTGTGACGAAACCGGCATTGCGATCTACGATGATCACGCAGGTCTCTTGTCACACCAACTTTACAGTCAGGTAAAACTGCATGCCGATTATGGCGGCGTGGTACCCGAGCTGGCCTCGCGCGATCATGTTAAAAAAACCTTGCCACTGATTAAAGCGGCCATGGCAGAAGCCAACCTCACCCCCGCCCAGATTGACGGTATTGCCTATACCGCCGGTCCAGGATTGGTCGGTGCCTTACTGGTTGGCTCCACCATTGGCCGAAGCCTCGCCTATGCCTGGCAAGTCCCCGCGGTGGGCGTTCACCATATGGAAGGTCACCTTCTCGCCCCGATGCTAGAAGACAACCCGCCGCCGTTCCCGTTTATTGCCTTGTTGGTCTCTGGCGGACACACACAATTGGTCGAAGTGAAAGGGATTGGTCAGTATCGCATTCTTGGCGAGTCAATTGACGACGCCGCCGGTGAGGCGTTTGACAAAACCGCCAAGCTGATGGGCCTTGACTATCCGGGAGGGCCCTTGCTGTCGAAACTGGCAGAAAACGGCACCCACGGCCGCTTTACCTTTCCACGCCCGATGACCGACCGTCCCGGTTTAGACTTTAGCTTCTCAGGGTTAAAAACCTTTGCCGCCAATACCATTGCCGCCAATGAGACGGATGCGCAAACCCGTGCTGATATTGCCTATGCGTTTCAGGATGCCGTGGTCGATACCCTGGCTATCAAGTGTAAGCGTGCGCTAGACCAGTGCGGACTAAATCGCTTAGTGGTTGCGGGCGGCGTGAGTGCCAACCGTCATTTGCGGGAAAAGCTCGAAGCGCTGACGCAAAAACGGGGGGGCGATGTGTTCTATCCTCGCCCTGAGTTTTGTACCGATAATGGCGCGATGATCGCTTATGCGGGCATGCAGCGGCTTAAAAACGGCGAGCATATGGGGCTGGGTGTGAAAGCGCAGCCACGTTGGCCACTTGACACGCTTGCCGCGGTCGACAACGACGCCTAACATTGGTCAAACTAGGTAGACAAAAGGCAGCCTTACGCTGCCTTTTTGCTACTAACGCGCCAGCGTATAACCTGCCTCTCACCTGTCGCTAACGTCGCCACCAACCAAGAAGCACGGGTTTTTCGTCACCATCCAACAAGCGCCGGATATTGTCGTAGTGACGAAACAAAATCAAACACGAAAGCATGGCGACGGGCATGGTAAATTGCGGCTTGATCCACCAGGTAAATAGGGGGGCGACGATCGCTGTTACAATCGCACTCAGTGAGGAGTAGCCCGTCAACACAAGCACCAGTCCCCAGGTCGCCACCAGCAAGCCGGTTAGACTCAAACCAATCGGCGCCATCGCGCCCAGTGCGGTCGCCACCCCTTTGCCGCCACGGAAATGGAAAAAGACCGGATAAATATGTCCAAGACAGGCAGCAATCGCAATCAGGCCCAGCAGGAATGGGTTAATGCCAATCAGGTAGCTTAGCCAAACGGGGATCATCCCTTTTAGCATGTCACACAGCAGCACCCATGCCGCGGCAAAACGCCCACCAAGGCGATAAACGTTAGTCGCACCTGGGTTTTTCGACCCTTGATCTCTTGGGTCTGGCAGGCCAAACGCTCGACAAACCAACACGGCACTGGACACAGAGCCAAGTAAGTAGGCAGCGATGATGATGGCAATGGCCAGTGCAGTCATGTGAAATCCCTAGAGTTTGTGCCGCATTCGTTGCTATAGTGCGCCGACGTTCATCGATAAACCTATCATGGATCGGAACGCATTGCGTATCCATCTGTCAATGAACACATCCAATAATACGAACTTTCTTACCACAGTGGTATCCGACCTGTCACGGAGTGTGAAAAAACATGGATTCCGTATTCATAGAGCAACTCGACGTGTACACCACTATCGGTGTCTACGATTGGGAACAAACCATCCAGCAAAAGTTGGTGTTGGATATTGAAATGGCGCACGATAATCAACCCGCCGCCCAACAGGATGACGTGGCGCTGGCGCTTGATTATGCCAGTATCAGTGAGGCGGTCATCGCCCATGTACAAGCCAGCCGCTGTGCGTTGATCGAACGTGTCGCGGAAGAGGTCGCTCACTTAATCCAAACCCAGTTTGGCGTCCGCTGGATTAAAGTGCGGGTAGCCAAGCCAGGCGCAGTCGCGCAGGCCAACAACGTGGGTGTAGTCATAGAGCGAGGCACACGGTGACACAAGCATTACTTAGTATTGGCTCTAACATTGAGCGCGATCGTCATATCGAACAGGCCGTTCAWGCCTTACGTCAACTCGACCCTCACTGTCGCTTTTCACGCATTTTTGAAGCCGAACCGGTAGGATTCGACGGCCCCAATTTTTATAACCTCATTGCCGAGCTTCACACCTCGCTTTCGTTGCAGGACTTTTGGCAAGCCGTTCGTGACGTTGAATCGCAACAAGGCCGCGAGCGCAACGATCCTAAATGCCGCGATCGCACCATAGACATCGACTTACTCACGTTTGGCGAGCATTGCCAGGCAAAAGGGCCCATGTTGCCTCGAGACGATATCTATAAGTTTGCCTTCACGCTCCGTCCGCTCGCCGAGCTCTGCCCTGACCAAGCTATTCCTGGCGATGGCCGTACCTTCGCCCAGCTTTGGCAGACCTTTGACCAAGACCAACCACTATGGCCGATTGAGACACCAACGTATTTGAAGGATATTTAAGCACCATGAGCCTCTTTGAAGCCTTTTTTCTGGCCTTGATTCAAGGGTTAACCGAGTTTCTTCCTATTTCCAGCTCCGCACACCTTATTCTGCCTTCACAGCTTTTTGGCTGGGCCGATCAGGGGCTCGCCTTTGATGTTGCCGTACACGTCGGCACACTGGCCGCAGTGGTGGGGTATTTTCGCCGTGAAGTGTGGCGTCTGCTTAAGGCCTTTTTTGCCTCACTCAAAGGGGAGCACAGTTCGGATAGTCAATTGGCATGGATGATCGTGTTAGCCACGATCCCGGCGTGTGTGGCCGGTTTGTTCTTAAAAGACGTGATCGAGCTTTACCTGCGAGCAGCCTGGGTGATCGCGGCAACCACACTGATTTTTGGTGGTTTATTGTGGTGGGCGGATCGCAAAGCGACCCAAACATGCGATGAATATCAAACCACGCCCTACCGCGCGGTACTGATAGGCGTTGCGCAAGCCCTTGCCCTCATTCCTGGCACCTCGCGCTCGGGGGCGACCATTACCGCAGCCTTAATGCTCGGTTATACACGTGAAGCCGCGGCACGTTTTTCATTTTTGATGTCGATTCCTATCATCACACTCGCCGGCTCCTATCTAGGCCTACAGCTTGCGACCAGCCCAGAGCCGGTGGCGATGGACGCGATTGGGGTTGGGTTATTGGTATCGTTTGTCAGTGCTTATGCGTGTATTCACGCCTTTTTAAAGCTGGTGACACGGGTGGGCATGTTACCCTTCGTGATCTATCGCTTGGTATTGGGTGTGCTATTACTGGCATTTATCGCCGGATAAAAAAACACCAAGCACGATATATGTGCTTGGTGATCTCACACTGAGGGGGGATTAGCGACCTAAGCGTTATTCCCCCGCGACTTTCATTGCATCAATGATCACTGAGCCAGTTTGAATTTGGCTGCGCGTCTCGATATCGGTGCCAATCGCGACAATGTTAGCGAACATCTCGTTGAGATTACCGGCAATGGTGATCCCACTCACCGGGTATTGGATCTCACCGTTTTCCACCCAAAAGCCTGCCGCGCCCCGTGAGTAATCCCCAGTCACTGGGTTCACCCCTTGTCCCATCAACTCAGTCACCAATAATCCCGTGCCTAAGGTTTTTAGCATGGCATCGGCATCTTGGCCGGTGTGGCTAACGTACCAGTTGTGAATACCGCCTGCATGGCCGGTTGGTTCCATGCCCAGCTTACGCGCAGCATAACTGGTGGCGAGATACGTGTTTAGTACACCCTTTTCAATGATACGCCTGTCTTGCGTGATCACCCCTTCGCTATCAAAAGGCGCACTGGCGGATCCTTTTCGTACATGAGGCAGCTCATTGATGGTGAGCCAATCTGGGAAGATCTGCTCGCCTTTCTTATCGAGCAAGAAAGAGGACTTGCGGTAAAGTGCTGAACCGCTGATGGCCATCACCAAATGGCCAAACAGCCCGGTCGCCACACCGCGATCGAACATCACTGGCACTTGGCATGTGGAGACACTGCGTGGATTTAAGCGCGCCACGGCGTGTTTGGCCGCTTCGACTCCCACAAAGGTCGGTGTCCATAAGTCCGCTTTGTCACGCGCCACGGTGTAGCTCATATCACGCTCCATCCCTGCATCACTTTCCGCAATCACTGAGCAGCTTAACGCTTGGCGGCTCGAGGGATAGCTGCCCAGCATGCCATGGCTGTTGCCATACACTCGCACACCATAATGACTGTCATAGCTGGCACCATCACTGAATTTGATGCGGCTGTCGTGATTGAGCGCCGCTTGCTCGGCTTCAATCGCCAAGGCGGCGGCGGTATCAGGCTCGGGCTCATCGGGATAGAACAAACCGAGATCAGGATAGTCAAACGCCATTAACGCTTTAGGCGCAGGGCCGCCAAAGGGGTCAGGCGAGGTATAGCTTGCAATCTCAAGCGCCGCTTCAACGGTTTTCGCAATCGCTTTTTCTGACAAATCAGTCGTGGATGCGCTGCCTTTGCGCTGCTCACAGTATACGGTGATCCCAAGGGCACCGTCTTGATTAAACTCCACGTTTTCGACTTCGCCCATCCGCGAGCTGACGCTGATGCCGGTACTTTTGGTAATCGCCACTTCCGCCTGGTCACTTTTGGCCGATGCCATGTCGAGCGCACGGCTGACAGCTTGACGAAGTTGCTGCTCTTGCTCGGCGACTTGTTGTTTCACACTCATAGTTGACCTTTTTGATTCGCATTCAAGTTCGACACACTCAGCGCCACGCGCCTATGATAAAAAAGCCCGCGTTTGGGCGCATTTCTTGTTAACATACGTGTCATTGCACATTCTCACTGAGGTTGAACATGGGCCGTAAAAATAAACCCGCTCCCTGGGAGGAAGAGGAAGAGATCATCTGGGTCAGCAAGTCCGAGATGAAACGCGATATGCTTGCCTTGCAAGAACTTGGCGAAGCACTGGTCAAACTCAAACCAGCCGTGTTAGAAAAATTCCCGCTCGACGATGACTTGCTCAGCGCGATTACCGACGCACAACGCTTGAAAAACGAAGCACGCCGTCGCCAACTGCAATATGTTGGCAAGCTTATGCGCTCTCGCGACCCTGAACCGATTCAGGCTGCGCTTGATAAGTTGCAAAACAAGCATGCTCAGCAAACGGTCGAGCTTCACAAGCTTGAGCAGCTCCGTGACCGCATCATTGACCAAGGCGACAGTGCGATTAGCGATGTGCTTTTGCAGTATCCTGATGCCGATCGTCAACGATTACGTCAACTGGCTCGTCAGGCGAAAAAAGAGCAGCAACAAAACAAACCGCCGAAGGCGTATCGCGAAATTTTCCAGTATCTCAAAAGCTTTTACGACCAAAGCCTGTAAACTGCCACGCCAGTGCCCCGCACTGGCGTGCAGACTTAGGACTCAGTGCCTCCAACCGTCATCGCATCCAGTTTCAAGGTCGGCTGTCCAACCCCCACAGGGACGCTTTGTCCGGCTTTACCACATACCCCCACACCTGGGTCAATGGCCAAATCATTCCCCACCATTGAGACTTGCTGCATCGCTTCGATACCGCTGCCAATTAAGGTCGCCCCTTTCACTGGGGTGGTAATTTCACCGTTTTCAATCAGGTAAGCCTCTGAGGTGGAGAACACAAACTTACCCGAGGTAATATCGACCTGACCGCCACCAAAGTTTGGCGCATATAAGCCACGCTCCACACTGGCAATCATCGACGCTGGCGAGCTCTCGCCACCCAGCATGTAGGTATTGGTCATCCGCGGCATAGGCAGGTGCGCATAAGACTCTCGTCGGCCATTGCCAGTGGGCGCAACGCCCATGAGACTGGCATTGTGCTTATCTTGCATATAGCCTTTGAGCACACCGTTTTCGATTAACACATTGTACTGGCCCGGGACCCCTTCATCATCGATGCTCAGTGAGCCGCGGCGATCATTCATGGTGCCATCATCGACTATGGTGCACAGCGAAGAGGTCACCTGCTCGCCAAGGCTACCGGTAAATACCGATGACTCTTTTCGGTTAAAGTCCCCTTCAAGGCCGTGACCAACGGCTTCATGTAGAAGTACGCCCGGCCACCCCGCACCCAATACCACGGGCATGGTGCCTGCCGGTGCCGCGCCGGCGCGCAGGTTGACCAGGGCTAAACGAATCGCTTCATCGGCAAATTGCAGCGCGCGTGACTTACCTGCATGCTCTTGCAAGAATACGTCATAGCCATAACGGCCACCGCCTCCCGCACTGCCGCGTTCACGGCGTCCATCTTGTTCAACCAACACAGAGACAGATAAGCGAACCAACGGGCGAATATCGGCGCCATAAGTACCATCAGTAGCCGCCACCAGCACTTGCTCATACAGGCCATTCAAGCTGGCATTTACCTCTTTCACTCGAGGCTCTTTGGCACGGATATAGCTGTCTATTTCTTTAAGTAGGGCGATTTTTTGCTCGCGCGTTAAACTTGCAAGCGGATCCGTCGGGCCATAATAAGGTTTGGCTTGTACGGCTGAAAAAGCACGCACTTTGCCTTGTCCCCCTGTCGGGGCAATACCGCGTGCTGCGGTGGCACTTTGCATCAAGGCGTCCGGGGTGAGCTGATCCGAGTAGGCAAACCCGGTTTTTTCACCGCTGATCGCTCTGACACCGACCCCACGGTCGATATTAAATGAACCGTCTTTGATGATGCTGTCTTCCAAGGCGAGGGATTCATGCCAGGTGGATTGGAAGAAAATATCACCGTAGTCAATCTGGCGACCGCTCAGGTGCGCCAGTGTCGCATGCAGTTGCGACTCACTTACGCCCGCCGGGCGCAGCAAGGTTTCTTCGACCTGTTCCAGACTCATTCGTTTACTCTTGGTTGTGGCTGCCGAACTGGCAGCCGAGAAAAAAGATAACGCGCCGAGGGTGCGCTATTTCAGTTGGCTTTGCAACCGGGTATGAGACAGTACGGGCATCTTATGCCGAATGGATTCCCCCACACTTAAATCAAGTTCAGCCCAGGTAACGCCTGGCTCACTCCCCAGCGACGCCACGACCTGCCCCCAAGGGTCGATGATCATCGAGTGCCCCCAAGTTTGGCGCCCTTTGCTGTGCTCACCACACTGCCCTGCCGCAATCACCCAGCATTGGGTTTCTATCGCTCGCGCCCGCAACAAGGTTTCCCAGTGCGCTTGACCGGTCACGCGTGTAAAGGCCGCCGGCACAGTGATAATGTCGGCACCTTGGGCACGTAGCGCTTGATACATGGGGGCAAAGCGCACATCGTAGCAGATACTTAATCCAAGGCAGCCAAAGGGGGTATCGAGTGTCGCGAGACGGTCACCCGCTTCAAAGTAGTCAGACTCACAATACCGCCCGTGGGCATCGGCCACTTCCACATCAAACAAGTGCAATTTGTCATAGCTGCCGCGTAAATGCCCAGCGTTATCAAACACCAAGCTGGTACTGCTTAACATGCCGTTGTCGTTTTGAATTGGAAAGGCGCCGACCACCAGCCAAAGGTCATAATGATGGGCCAATTCAGCAAGTTGTTGCTGCAATGGACCGTGACCCAATCGCTCGGCATGGCGCTGATAATCTTGTTTACTGCCAAACACCAGGGCATTTTCTGGGGTAAGCACCAGTTTGACGCCTTGTTCACTCAAGCGATGTAAACTGGCTTGCAATGCCTTCATGTTGTGGCTGGGATCGGCGCTGGATGTCATCTGGACAACACCTGCTTTCATCATGCTCACTCCTTGGCGTTTTCTGCTTGTTGGCGCAATCGTTCCGTCGCGTCGGCCGGCAATGCGAGTGCCTCTTTATCACGCGACACTTCCCTGATATCGGGCGTCCCTATCGGGCCGCTTACTTGATAACGGACTTGGGTGAAAACGTCCACCACGGGTGAAATGGCGGTGGTGACCGCTAACACATACAGCGCCGTCTGCGGCGTGACCGCAAACGCGCTCAGTACTGGGATCCCAGAGGTAATATCCGGCGTAAACCGCACATCGGCGTTGACGCGATTGGTCACCAAATTGGCAATCCCTTTAATAACCATATCACCGGCAATCCCATCCATGCGGATATTATCCGTCACAACCACGCCATTTGTGATCACAGCCCGTCCGGTAATGTCATCAAAGGCCAAACCATCTTCAAATACGCCCGAGAAATCGAGCTGGATTTTACGTAAGATAGAATCAAGGCTGAACAGCCCCAACAGTTTACCGGCGCCCCCCACTCCGCTTAAATAGCCGTCTTTTACATCCGAGCGAATGTCACCATTAAGGCTGGCAATATCGACCTGCCAAGGCAGGCCGGCGTAATCTAACGAGGCTTGAGTCGAAAAGCTGGCGTCTTGGATCCCACCACTGATGCCAAATCGTCCCATGAGATCTGAGGTACTCTCCCCGCCTAACGCGAGGGTCAATGCGGTTTGATTGTGGCCTTGCTCGTCAATTAGCCAATGGCCGCTGATGGACGCGTGGTTTTTCCCACTCTCCAGCGTCAGAGAAGACAGGTCGACCTGAGAGGCTTTCTTATCAAGTACCGCCTCAATGCGTCCGAGCCGATACCCTTGTAACCACAGATCCTCAATCACCAAGTGTGTCGGCGGAATGGCGGCAAGTAAGGCTTTATCTTCCGGGGTCGCCCGTGTATCCACAGGTTCAAAAAGGGGGGTATCCGTCGGTTGCTCGTCGTCGGTCAACTGGCGATTGATATGCCAATGGTCAATCTCAACATTCAAGCGCCCTTGTGTCGGCCACATGGCTTGCCCGCTAAGCTCACGACTGCCCATTAACACATCCCAGCCATCGGCTTTGTGTCGCGCGGCTAAAGACACATCATGAAACGCTAAAGGGTCGGCACTGACAGCATCAACCTTGGCATTAATACGCTGAGGCATGGGTAAAGCAGGGTATTGTCCGCTTCCGCTCGGCCAAGATTGACGGGCTTGCTCCCAGACGTTTTTCCAAGCCGCGAGATCGAGTTGTTCAAGCGTTAGATCAAAACGATGACCACGCGTTGCCAATAGCCGGGTCCCTGGCTCTCCAATCTGCCATTGACTCGCGGTAAACTGCGGGCGCTGACCTTGGGTATCAATCCGTGCGTGATAGCTCACTTTGGGCAGGACCACGCGCCCCGTCAAGCCTTCACTGTTTCCCGTCGCCTCGATACGCGCCTGCCCTTTTTGCCAGCGTGGCTTGTTAAGCGGGGCTGGCAACGTCGACTGCAGCGGCGTGGTATCAACATCCACACCGAGCCGATAATCAAAACCGGTGTCATTTAAGGTTAAATCGAACCCCGCCTGCCAACGTGCACCGCCCGCCAGATAGGGGGCAAGTGGCAACGAAAGCGTGTCCAGCAATGGCACTACATCCCAATCAGCGTCGAGATCTAAATCAAGCTGATACCCGGCCTCCACCGTTTCTCCGCTAAAGCCAAGACTGATCGGCTGCCCTAACCACTGCGCCTGCATCGATCGGGTAGTCAGGGTATCGTCACTAAAAGCCAGCTCGCCGGACAGGTTATCCAGTTGCATATCGGGTGCCTGAATCGATACCTGGTTGCCGGTAAAGCGAACCCTCCCCTCGGCATGAGGTTGCTCACCATTGAGCGGGATATCGAGTCCTAGGTCAGCGTTGACAAGCCCATCGACTTGCACATGGGTCAAGGCCGCTCCCACCGTATCGACCAAAGGCGTCGCCAGCATGTATTGACGGACAGCCGATCCGGTTGCCGCCAATGACGCGTTAATATCGAGGTAACTGTCCGGCTGGGTCATATCGGCAATCTCAGCCTGCACTTGGCGACTGATGGCGTCGCCCAAACGAACATGATCACCTTCAATCGCTAAGCGCGCATTTTCAAACAGTAAACGGGCGTCGAGCTCCGTCAACGTCGGCCAAGCAGTGTTAAAGCTAAATGCCCCGCCGCGAAGTGGCACCATGGCTTGGAAAATACCGCTGTGATCCGAGTAAGGGAAAGCGTCGAGGGCACCAAACCAAAGAATTTCACTGTCTTTGGCCCGTCCGGCTTGAATGGCGCGAGAAAGGTAATCGGTTAAGGAGTCTGGCAATGCTCGGGTGGGGAGATAGCGCCATGTCTGTCCAGCATCAGATACGTCAGCCTGCACGTATAACGCCAAAAAAGGCGCGCCTTTTGAGGGAATATCCAGACGAAATGCGCCTGAGCCTTGCACGTCTGTCCCGCGCACCTTGGCCTTATCACTCCAGACACTCAGGCCACGATCCGTTTGCTGCCAATTCAGGGTTAAACTGCCGTGCTCAAGCGGGAGCGGTGCTTGAAAAAAGTCCCCGTACGGCAGAGGTTGTGCCCCCAGCGCCAGCTCAGCTTGGCCTTGTCGGCCTTGCCCAGAAATCGTCGCGCTCAAGCCTTTGAACGCCGGCAGGTAGCCCCAGCGCTTGGCTGAGACCGCTTCGAGCTTGGCTTGATAACGTAACGGGGCGTCGGGTGCTTTACTCAACGCTAAGGAGCGGATCTGACCTGATGGGGACAACGCGGCCGCCACATCGTGCTGTTGCGCCGATTGACTGGCAAGCCCAAGCAAAGGCCGTAAAGAGGCAATATCGACGCCGGCCGCATTGAGACGCCAATTGTCCAACGCCCCCTGCCAAGAAAGCTGTGACATCGCCGCTTGCGTGGTCGTGCCGGTTTGTACCCATAGTCCATCCGTGTCGAGGCGCCATGTCTGTTCATCCAAGGCCTGCAACTGAACATGGCTATCTTTTATCGCCCATTGCTTCGCTTGACGCTCATCCTCTTGCCACGCTAACGCGAAATGATCAATCGACAACAGTCCATTGTCGACACGACCCTGCTCCACCCTGACCCAGGCTTTTGCATCTAAACGCGCGGTGTTGATGGTGGCGGATGGCGTGAGCTGTTGGGTCAGCCAAGGGGCAATATCCATCGCCTCACTGGCCAAATAAAAATCTCCCGTTAACGTACTCAAGCCGTCGGTTTCGCGGAAGGCAGCATTAACACGCACCTTTTCCAGTTGCGTGCCTTGCATGCCTAGTCGCCCTTGTACTTGGTGCTCACCTTGGTTATTGCGCCAAAACAAGTCACTGATCACCAGCGTCTGCGTTTCCAGCGAAGGGGTGACCAGGATCACCTTGGCATTGGGGATCGAAAATTGCCCTAACCGCGCCAAGAATAAGTCTTCTAGCCGCTCGCGTACGCCCGCTTGGGTATTTTTATCTGGTAGCTGACCGGTATCAAACACCAAGCCGTCGAGTGTGACATGGGAGAATACCGGCTGACGCCGAATGAGGGTGGCAGAGACATCCAGTTGCAAACTGATTGCGCGAGCGGTTAACAGCGGGGGGCCGTTGTCGCTGGTGGCGAGCGCGACGTTTTCGAGTCGCAGTGACGGCGTCAGATTGCGCCACTGGCCCGCAATACCATCCAGTTGTGCGCTAAAGCCGGTTTGCGCCGATACCCACTGCCTGAGCGGCGCTTGCAAGATCTCCATATTGGGCAATAGAAAGCGCAAACCGCCGACTAGCAGGGCGGTTATCACTATCACACTGATCACGCTGACCGTAAGCCAGCGCATACCCCTTCTCACCCAGGTCATGGATTACATCATTACTACGTCAAACTGTTCTTGCGTGTATAACGGCTCGGATTTCACTTTCACTTGCTTACCGATAAACACTTCTAACTCCGCCACAAGGTGCGAGTCTTCCTCTGCCAATGCCTCAATCACCGCAGGGGCCGCGTACACCACAAATTTATCCGCTTCATAAATGCGGTTAACGCGAGTAATTTCACGTAGCACTTCATAGCAGACGGTTTCCACGGTTTTAACCGACCCTCGCCCATCACAGGTTGGACAGCCACCACACAGTACATGTTCAATACTTTCTCGCGTGCGTTTGCGTGTCATTTCCACCAGCCCTAGCTGAGTGAAACCATTGATGTTGGTTTTCACTCTGTCTTGGCTGAGCGCTTGCTCAAGAGAGTGCAACACGCGACGCCGATGCTCATCCGTGCTCATATCGATAAAATCGATAATGATGATCCCACCGAGGTTTCTCAGCCGTAATTGGCGAGCAATCGCGCGTGTGGCCTCAATATTGGTATTAAAGATAGTCTCATCCAGATTCCGCCGCCCAACAAACGCGCCTGTATTGATGTCAATGGTGGTCATCGCCTCGGTCTGATCGATAATCAGGTAGCCGCCAGACTTGAGCTGGACTTTGCGCTCCAACGAGCGTTGGATTTCATTTTCGGTATCATACATATCGAAAATCGGCACCTGACCGTCGTAATACACCAGCTTGTCGGCCAGCTCCGGCACAAACTCAGAGGTGAACTCTTGGAGCTTTTCATAGGCTTGCTTGGAGTCAACCCGAATTAAATCCAGCTCGGTACCCACAAAGTCACGCACGATGCGCTGTGCCAGTGCGAGCTCACCATACAGCATGGATTTGGCTGGATAACGCGTGCGGCGCTCTAACACCTTGTTCCACAAACGCTTTAAAAAGGCAGCATCTTGCGCCATTTCATTGTCTGTTGCCCCTTCAGCGGCGGTACGGATAATAAAGCCACCGAGCTCGTCGCAATAATCACTGACAATGCTTTTGAGACGTTTACGCTCGTCTTCACTTTCAATGCGTTGTGATACCCCAACATGGGCCGCACCTGGCATGAAGACCAGATAACGCGAAGGCAAGGTAATATCGGTGGTAAGGCGCGCGCCCTTGGTGCCCAGCGGATCTTTGACCACTTGCACCACAATATCTTGCCCTTGGCGAACCAGCTCGGAGATATCGCGCACTTGGAATTGTTGCTTCTCATTTTCCGACACACACTCGGTATGGGGAACAATATCTGAGGCATGTAAAAACGCGGCCTTCTCTAGGCCAATATCGACAAAGGCTGCCTGCATGCCAGGCAACACACGACTGACTTTGCCTTTGTAGATATTGCCTACAATACCGCGTTTGGCTTCTCGCTCGATATGGATCTCTTGGAGGTTCCCCCCCTCAATCATCGCCACCCTGGTTTCGCTGGGGGTGACGTTTATTAGCAGTTCCGCACTCATGGTTTCCCCGAATCTCTCAAAAGTGGGGTCTAGCGACAGATGTGCGCTCAGACCGAAAATTGTTTGAGCAGCTGCTCGGTTTCATACAGTGGCAAACCAACCACGGCGTGATAGCTTCCATCAATCCGGGTGACAAATTTACCGCCCAGCCCTTGAATCGCATAGGCGCCAGCCTTATCGACTGGCTCGCCCGATTGCCAATAAGCCTCAATCTGTTCATCACTTAGCGTACAAAACCACACCTTGGTGGTCACCACAGTGGTGATCTGCTTCATGGCATTGGCGACAGTGACCGCTGTCATCACTTGGTGTTCGCGCCCTGACAGTTGCTTAAGCATTCGGATCGCCTCCGCTTTATCATGAGGCTTTTCGAGGACCTGTTCACCGTCAACCACAATGGTATCAGCACCGAGCACTGGGCTATGGCCACCGGTTTGCACGACCCCTGCCCGCGCCTTGTCTTGCGATAAGCGAGACACGTAAGCATAAGGCGACTCACCGGCCTGTTGTTGCTCCTCCACATCGACCACGACACGGGAGAAATTCACGCCCATCTCGGTGAGCAGTTCATGACGCCGAGGCGACCCCGAGGCCAGATATAAATCAAAGCTCATGATACCTCTTTACGATTAGTGCGTTAGCGAATGGCAAAGCGACGACGTAAACGGCGCAATAATAGGAAGATCCAAGGCCAGAGTATAAAGTTAAGCACACCCGCCCAAAGCTGCTCTGGGTTAAACTGTACGTTAGACACCAAGTACTCCGCCCAGAACTCGATCAATTTTCCCGCCAAGGTCAGCAATGCCAATAAGAGTGCCTGCTGCCAATACGACATGTTGCGTAACAATTGAAAGTTCAGCGCGACGATGTAAACCAAAATCGCCATCATCAAGCCACGCACCCCAAGGGTCGAGCCCAACATCAAATCCCATAAGAGGCCGAGTACTAACGCGGTACCGACATTAACCCGGTGGGGTAATGCCAGCACCCAATAAAACGTCACCAGCAATACCCAAGAAGGACGAAAGGGTGCAAGCTCCCCCGGCCAGGGCGCGGCTTGCAAAATCAGCGCAATGATAAAAGAGAGCCAAATTACAAACTGGCCGCGAAATGTCACATTTGCCATTACGGCGATTCTCCCTCACCATCTGGAGATGGCGCTGTATCAGGTGATGGTGCGGTGTCTGATGGCGGCTGCGCGACAGGTTGATCCGGGCGCGCATTCTCGCCCTTTTCAGGTGTTGGCCACACCAAAAGCAGATAACGCAGGCGATCAAACTTCACTGCTGTGGTGGCTCGCACTTGCGCAAATGGGCGCTTATTATCAAACGAAAACTCCGTCACCGTACCAACCGGGTAGCCTTCAGGAAAGACACCGCCCAGTCCCGAGGTAACTAACTTGTCACCCACCTTGATATCCGTGCTGCTAGGAATATTGTCTAAACCAATGTAGTGGGTCGACCCGCGCCCAGAGGCAATCACCCGTATATCATTACGCATGACCTGAACCGGGATCGCATGGGTGGGATCGGTCAGCAGCAGAACGCGGCTATTGTGGGCGCCCACATACGCAATTTGGCCAACCACCCCGTGCTCGTTGATTACCGGTTGCCCTTCATAAACCCCATTGGTCCGCCCTTTATCTAGCATGACTTGATGTTTATAAGGGTCCGAGTCAACGGCCATGACTTCAGCCACCATTTTCCGTTCGTCACGAATAAACGACGAGCCCAGTAGCTCGCGTAGGCGCTGATTTTCGCGCTCTGTCTGCGCTAAAAGAAGCTGGTCACTTTCCAGTTGTAACACCTGTTTTCGCAATGCGCGGTTCTCTGCCACTAAACGTTGATGAGAGCGAAACTGCATCACCAGTTCATCTAAGGTGTCGCGCGGGACGTTGGACGCATACTGTAGCGGTGCCACCAGCGTGTTTAGGAAATAACGCACTCCTGCGAACGCATCAAGACGACTATCAGCCAGCATAAGGCTGACTGATAGTAAAAGAGCGAAAAACAGGCGCAGTTGCAGAGAGGGTCCTCTGCCAAACATAGGTTTCATAATGAAAACGACCTGTTTGTAGGCGCAGTCACGTTAATCTTCGCTAAAAAGATCACCGCCGTGCATATCGATCATTTCTAGCGCTTTACCTCCGCCACGTGCGACACAAGTCAGCGGATCTTCGGCAACGACGACTGGAATGCCGGTTTCTTCGGTAAGCAAACGGTCAAGATCGCGCAGCAGCGCACCACCACCGGTGATCACCATGCCACGCTCAGAAATATCAGACGCCAGCTCGGGTGGGCATTGCTCTAGTGCCACCATCACCGCAGAGACAATCCCAGTCAGGGGCTCTTGCAGCGCTTCTAGGATCTCATTGGAATTAAGTGTGAAGCTACGCGGCACCCCTTCAGCAAGGTTACGACCACGTACCTCAATTTCACGCACTTCATCGCCTGGGTAAGCGGAGCCGATTTCATGCTTGATGCGCTCTGCGGTGGCTTCACCAATCAAGCTGCCATAATTTCGGCGAACATAGTTGATAATCGATTCATCGAAACGGTCACCACCAATACGTACCGACGATGAATACACCACGCCATTAAGCGAAATGACCGCCACTTCTGTGGTACCACCGCCGATATCGATCACCATCGAACCCGTTGCTTCTGATACCGGCAAGCCTGCGCCAATCGCCGCTGCCATGGGCTCATCAATTAAATAGACTTCACGTGCACCGGCACCTAATGCCGACTCACGGATGGCTCGGCGTTCAACTTGGGTTGAGCCACAAGGTACGGCCACCAAGACGCGCGGGCTTGGACGCATGTAGCTGTGATCGTGCACCGATTTAATAAAGTGCTGCAGCATTTTTTCGGTGACGTAGAAATCAGCAATCACACCGTCTTTCATTGGACGAATCGCGGCAATATTCCCCGGTGTTCGACCCAGCATCTGCTTCGCATCATGACCCACAGCAGCCACACTCTTGGGAGAGCCTGCACGGTCTTGGCGAATAGCGACAACAGACGGCTCATCCAGAACAATGCCCTGTTCTTTTACGTAAATCAGTGTATTGGCGGTTCCCAAGTCAATGGATAGATCGTTGGAAAACATCCCGCGAAGTTTCTTAAACATGATGGTCGATTAATCCTGCAAGCTATGAAATCAGACAAATTGAGCTAAATGTATCAACGCGCAAGGTAAGCGGCAAGATACGGTGCTGTAAACCTGAATGAGATCTGTGTTTTTTTTCAATGCGCTGTCATTTTGATGGTTTTTCCATCAAAAACGCATTATTCCTTTTATCTTTATCGGGTCGGTGATTGGCATGACTGATGAATCACCAACTGCGTCGATGCCTTCGTTGACGCCGTTGCCTCGTAATACGTTAAGTAACAATCCGTCGCTGGCTGATCAGGAAGCCGCCAGATAAAGTCGACCCGATTTTTCTCTGGATAGCGTCGCAACTGCCAACGCGTTGCATCCTTCAGCGCCGTCACTAACTCAGGCAAAGCACTTGCCTCAGGGTAGCCATAAGACACACGAATGGACGTGCCGTTGACGGTCAGTGATTGTTCCGCCTGATCACTGACTTTTTTCTTCTCGGCCAACGCGTGTGTTTGCGTCATGGCGCTGTCGATGCCGCTTTTTAAACCTTTTAACGCGGACACATTAGCATCCGCCTCATAATCGTAGAACTTAGGGATCGCAATCACCACCAGCACCGACAAAATACTGGCCACTAGTAAGGCTTCTAACCACCCGCGTCCTTGTTGATGGGAGAGCTTGATGACTTGACTCATCGCTTCCCCCATCGGCGGCGTTTTTTCTGTGCTGGGTGCGGAGACATTTCCGCCCCAAGCAGCCGCCCTTGTCCGCCTGCGACACCCAGTTCTTTCACCACTGACCATTCCTCATTGGTTTCCACGCCTACCGCCAGTACCTCGGTGGTGGTAGCCTCACAAGCACCTAACACGCTGCGCAAATACAGCTGGTTCTCTGGCCGTTGGTGGATATTGCGCACCAAACTACGATGAAGCTTAATATAAGCGGGTTGAATATCTTTAACATAGTGAGTGCTTACTATCGTTCTACCTGCTTGGTCAACAACTAGACGGCACCCTAACGCGGCAATCATTCGTAAGCAAGGCCGCGCCGCATCAAAGTGTGAAACCAAAGCGCCTTCAGACACTTCCACCAGTAAGCGATTCAATGTACTTCTTGGCGTTTGTAACAACATATCGCGCAACCACACCACAAACTCACGTTGACAAAGTGAGTACGCACTTACATTGACGGCGTAGTTATCGATGTAATCACGCGTTTTTAGCCACCACAGCGCGCGACCCACGGTCGCCTTGTCAAACGCCACGTCCATGCCAACCCATTCGACCCCTGGCCAAAAGCGCGAGGCCTTAAGCACCTTGCCTTTTTCGTCCTTAATTCGGCCTAAAAGTTCATAATGAAGGCGGGTTTTGCCATCTCGCGCAAACACCGGTTGGCGATAAAGCATCGGTCCCTCTCCTGCCATCACCGACTCGAGTAAGGTGCGCCAACGTACACTACCACGTTTATCCAGTTGGCTTAGTTGTTTGTCGAACTGTGACCAACCATTCTGGCCGGTTAGCGCCGCCGCTTTAAGTGCACGTTCAGCTTCATCCATTAGTCGCCCACGTCGCTCACTGGCGCCAAATGAGGTCATCCCAAGGTGGAACCAATTATCTTGATCCAACGCCTCGGGTGGCGCGAGTTTATCTAACGCATTGGTGATTTGCGCTAAAAAGGGATGCACTTCTTCTCCCGCTTGGTTGACCAGCAAAATGGCAAAATCCGAGGCAAAATAACGTGCCAACACGGCATCCGGAAAACGCTGAATCGCATTCGACAGAACATTGCCAATCGCTTGAATCAATTGATCGGCGGCTTCTTGCCCGTGCTGCGCCACCAGATCTTCCCATTCCGCCACCCTCACTAGGATCACACTGCCTTGGCTGGCATCATCACTGGCTAGTGTGTGCAAGCGATTATCAAACATCACGCGATTCGCGGCGCCGGTGAGTTGGTCTAAGAAGGTGTTGGTGCGAATAAAGGTGTCAAAACGACTACGCTCTTGGCGCGCTTCTTTAAGCTCTTCGATCAGTTGCGTTAACGCCGCGCTTGCCGGGATCGGCCACTCGCGGCTATCACCTTGCTGCGCATCATCGAGTCGCCCCGCTAAGATCAGTCGGCCACGCTGCTCAAGCACCTCACTGCCATACAGCTGACGCCGGAGCCAACGGATCCCCCATGTGAGCCCCAAGACAATCACCAAAATCGCCGCCGATAAGGAGGACAATGGACCAATGGAATAGGCAAACTCCGCATACGGCGGCACAAAGGTCAGTTTGACCGCAAACCCTGGGTTGCTATCGAGCGGTATATCACGAGAGATTACCTGTTGATTGGTCACCGCCTGGTATTGAATTTGCTCATATTGATACAAGATCCCAGCGTCCGAGTAGATAGTGAGGGACGTCACGTCACTGGCTTTAAGCATCTTGGGAAGCCAGCGCGAAAAGTATTGGTTATCACGCTGGTCACTGGCCATCTCTTGATCAATCACCTCAACCATGCCGTCAACATAATGCGAGATGAAATCAATCCCCAATTGGCGGAAGCTGATCGCACCGCCGATAAACAACACAAAAATGGCACACACCACAATAAGCGTGACAAATGCAACGAGTCGGTTGGTCAGCTTCATACCGCTGACTTTGATCGCACTGGCTGTTCTATCCATGATTCTCTGCTGACTTGGGTCGCCTTTGGGGGCTAGTAGCCGCTATTATCAGGCTTGGTTATCATAATGTGAATGCCTAGACCACGAATCGGTGGCTGTCTTTTTACGCAACGAGGACTCATGGACTGGATTACCTGTACACAAAGCTTTATCTGCGTGGTGGATCATGGCTCGTTGGCCCAAGCGGCCACCAAGCTACACACCTCAAGTTCTGCCCTGTCAAAACGCCTAAGCTGGCTAGAACGCCAACTGGGGGTTCAATTGCTCAAACGCACTACACGCAGTTTGTCGATGACAGATGCGGGTGATCTCTTCTACCACCGCGCCAAGACGTGGGTCGATGACTGGCAACAATTAGTCAGTGAGACCACCTCCACCTTTGGTGAGGTCAGTGGTGTATTGCGTATCGGTGCGCCATTGGTGACAGGGAACCGCTTTCTGGTCAACTTTATTGCTGAGTTTCTTGAGATTTATCCGAAAATCAAAGTCGAACTCACCACCCTCACCCCTGGCCAGCTGCCGGATCTGAATCTGGACGTGGTGATCAGTCGTGAACTCGAGTACTTTAACTCCGCCAGCTACATCGCCGCCAAATTATTTGATTTTCAACCTGGCTTTTTTGCTGCCCCTGCCTACCTCGAGCGCCATCCGCCCATCACCACGCCAGCGCAACTTACCCAGCATAATATTTTGCTTTACGGTAATTCGCATCAGCCTCAAGAGCGGGTGTTTGAAGATGGCACCCGCTTACAATTGTCCGGTAATTTTGTCTCACCCAACCCTGAAGCCTTGGTCAGTGCCGCGGTGATTGGCATGGGGATCATTTTAGGGGGCGCCGGGACGGTGCAAAAAGAAATCGACCAAGGCTTATTGGTCCCGGTGCTACCAGCCCTAAAGCAACCACGATTATCGGCCTACGCCTACTACCCTAAGCTGGAATACAACCACACCAAAACCAAATTATTTATCGATTTTATTAAACAGAAAGTTAAAGATTTGTACGTTTAGTGTGCAGATAAAGCAAGAGGTAACGCCAACTATCATCGGGGCTTAGCCGATTTTGGAAAAAGTATTTTATCTTTTATCTATATATCGATAACAATCACTGCGCTAGGGTGAGACAAGACACTCACCTCAACAACGTGCAATATTCATGGCCTATTATAATCCTAAGTACCCCGATACCCCCTCGCTTAAACGTGCAGCAAAACGGCGTATCCCAGCCTTCGCCTTTGATTATCTTTGCGGCGGTTGTCACGATGAAATTGGCGTGGCGCACAATGCCGGGGCGTTTGAACACGTAAAACTGCAGTCTGACTTGCTTGCGCCTACCCCAGAGATCGACTTATCCGTCGAGTTATTTGGCCAACGCTATGCCGCGCCTTTTGGCGTCGCCCCCGTCGGACTTCAAGGGTTAATGTGGCCCAAGGCGCCGGAAATTTTGGCAAAAGCGGCCTATCAAGCAAAGCTTCCTTATGTGCTCAGCACCGTATCCTCAGCGAGTCTTGAGACCATCGCCGAGATCTCTGAGGGAACGGCGTGGTATCAACTCTATAACCCAACGGATGCCAAGATCCGTAAAGATCTCATGGGTCGCATTAAAAGTGCAGGGTATAAAGTGCTGGTCGTCACTGTGGATGTGCCGACCTTCGGTTATCGCCCGCGCGATATAAAAAATGGCTTGGCGATGCCGCCGAAAATGAACCTGCGCAATATCGTGCAAATGATGCAGTGTCCGGCATGGAGCTGGCAGACGTTACTGGCTGGCGTGCCTGAGATGCAAACCCTCAAGCCTTACATGCCAAAAAACATGCCCACCAGCGAACTGGCGAACTTTATGAACAATACGGTGATGGGCGCCGTCGACTTCGACAGCCTCAAGGTGATCCGCGATAACTGGGACGGCCCCTTGGTATTAAAAGGCTTGGTCAACCCAGACGATGTCAAACAAGCGGTTGCGCTCGGTGCCGACGCGGTGGTCTTATCCAACCATGGGGGACGTCAGTTAGATGTTGGCGAGTCGCCACTGGATACCATTCAAACCATCAAGCGCTTATATGGTGACAAGATTAAACTGCTGATGGACAGTGGCGTACAAAGCGGCGGAAATGTGGCCCAAGCGATGGCCATGGGCGCCGACTTCACCCTGCTGGGCCGCACTTTTGTCTATGCCTGTGGCGCGTTGGGCCATCATGGGGGGGAACATGCGATAGACATGCTCACCCAACAAATGACCCAAGTAATGGGCCAGTTAAAATGCCCAACGCCGGCGCAATTGCCGCACTTTTTAAAAGCGGGCCCTGGTGTCGCCTAACCCAGCCCGTTCAGTAACCGACCACGTCAAAAAGCAAAAAGCCCCAACAGGGGCTTTTTCGTTTCAACCACGTTGGCGTTGACTCGCCACTTAACGCAGTCCGTTTTAGAACGGAATATCGTCGTCAAAATCAGGCAGATCGTTGTATTGCTGCTGAGGTTGCGACTGTGGCTGTGGTGCCGACTGCTGCGGTGGCTGTTGGTTAAAGTTTTGCTGTGGTTGTTGAGGCTGCTGAGGCTGTCCCCATCCACCTTGCTGCTGCGGTGACTGCTGCATGGGCTGACCTTGGCTCTGACCACCACGGCCACCCAGCATTTGCATGCTGCCACTAAACGGTTGTACCGCGACTTCCGTGGTATAACGGTCTTGCCCGTTTTGGTCTTGCCACTTGCGTGTCTGCAGTTGGCCTTCGATATACACCTGAGAGCCTTTGCGCAGATACTCACCCGCGACTTCGGCGGTTTTACCGAACAGCACAACACGGTGCCACTCTGTTTTCTCACGCATCTCACCGGTGTTTTTATCACGCCATGACTCTGAGGTCGCGAGGCTGAGGTTCGCCACCGCACCGCCGTTGGGGAGGTAACGGATTTCCGGATCGTTGCCCAAATTACCAATCAAGATGACTTTGTTTATGCCACGGCTGGCCATAGGTGACTCCCACTGTTCTTGGTTGCGCGCGAAACGATTTCGCAAACTGGATAAATAAGGAGGAAGTCTAGCACGAGCACCCCAGAGGTTCGAAGCTTTTCCACGCGATCTGTTTCCATATTCTGCAGTTAAAGCGTCAGCACAATGGGTTATCACTCGCAGCGTATACCTTAAAGATAAAAATGGTTTAGACTGATGGAAAGCTTGCCCAGCCTTGACGTCGGTGATCACCCCACTGACGTCACACGGATACGCATGTTGAGTCATCATCAGTAGGATGCTTATGAACCAGGCCGAAACCACCTCAGATAGTTACACACTGCTTCTTATTTCTCAGCCCAGCATGTCTGTGTCTGCACTGATGACATGCTTAGAAAAAGCAATTCATAGCGAGGTTGAGCTCGTGACGCCCGATGCGATCACTGACAAGCTCACCGCACGACCCGGTTTAGTGTTGGTAGACTTAAACGCCTTTGATGACATTGCCACCGAGCAGCTAAAACAATCGCTGATCCCCTTTGCCGACCAACATGTCTTTGCGCTGCTCAATGCACATGACTTAAGTGCCAAAGAACTCGCCAGCTGGCCATTTATCAAAGGGGTCTTTAAAAAAGAAGATGAGATCCGCCACCTATGTTATGGCATCGAAAAAATGTTCTCTGGCGAGTACTGGCTACCCCGTCACAAAATGGCCGCGTTAATTCACTATTATCAGCAGCACCACCAACAAGCGATCGATGAGCAGGCCATTGTCCTGACCAACCGCGAGCAACAAATCCTACGCCACCTTGTCACGGGCGCCTCTAACCAAGACATTGCCCGTGCATTGGACGTCAGTGAGCATACCGTTAAGTCGCACCTTTATAACGTGTTTAAGAAAATCAATGTTAAAAACCGAGTACAAGCCGTGTTTTGGGCGAAAAACAACTTATCCCTAATTGGCTCCACGGGGCTTGAGGCCTATCCTGGCACCGACGACGATCACCGCTAGTTGGGTCAAGCTCACCCATCAAGGTAGGATGTCACGTTACTCAGTTAAAAAGGAATCACAGGATGGGATTTGATGTCTTTAACGGTGATGCCGATGGGCTTACCGCGCTGGTGCAATGGCGCTTAGCACACCCACAAGCCACCACGTTAATTACGGGGGTTAAACGCGATATTGCTCTGTTAAAGCAAGTGCCCACAGGCCCCGAGCAGGCCACAGTACTCGATGTTTCTATGGCGAAGAACCAAGACGCACTCGCGAGATTACTCGCGGCTGGCACGCGCGTGTTCTATGCTGATCACCATCAAAGTGGTCCCATCCCAGATTCGCCTTTGTTAGACGCACATATTCATACCAGTGCTAACACCTGTACCGCGCTTATTATCGATAAACTTCTCGGTGGGCAGTATCGAGAATGGGCGTTAGTTGGCGCGTATGGCGATAATCTGGATCGCACTGCAAATGCCCTTGCTCGACAGTCGGGTATTGACGAGCAAACGCGCGCGCGGCTGGCACAGCTCGGCCACTATCTCAACTACAACAGCTATGGCGCGAGCTTGGATGACCTCATTATGCCCCCCGCGGTGTTATATCGTCACCTGTGTGGTTTTTCGACCCCCGATGCTTTTATGCACGCTTATCCGGACATCGTGGTGGCACTGGCTGACGCGTATCAAAGCGACCGGGCGCATGCGCAAACCCTAACCCCGGCGCTGGGCGATGAAAACGCACAGGTGTATCAGCTTCCCGATGCCGCTTGGGCACGCCGAATAAGTGGCATGTTTGGCAACCAATTAGCCAACCGCCATCCTGATAGAGCCCATGCCGTGCTCACGCCGATGCCAGGAGGAGAATGGATGGTCAGTATTCGTGCCCCGTTAAATCGTCCTACTGGGGCGGCGCAGTTGGCCGAGCAATTCACAACAGGCGGTGGCCGCGCCGCGGCGGCGGGAATTAATGCCCTCCCACCGGCGTCCTTATCAACCTTTACCGATGCATTTATGGCGTATTTTTCCGCCCATGCGGACTAAGCAACGCGGGGACGGTCACGCTATCTGGCCGCGTTGGCGCGCAGTACTTGCTTAGCCGCACTGAACCCAGCAAACTATTGACCCAGATAACATTGTTAGCAGCCGCTTGCTAACAACCCGCTTAGGGGTGTCGACCGCGTCATAAACCGCTCGCCACCCAACAAAAACGAAAGGATCTGAGATGATAAAAAAATGTCTGTTCCCAGCGGCTGGCTATGGCACCCGCTTTTTACCGGCAACCAAGTCGATGCCGAAAGAAATGATGCCAGTGGTCAACAAGCCTTTGATTGAATACGGCGTGGATGAAGCCTTGGAAGCGGGTATCAACGGCATGTGTATTGTCACCGGTCGTGGCAAGCATGCCATCATGGATCATTTTGATAAAAACTATGAGCTTGAGCATCAAATCAGTGGCACCAACAAAGAAGTGTTACTCGATGACATTCGCAATACCATAGAGAAAGCGTCATTCACTTACATTCGCCAACACGAAATGCGTGGACTCGGACATGCGATTTTAACTGGTCGCGATCTGGTCGGCGACGAAGCGTTTGCTGTCGTGCTCGCCGATGATCTTTGCATCCATCCTGACAATGGCGTTCTCAAGCAAATGGTCGCCCTATATAACCAGTTCCGTTGCTCGATTGTCGCGGTGGAAGAAGTCCCGGAAAATGAGACCCATAAATATGGTGTCATTGCCGGTCAAGAGATCAAAGATGACCTTTTCCGCGTAGACAACATGGTGGAAAAACCCGATCCCGGCGATGCGCCAAGCAATCTTGCTATTATTGGCCGGTATATTTTAACGCCAGATATCTTTGATCTGTTAGAAACGACCCCGCCAGGTAAAAACGGCGAAGTCCAGATCACCGATGCGCTGCTCAAACAAGCACAGTCAGGGTGTGTACTGGCGTATAAATTTAAAGGCGAGCGCTTTGACTGTGGCAGCGTAGAAGGCTTTATTGAAGCCACCAATCACTGCTACAAGCACCACTACCTTGGCGGAAGCAACAAAGACGAAGCGACGGTCAAAAACCGTCGATAACGTTAACCGCGTCGGATCGCGCGTTTTTCCCTTCGAGTAAAGGCTGTGTAAATATACAGCCTTTTTATTTGGTCATGGTCATGTCTGTGCCATACTAGGCGACCAACCAGTGAGCTGACTGAGTAGTAGGATAATAATGGACAATATCGACGTCAGAGGCGCGCGCACGCATAACCTCAAAAACATCAACCTCACCATTCCTCGTGATAAACTGATTGTGATCACCGGCCTATCTGGCTCGGGAAAATCATCGCTGGCCTTCGACACCCTATACGCCGAAGGCCAGCGCCGTTACGTTGAATCCTTGTCAGCGTATGCGCGCCAGTTTCTCTCCTTAATGGAAAAACCCGATGTTGACCATATCGAGGGTCTGTCACCTGCGATCTCGATAGAGCAAAAGTCCACCTCGCATAACCCGCGCTCAACGGTCGGCACCATCACTGAAGTGTATGACTACTTACGCTTACTGTATGCGCGAGTGGGCGAGCCACGCTGTCCCACTCATGATGTGACCTTAGCGGCTCAGACCGTCAGTCAGATGGTCGATAAAGTGCTTGCGCTGCCGGAAGGAAGCAAGCTGATGCTGCTCGCGCCGATCATTAAAAACCGTAAAGGGGAGCATGTTAAGACTCTGGAGAACCTCGCTGCGCAAGGGTTTATCCGTGCCCGAATCAATGGCGAAGTGTGCGATCTATCCGATCCGCCGACACTCGAGCTGCAGAAAAAGCACACCATTGAGGTGGTGGTCGATCGCTTTAAAGTGCGCGATGATCAGCAACAGCGTTTGGCAGAATCTTTTGAGACCGCGCTCGAGCTAACAGGCGGCAGCGCGGTGATCAGTTGGATGGACGGTGAAGGGGAAGAGATCATTTTTTCCGCCAACTTTGCCTGCCCACACTGCGGTTACAGCATGCAAGAGCTTGAACCGCGCCTGTTCTCCTTTAATAACCCAGCCGGTGCCTGTGGTACCTGCGACGGCTTGGGGGTGCAACAGTATTTTGATCCTAAGCGCGTTCTCCAAAATCCAGCCGTCAGCCTCGCGGGTGGGGCGATCCGCGGCTGGGATCGGCGTAACTTTTATTACTTCCAAATGCTACGCTCGCTGTCTGAGCATTATGGCTTTGATTTGGAAACGCCGTGGCAGGATCTGTCGGGCACCGTTCAGGACATTCTCTTGTACGGTTCCGGCCCAAAAGAGATCGAGTTCAAATACGTCAACGATCGGGGCGATATTCGCGTACGTAAGCATCCCTTTGAGGGGATCCTCAATAACATGGAGCGTCGCTATCGCGACACCGAATCGAATGCTGTGCGCGATGAGCTTGCCAAATATATCGCCACCAAACCCTGTGCCAGCTGCGGTGGCTCACGCTTACGCCAAGAAGCTCGTCATGTGTTTATCGACGGCCACAATCTACCCGAGATTTGTGAGCTGAGCATTCAACAGGCGCTGGACTTCTTTGAACAACTGACCTTGACCGGGCAACGCGCCAAGATTGCCGAAAAAGTGATGAAAGAGATCCATGACCGGCTACGGTTTTTGGTCAATGTGGGGCTTAACTACCTGAATTTATCGCGCAGTGCCGATACCCTCTCTGGCGGTGAAGCACAGCGTATTCGACTGGCCAGCCAAATTGGCGCGGGCTTGGTGGGGGTCATGTACGTACTGGATGAGCCCTCTATTGGTCTGCACCAGCGTGACAATGCCCGCTTGCTCGATACCTTGGAGCATCTGCGCGATCTGGGGAACACTGTCATGGTGGTCGAGCATGATGAAGATGCCATTCGCGCGGCCGACTACATCATTGATATTGGCCCGGGGGCCGGGGCACATGGTGGTCAAATTGTTGCCGAAGGCAGTTTAGAGGACATACTCGCCAGTGAGTCGTCACTGACAGGTCAGTATCTAAGTGGAAAGCAAGCGATCGAGGTTCCCGCAAAGCGTATTGAGCGCGACCCAAACAAAATGTTGACGCTGAAAGGGGCGACGGGCAACAACCTGAAAAACGTTGATCTCCACCTACCTGTCGGACTCCTTACCTGCGTGACGGGCGTGTCAGGCTCAGGCAAGTCAACGCTTATCAATGACACCTTTTTTAAAGTGGCCCACCAGCAATTAAACGGCGCGACCACCGCCGATCCCGCGCCTTACGAGTCGATTGATGGGTTGGGACATTTCGACAAGGTGATCGATATTGATCAAAGCCCCATTGGCCGTACCCCACGCTCAAACCCAGCCACCTATACGGGGATCTTTACCCCGATCCGTGAGCTGTTTGCCGGTACCCAAGAGGCACGGGCACGCGGATATAAAGTGGGCCGCTTTAGCTTTAACGTGCGCGGCGGTCGCTGCGAAGCGTGCCAAGGTGATGGCGTGATCAAAGTGGAAATGCATTTCTTGCCCGATGTGTATGTACCTTGTGATGTGTGTAAAGGTAAACGTTATAACCGGGAAACATTGGAAGTACGCTATAAAGGCAAAACCATCGATGAAGTCCTTGAGATGACCGTCGAGGACGCACGTGAGTTTTTCGACGCCGTGCCCGCTATCAAGCGTAAACTGCAAACATTGATGGATGTCGGCCTGAGCTATATTCGCCTTGGCCAAGCGGCCACCACCTTATCGGGGGGTGAAGCACAGCGGGTCAAGTTAGCACGAGAGCTGTCTAAGCGTGACACGGGTAAAACGCTTTACATCCTCGATGAACCAACCACAGGACTTCATTTCCATGATATTCAGCAACTGCTTAATGTCCTGCACCGCTTGCGCGAACAGGGCAACACTATCGTGGTGATTGAGCATAATCTGGATGTGATAAAGACCGCGGACTGGATCATCGACTTAGGGCCAGAGGGCGGTAATGGCGGCGGTGAAATCATCGCGCAAGGTACACCGGAAGCGATCGTGGATGTGGTGGGTAGCCACACCGCTCACTTCCTCAAACCGATGTTGGAGCGATAATGACCTCAGCGCTGCCGCAGAGTCGCGTGATACGAAAGCCGCTAACAACCCCATTTCTACTAACGTTAGCGGCCTTGTGGTTGATCTGCTTACCACTGTACTCGGTGTCTCTCCCGCTGGTTGGCATACGCCACCCTGCAGCGGCGCTTTCCTTGTTAACGCTCGCGTTCACCTTGGGGTTTGCCTGCTTAGAAGTCGTGCGTCAGCATACTTGGCGGGCAAGCCGACTAACCTGGATGCTTGGTTTGGCAACGGGCCTGGCGATTATTCCTTATTACTATCCACACGCTGAGGCACTCAATAGCGGCTATGCCATGGCCGCCTTGATACTTAGCCTCGGTTTCTTCTCCAGCCTTCAACAGTTTGTTTTTAACCATTCGCAGCGGCAAAAGCTACTCGGGGTATTTTTACTCGCCTCTTGGCTAGCGGTACTGTCGGTGTTGGGCAATCAATCACCACCGGGCATGGCGCCTTTTATGTTTAACAACTGGGTGCCTCACTTGCCCCCTGCGGTCACGCACACACTGCTACTTACAGGTCTCACCTTAGCGGCGTATATTCTCGCCAGAGAGCCGAGTGGCCGCTACCGCCATCCCATCAGCCAAAGCTTATTAGCCGTCACCCCCTTGGTTTTTATTCCAGTGTTAGCGATGCAAGGCCAGCCCCTGCTGCTGCTCTTTGCGTTGTGTGCCATCGTGTTACAGCAAGCCTATTTGAGTCGCTTTGCCTCCAGGCGCCAGCACAAAGCTTGGCTTGTGGCAGTCTGTCTCGGCGCGATCCTGGCGATATTTGCCCTCAGTGGTCAAGATAGTTGGCAATGGCTAAGCGACGGCGAGCGACGTGCGTTGATATTAGCGTGGCAACAATGGCAAACAACGCCCTTTTTCGGCGTGGGCATGGGCAATGGTAAGCAGGCCTTGCTGTTGCTTTCTGCTTCACAACCCGGCCATCTTGGTCCAGTGAACCTGCCCAGTGCACTGCTGTTTTGGCTGTTGGAAGGAGGCTTATTGATTGGATTGGGCTATGTGTTGGTGATCATGGCGCTCGGCGTCAGGATCCTTCGTGCTCCCTCAGGGACACGGCGGATCTTGATTGCTTTAGTGCTACCTCCGCTCACTGGACTGATGATCTATCCGGTAAGCGGCACCCAGTGGTTCAATGGGGTATTGTTACTCCTTTGGCTATACTGGCTTGATAACCTCACCAGCAAATATCGCCGCTACCCGGTACTCACTCATGGTTACAGCCAACGTGTGGCCAGTCGCACCGTGATCACTGCCCTCGTCATCACGACACTCGTGTGCCTGTCGTCCGTATATTTGGCCAATCGTTATTTGCGCGACTCTTTACTCAGCTCGCAACGTTTTGCCTTATACCAGCAACATCCATGGTGGCAGCAAAAGCTGGCCCACGCACAACAAAGCCGTCACTTTCAGGCTAATTTAGCAACTCTGTCTGACACTGAGCGCCAGCAACACCTTAACCAATTATTGCGCCAAGTCGCACAACGACCACGCTTTGCTGGCTATCAGCATGCCTATCAAGTGGCCCTACAAATCGGTGACCGTCAGCGGGCTCGCGATATCCAGCAAGAAGCACGTTACTTGTATCCAAACGCGGCGAAGGTATGGACAATCCGCCATACCCTACCGGATCATTCGACGCCCTAGCGCAATGCCTCTTCAAGGGCTTTAAGGCACAGGGCAATGTTCTCATCCCTTGCGCCGTAGCCCATTAAGCCGATTCGCCAAGCTTTACCCGCCAAATCACCGAGGCCAGCGCCAATTTCCAAGTTATAGGTGTGAAGTAAATGCTGGCGCACGGCGGCATCATCCACGCCCTCAGGAATATAAACGGCGTTAAGCTGGGGCAAACGATAAGGTTCATCGACCACAAAGCCAATCCCTAAATTGTCCAATCCCGCTTTCAAACGCTGATGCATGGTATCGTGGCGTTGCCACGCGTTCTCAATCCCTTCGTGATACAGTTTGAGCAGGGCTTCATGTAGGGCATATAAACTATTCACGGGTGCCGTATGGTGGTAGCTACGTTTGCCGTCGCCGCTCCAATACCCCAGCACCAAACTTTGATCGAGAAACCAGCTTTGCACCTTGTGAGTCCGCGCCTGCATTTTTTCTACTGCACGGGGCGAGAATGTCACTGGCGACAAGCCCGGTACACACGACAAACATTTTTGACTGCCTGAATAGACTGCATCTAATTGCCACTCGTCCACCTTCAACGGCACTCCACCTAGTGAGGTCACCGCATCGACAATAGTGAGGCAGCCGTGTTCACGTGCCAAGGTGGCAAGGGCCTGTGCATCAGAGCAAGCGCCTGTGGACGTCTCCGCGTGGACAAATGCGACTATGCTAGCCTCCGGGTGCGCCTTCAAGGCCGCTTCAACCTTTTCAGGATTAACCGGAGCGCCCCAGGCATCATCAACCATCACCGCATGTGCACCACAACGCTCCACGTTTTCTCGCATCCGGTCGCCAAACACGCCATTGCGACAGACGATCACTGTGTCGCCAGGCTCCACCAAATTGACAAAACAGGCTTCCATCCCCGCACTTCCAGGTGCAGAGACCGCAATGGTAAACGGATTGTCGGTTTGAAAAGCGTACTGCAGTAGCTGCTTGACCTCATCCATCATGCCAATGAATAAGGGGTCAAGATGCCCCAATGTCGGCTTGCTCAATGATTGCAGCACCGACGGGTAAATGTCAGAGGGCCCTGGCCCCATCAATGTGCGAGCGACGGGTTGAAAAGACTGAATATCGGAAATTGCACGAGCCATCACGAATCCTTGTTGTTGGTACCGAGGCTCACCGTTATAGCATATTTTTTCGCCATCCCCCTAGCCTCTGGCACATGAACTGTGTGATCGCTAGCGGCGATTTATGTTTCTTTTCAGTGCCGATAGGGCGCAATGGCCTCCTTTTACTCATTCAAAGCGGGGGCTGGGCAGTGCTCCCCCATCAAGAGCAAAAACACGGTTGACACCCTGCGACCACACCCGTAATGTTAAAACTGTTCATGCGGTCACCAACCCATGACTGAACATGCAGAAGAGGTGCATTTCTCAGGCAGTTATCAGGCGGAGCCCCACTCCTAAGCGTGATAACCAGGGGAGACAATGCCGAGGTGGCGTAAGAGCGGGGTCGATACGCTGCCGGCCTTGAAGGCTGAATCCTTCAGGCTGTCACTTGTCATCCATATGGACAGACAGGTGGAGCGCTTCTGGCAGAATGCCTGCCGTTTGCTCTTCCTACCTTGTCGCGGTATTTATCGCGGTCACGATGTGACTTCTGATGTTCCCCACTGACTTTTGAATATATTGAATCAATGAGCACGAGCTCAAAAGGGGAAAAGGACGTGAACCCGTTACCATCAATTTCAGTCGCTAAGTTTGGCGGCACCAGTGTCGGGACGCTAGAGGCGATGCAGCAAAGCGCCGCGGTTATCGAGCAAAACCCGCAAACCCGTTTAATCGTGATCAGTGCGTGCGCCGGAGTGACCAATCATTTAGTCGCGCTCGCAAAAGGGATCAACGACCCTGACGTGCGCCAAGCCAAGTTGGACGCCATTAATGCCATTCACCAAGCAATATTGCAGCAACTTCCTGATTGCCAAAACACGCAAGCAGCCGTCGAACACTGGCATCTCGCCATTGCCGAGTATGCCGAAAAAGCGGCCATCATTCCTGACACAGCGCTAACGGATGCGTTAGTTGCCTGCGGCGAGCTGATCTCAACCCATATTTTCACCCATTTGCTCAACAGCCGAGGTATAACCGCTTTGAGAGTAGATGCGCGTGAATTGCTGCGCACCGACAGCCAGTTTGGCTGTGCCCAGCCTGACCCACAACAGACGCGAACACAGTGCCACGACCAATTGCTTCCGCATTTAGCCACACATCGAGTGATCACCCAAGGGTTTATCGGCGCGGATGCCCACGGACAAACCACCACCTTAGGCCGTGGTGGTAGCGACTACAGTGCAGCACTGTTCGCCGAAGCCGTGGACGCAGAGAGTTTGGCCATTTGGACCGATGTGCCCGGGATTTATACCACCGACCCGCGGATTGCCGAACAAGCGCGCCCAATCAGTGAGATTAGTTTTAGCGAAGCCTCAGAAATGGCCACGTTTGGTGCCAAAATCCTGCACCCGTCCACCTTACTGCCTGCAGTGCGCCAACATATACCAGTGTTTGTCGGGGCCGCGAGAGCGCCTGAGCAAGGCGGCACCTGGATCCGCGAGCAAGCGCGCTCGGCACCGCTGTTTCGTGCCGTCGCCTTACGACGAAACCAAACCATGGTGACACTAACCAGCTTAAACATGTTCCATGCATATGGTTTTTTGGCCAAAGTCTTTGAGGTTTTGGCACGATTTGAAATCTCGGTGGACTTGATCACCACCTCGGAGGTCAGTGTCGCTTTAACCCTTGATCAAACTAACACTCAGGGCGACGCGCCGCAGCTGCCACAAGCGGCTATCGCCGAGCTGACCCAGTTATGTCATGTCGAGATCTGCGAGAACCTAGCGGTGGTAGCGCTGATTGGCAATGATATGAATCATACTGCTGGCGCGACAGCGCCGGTGTTCAGTGCCTTAACACAACATAAACTACGCATGATTTGCTACGGTGCCAGCAACCACAATGTATGTGTTGTGGTTGAAGATGACGATGCCACCCAGGTGGTGCAGCGGTTACACGCGGACTTATTTGAATAATAAAAAAGCCAGCACAGCCAATGTGCTGGCTTCTTTCGTTAGCCGTTTAAGTTCGGCCCTAGCCATTTTTCCGATTCTTCGCTGCTCCACCCTTTGCGTGCTGCGTAGCTGTCTCGCTGATCGTTTTGGATCTTCGCCACCGCAAAGTAACGTGACTCAGGGTGGGAAAAATACCAACCTGAGACCGACGCCCCCGGCCACATGGCATAGCTTTCGGTAAGTGTCATCCCCGTATGCGCTTCTACCGACAGCAATTGCCAAATTTTGTCTTTCTCACTGTGTTCAGGACAGGCGGCATAACCCGGCGCTGGCCGGATCCCTTGGTATTGCTCGCGGATCAGCGCATCGTTATCGAGCGTCTCATCGGGCGCATAGCCCCACAAGGTAATCCGAATTTGCTGATGGAGGTACTCTGCAAAGGCTTCTGCGAGTCTATCGGCGACCGCCTGGATCATGATCGCGTTATAATCATCCCCTTTCGCTTTGTATTCTTCCGCCAAGGCATATTCGCCAATACCACCTGTCACCGCAAATGCGCCAATCCAATCCGGCTGGCCACTGCTTTTTGGCGCAATAAAGTCCGACAAGCAATAGTTGGCACCACGTGGCTTTTTCGTTTGCTGCCGCAAGTGGTTCAGTACGGTGAGCGTCGCTTGGCGAGACCCATCATCATAGACTTCAATATCATCCTCAACGCTGTTGGCAGGAAAAAGGCCACACACTCCCTTCGCGGCGACCAAGCCTTCTGCCTCGAAACGATCGAGCCAAGCATTGGCGTCTTGATACAAACGGCGCGCTTCCTCACCCACTAGTTCGTGATCCAAAATCGCCGGGAATTTGCCACTGAGTGACCACGTCATAAAGAAGGGTGTCCAGTCGATATACTGACGTAAGGTCGCTATCGAGACATCATCGTAAACATGCACGCCCGGCTTCAACGGCTGCGGAGGAGCATAGTTTGCCCAGTCCGTTTGCCACTTATTGTCCCGCGCCTGCTCAAGGGTGACGGGAGCGGTTCGAGGCGTTTTGCGTTGATGTTGCTCACGCACCGCCGCATAGTCTTTGGCTAAACGGGCCACAAAATCCGGCCGCTGAGTCTGTGACAGCAACGATGAGCACACCCCCACGGCACGTGACGCGTTGGGCACATAGACCACGGGCGCATGGTAATGCTGTTCAATCTTCACCGCGGTATGGGCTTTGGACGTGGTCGCGCCGCCAATAAGCAAAGGAATATCAAACCCTTGGCGCTCCATCTCTTTCGCCACGTTCACCATTTCATCTAACGATGGGGTAATCAGGCCTGATAAACCAATAATATCGACGTTTTCCTCACGCGCCACCGACAGGATTTTATCGGTCGGCACCATCACGCCGAGATCAATAATCTCGAAGTTATTACATTGCAGCACCACGCCAACAATGTTTTTGCCAATGTCATGCACATCCCCTTTGACCGTGGCGAGCAAGATCTTGCCATTGGTCTGTCCTTGCTGCTTTTCAGCATTGATGTAGGGCTCAAGGTAAGCCACCGCCTGCTTCATCACCCGTGCCGACTTCACCACTTGTGGTAGGAACATCTTGCCTTCACCAAACAAGTCCCCGACCACGTTCATGCCAGCCATCAGTGGGCCTTCAATCACTTCTAGAGGTTTACTTGCCGCGGCGCGAGCCAGCTCGGTGTCTTCAACAATAAACTCTGTAATGCCTTTGACCAGTGCATGTTCCAACCGCTTTTCCACCGGCCAACTGCGCCACTCCGCAGTTTCCGCGACCTCGTTCTCCCCACTATCGCGATAGCTGTCGGCGATCTCCAATAAACGCTCCGTGGCGCCATCATCTTTGTTGAGCACCACATCTTCTACTGCCAAGCGCAAAGACTCGGCTAAATCATCATAGATGGCTAACTGACCGGCGTTGACGATCCCCATATCCATGCCATTTTTGATGCAGTGATACAAAAACACCGCATGAATAGCCTCACGGACGGGGTTGTTACCTCGAAACGAAAACGACACATTGGAGACACCGCCCGAGATCATGGCATGCGGCAGGGTTTGTTTAATGTCGGCCACGGCGTTGATGAAATCGACTGCGTAGTTATTGTGCTCATCAATGCCGGTAGCAACCGCAAAAATGTTGGGATCGAAGATAATATCTTCCGGCGGAAAGCCGACTTGCTCGACCAGAAGATGATAAGCGCGCGTACAGATTTCCACTTTCCGCGCTTGAGTATCGGCTTGACCTTGTTCGTCAAACGCCATCACGATCACCGCCGCGCCATAGCGACGGACTAAACGTGCTTGGTGCAGAAAAGCCTCTTCTCCTTCTTTGAGCGAAATAGAATTGACAATGCCTTTTCCTTGAATGCACTTGAGGCCAGCTTCAATCACTTCCCATTTAGAGGAGTCAATCATCACTGGCACACGGGCAATATCCGGCTCGGCCGCGCATAAATTGAGGAATCGCACCATAGCCTTTTCGGCATCCAACATGCCTTCATCCATATTGATATCGATGATTTGGGCGCCGTTTTCCACTTGCTGCAATGCCACTTCCAGCGCCTCGTCGTATTGCTCTTCAACGATTAAACGTTTAAAGCGTGCTGAGCCAGTCACATTGGTGCGCTCACCCACGTTAACGAACAAGCTATCGGCATTAATGGTCAGGGGCTCGAGCCCAGATAAGCGACAGGCCACAGGGTGGTCAGGCAGAGAGCGTGGCGAATGTTTTTTCACCGCGTCGCTAATCGCTTGAATATGTTCAGGCGTGGTGCCACAACAACCACCGACCAAATTGATAAAGCCTGACGCCGCCCACTCATCAATGTGTGTCGCCATCTCTTCGGGAGAAAGGTCATACTCACCAAACGCGTTGGGCAACCCCGCATTAGGGTGGACGGAGACAAAGCCCTCACAAATGTCGCTCAGCTCTTTGACATACTGGCGCAATTCAGCCGGCCCCAGTGCGCAGTTTAAGCCAAACGACAGTGGCTCAACATGGCGCAGCGAGTGATAAAAGGCGGCGGTCGTTTGTCCGGATAAGGTGCGTCCAGACGCATCAGTGATGGTGCCGGAGATCATAATGGGTAAGCGAAACCCACGGGCATCAAAGACCTTTTCAACCGCAAACGCACAGGCTTTGGCATTCAAGGTATCAAAAATGGTCTCCAACATGATGATATCAACCCCACCCTCAATGAGCGCTTCGGTGGACTCGGCATACACGTCGACTAACTGATCAAAGCTGACATTGCGAAACCCAGGGTCATTCACATCTGGTGAGATTGAGCACGTTCGGTTGGTCGGCCCCAACACACCCGCGACAAAACGGGGTTTATCCGGCGTTTTCGCCGTCCACGCATCAGCGACCTCACGCGCAAGCCGGGCTGCCGCTACGTTGATTTCCGCACTCAGCGCCTGCATGTCGTAATCGGCCATCGCAATTTGGGTGGCGTTAAAGGTGTTAGTTTCAATAATGTCCGCGCCCGCGGCCAGGTAATCACTGTGTAGCGAAGCGATCTTATCAGGCTGAGTCAGCACCAAAAGATCATTGTTGCCTTTCACATCACAGTGCCAATCTTTAAAACGTTGGCCACGATAATCGGCCTCATTGAGCCCTAACCCCTGAATCATGGTGCCCATGCCACCATCGATCACTAGAATACGGTCGCGCAGTTGCTGTGTCAGTCGGTCCATACTATTACGCTTATCATCTTCCTCGTTGCAGTCATTTCATCCTACCACAGCGAAAATGGAAATCTAGACGTCTATAAATAACAATTTATTTTGATCTATTTCAATTCAGCTGTTCGTTTTGACAACGATTTCTATTAATATTTTGACACATTTTTTCATTCCCTCGTTGTACTAGGAAGCGGCATGTCAACTTACGCAATCCTCAGCTTTATGGCTGCTGCAGCCATCTTTATCGCTTTTATTAATAGTAAAATCAGTCGAGTACAAACCACCATCGCCATCACCGCCAGCTCGCTCCTACTGTCTTTGTTGATAGTGGTCGCCGGTCAATACCAAGCCATTCCACTCAAAACCATGGCCGAGCAAATACTGACAGATATCCACTTCGATACCTTTTTGCTCAAAGGCGTCCTCGGCTTTTTGCTCTTCGCGGGGGGAATTGGTGTCAAGCTTCCCTCTTTCTCCGACCAAAAGTGGGAGATCACGACCCTGGTGATCGGCGGGCTATTGGTCTCTGTGTTTTTAATCGGCACCGGTATCTGGGGCGTGTTTCAGCTGATCGGTATTCCTTTCGATTATCTCTACTGCCTGCTATTTGGCGCGCTGATCTCGCCGACCGATCCCATTGCTGTTCTCGCCATTGTGAAAAAACTGCAAGCACCGATGCGGATCACGACACAAATAGAGGGAGAATCGCTATTTAACGATGGCGTGGGTATCGTGATCTTTGTGACTCTTTTTACCCTAGCCTTTGGCGACAACAACCCGACGGTGGGCGGTACCATTGCCTTGTTTTTACAAGAAGCCGTTGGCGGGATTTTATATGGCCTGGTGCTTGGCTATCTTTTCCATCGCTTGATTTGTGCCACCAACGACCACTCGATGGAATTGCTGTTAACGCTGGCTATCCCCAGCGCTGGCTATGTCCTGGCCGATATGCTGCATGTCTCTGGCCCGCTGGCAATGGTGGTTGCCGGGATTATGATTGGCAACTGGACCCGCTTTATTGGCTTTTCTAAAGAAAGTGAAGATCACCTCGACCACTTCTGGGAACTGGTCGATGAATTTCTTAACAGCCTACTCTTTCTCCTCATCGGGGTTAGCTTGCTGCAAATCAGTTTCCATAAAGAAGACTGGATCATTATGGCGGCGGTGGTGCCTATTGTGCTTCTCGCCCGGTTTATTAGCGTGAAAGTGTGTTACCTCGGCTTTAAGCGCTTTCGAACCTATAACCCTTGGGCAGTACGTATATTAAGCTGGGGAGGCTTACGCGGAGGGCTTGCGTTGGCCATGGCAATGGCCGTGCCCGCTGGCATCATGGTGGTGCCGGAAAAAAATATCGATGTTCGCGAGCTGATCCTCATCATGACCTATGCGGTGGTGGTGTTCTCCATTTTGGTGCAAGGCTCAACCATGACAGGCATGGTTGATAAAGCAAACGCAGCACAAGACGAAATGGATAAACATCAAAGCTAACCGAGTCCCTAACCCAAAAGCGCCCGCGGGCGCTTTTTTATTCATCAAGGGTAAAGTTAGACGCGGAAAAGGCATCCAAGTCGAAGGGCGTTTGCTGGTAAACACAATAGTTTAGCCAGTTGGCAAACAGTAAATGCCCATGGCTGCGCCAACTCACATACGGTGGCTGCGAAGGATCGTCATCTGGGTAATAGTTAAGGGGGACCGCGGGCTCCATGCCTTCTTCTAAATCCCGATGGTATTCATGATGCAGGGTATGAGAATCATACTCAGGATGACCGGTGACAAACACATTGCGCTTATCTTTCGTCGCCGCCAGATAGGTACCCGCTTCATTGGACGTGGCTAAAATATCGAGGTCGGTATGTTCGGCCAGATAACTCGGAGAAAAATCCGCATAGCGTGAGTGGGGCGCTAAGAAGCTATCATCAAAGCCGCGTAATAGCGGGTGTTTGCATAACTCAGCATTAATGTGGTGACGGTAAACCCCTGACAACTTCTCTTTGCGGGTTTTCTTGGGTAAATCATACAGCAACTTTAACCCTGCTTGCGCGGCCCAACAAATATATAAGGTTGAGGTAACGTGCTTATGCGCCCAATTCATCACATCTTGAAGGTGCTCCCAATATATCACGTCCTCAAACTGCACCAGTCCTAACGGTGCCCCCGTCACGATCAGACCATCAAAGTTGCGCGTTCGTACAGTCTCAAATTGACGATAGAAGGTATCAAGATGCTCGGTAGGCGTATTTTTGCTTGGTCGATTATCTATCCGCAGTAACTCCACATCCACTTGCAAGGGACTGTTAGAAAGCAGACGCATAAATTGCGTTTCGGTCTCGATTTTTTTCGGCATCAGGTTAAGTAGCAGCACCTTCAGCGGGCGAATGTTTTGACTCACCGCACGGGTTTCTGTCATCACGAAAATATTTTCGCGCCGCAGGATATTGGTCGCGGGGAGTTGATCCGGGATTTTAATCGGCATCACTGCCTCCTAGGGATGTTTAGACGTCCAGATATCTAATAACATAACGCAGCCACTGACCGAGCTCAAGCAATAATCAATCATTGCACAAGTGTTGTTTAAGCATAGGAAAAGACAGGATCAATGAGGAGAGGCAAAAACGAAAAAAGCCCCCCGCAAATGCGGAGGGCTTATAAATAACTCTTGGCAGTGACCTACTCTCACATGGGGAGACCCCACACTACCATCGGCGCAGCAACGTTTCACTTCTGAGTTCGGCATGGGTTCAGGTGGTGCCGTTACGCTATGGCCGCCAAGAAAAACCTGGTGCTGATAGGCAGATTTGAACTGCCGACCTCACCCTTACCAAGGGTGCGCTCTACCAACTGAGCTATATCAGCGAAAACGCTTCATCAAAGTCTTACGTCAGTCTGCTTTGATGATTAAATCCTTTTTTGCCCTCAGATTTTTCCAAAAATCTGTAAACAAGAAAGCAAGCCTGGCGATGTCCTACTCTCACATGGGGAGACCCCACACTACCATCGGCGCTGCTTCGTTTCACTACTGAGTTCGGCATGGAGTCAGGTGGGTCCAAAGCGCTATGGTCGCCAAGCAAAATTTTGTTTTGTCTTCACTTTTTTAAAAAGTGAAAACCATCAACCTAGAAAGCTGTTCGTTCTCGCCACAATCAACTGGCTTATTTTAAGTCCAACCCAAAACCTCTTGGGTGTTGTATGGTTAAGCCTCACGGGCAATTAGTACAGGTTAGCTCAACGCCTCACAGCGCTTACACACCCTGCCTATCAACGTTCTAGTCTAGAACAACCCTTTAGAGAGCTC